>JBGTJO010000191.1:0-6700 GCA_041745135.1 Aestuariivirga sp. | reverse complement strand
AAACTCATCGCCAGCTTCGTGCTGGATGCGGGCGGCATTCGCGTCCTGCCGCGCGTGCAGGGTGTTGGCCTTCCCGCCACGCCCTCGCGCAGTCTTGTCTTTGCGCTCTCCGGCGTCCGCAAGGGCCAACTCATCGCCACGACAGAGCGGGCCGGTGAAATTCTTCGTGTGCCCGCCGGCGATTACCGGATCGAAAGCCGTTTCGATCAGGGAAACACCAGCGCCGTCGCCGATGTCCATGTGAAGCCCGGCCTGATGAGCGCCGTTGAGATCGACCACGCCGCGGGCCTCGCGCGGCTGGCCTTCGTGGGCGCGCCCGATGCGAAAATCCTCTGGCATGTCGCCGATGCCAACGGGAACGCGCTGCCCGCCATCGAAGGTCTTTCCGCCGATGTGGTGCTTAAGCCCGGCACCTATACCGCCGTCGCTCAAACGGGCGGAGAGATTCTGAGCGCCAAATTCCAAATTGGCGCGGGCGAATCCCGCGACATCATCCTGGGGAATTAGGCCTGGACATCCAGCGCCAGACAAAAGCACCTGCCAATGCTCCAGCTATTTGCGCGGCAATGAAGGCCGGCACATGGGCCGGGCTGATACCGGCAAATGTATCGCTCAGCGCGCGTGCGATCGTCACCGCTGGGTTCGCAAACGAGGTTGATGCCGTGAACCAGTAGGCCGCGGTGATATAGAGCCCGACGGAAGCCGCAACGGCGTCTGGCTTGAATCGCACACATCCAAGGATAGTGAGGAGTAATCCGAACGCCGCAATGAACTCCGCAAACCATTGCCCAAGCCCGGTGCGGAGCGTGGACGAGAACTGAAACACCGCAAGATCAAACATTAAATGCGCGGCGAACGTGCCAAGGCAAGCGCCAAGGATTTGGGCGAATACATAGGCCAGGAGATCTTTGGCGGTAAGCCCTCCGCGTAGCGCCATGACGAGACTGACGGCCGGATTGAGATGGGCTCCTGAAAGAGGCCCAAAGATTGTGATGAGCACGACCAGTATGGCGCCGGTCGGGATTGTGTTTGCGAGCAATGCAAGAGCGGCATTCCCGCCTGCAAGCTTGGCGGCCATGATGCCGGAGCCGACAACTGTCGCCACCAGCAAGCCCGTGCCCAGTGCCTCCGCGCAGGCGCGACGGGATAAATCCGCAGCCATCTTCTATCCTGGCGCCGGTAGGATATTGAGCACGCTTTCCGATGGGCGGCACAGCCTCACACCGAGCGGGGTCACCACAATCGGGCGGTTGATGAGGATGGGGTGCTGCTGCATGGCATCCATGAGTTGCTCGCCGGCGAGCGCCGCATCGTTCAGCCCGAGTTCTGCGTAGGGCGTGCCCTTTTCCCGGACCAGTTCACGAGCCGTGATGCCCATGCGTTCGATCAACGTGATCAACATCTCGCGGCTCGGCGGTGTCTTCAAATATTCTATGATGTGGGGTTCAATGCCGGCATTGCGGATCATGCCGAGGGTGTTGCGGGATGTGGCGCAGTCCGGGTTGTGGTAGATGATGACGTCCAAACGCGCGGGATCCCGGGAACACTAATCTCATGATCCATTCGGATTATTGCGGTTGTGTGACAGGGACTAACCGAGGGCAATGGGGCGGCTAGAGCCGCCCCATTTCTCGCATTGGTAGAATTTATTGGGTCGCCATTGATCCTTCCATGGCCTTGCCCATGTGCATGGAACATTCGTCCATCTTGCCGGCCGTCATGGCTGTCTTGGCCATTTCCATTTCCTTCATGGCGGCGTCTTTCTTTGTTGCATCCGTCATGGCGCTCATGTCGGTCTGCATTTTCATCATTCCCGCCTCGTTGCACATCATTCCGGCCATGGCCTGTCTCATGTGCATGGAGCATTCGTCGGTCTTGCCGGCCGCCATAGCCGTCTTGGCCATATCCATTTCCTTCATGGCCATGTCCTTGTTGGCGCTCATGCTCGCATCGGTCATGGCGTTCATGTCCGTCTGCATCTTCATCATCGAGGCATCGTCACACTTCATCGCCATATCCATGGCACTGGCCGGAGCGGTTAGGGCAAGGCCCAGAATTCCGGCGCTAAACAGTAACTTCATCGTCATTTTCTTCTCCTTGTTCGGGGACGGGACACTATTGTACCCAACTCCAGAACACGACCGCCGCTAACGTGTTCCAACAACAGGTCGTGATACACCTGAGCGTGATCGTCAGGAGCCGCTGAACCAGTTGTAGCCCTGGTCTTCCCAAAAGCCGCCGGGATAGTCGTTGGTCACATACATGGCCGTAATATATTTAGGGTTTTTGAAGCCGAGTTTTGTCGGGATGCGAAGCTTCATGGGGAAGCCGTACTTGCGCGGCAAAACTTGGTCGCGGAAGGTAAGCGCCAGAAGGGTCTGCGGGTGCAATGCAGTAGGCATGTCAATGCTGGTATGATAATTGTCGGCGCATCTGAAGCCCACGTATTTCGCGGTGGTGTCGGCGCCCACGAGACGCAGAAACTCGCTAAACGGCACGCCGCCCCACTTTCCGATGGCGCTCCAGCCTTCGACGCAGATGTGCCTCGTGATTTGTGAAACCTGCGGCAAGGCCCGCAAGCGCTCGAGCGTCCAGCTCTGCTTATCGGCGATCATGCCGCTGACTTCCAGCGCATAACCTTCCTCGGCCACGACCGGCGCTTTCGCTTCCGGATAATAGCCGTTGAAGGGGAACGGATCGGTGATGTCGCTTTCGGCATAGGTGGGCGCTAACTTGCCGCCGTTGAAAATCGCCGCCTGCACGCCATCGTTCCACCGCGACATGGCGCTAAGGATGCGCTCGGTCACCGATGGATCGGTGGCATCGCATCCCGTCAGAAGCGACAAGGCGCCGAGCGTCAGGGTCTTCTTCATGAACAGGCGGCGCTCAAGATTGAGAATGGGCGCTCGCCGTTCCAGTATGAGGCTCTTAGGAACCATGGTCGCTCCTTGTCTCCGGCGGTTTCCGCGCCCAGCCGATGATCATCGGCAACAGGCTTGAGGGCACAATCGCCACCAGCGCCAGATGCACGACGATGAACGCGCATATCGCCACCATGCCGAAGAAATGCACGAGCCTTGCGCCCTCGTAGCCGCCCATTAGCCAGGTCAGTTCCTGAAACTGCACAGGCTTCCACATGCAAATGCCGGAAAGGATGGTGAGAACGATCGCCAGCAGCACGCCGATATAGGACGCCTTCTGCACGGCATTGTAGCGCCCTGTTTCATGCGGCAGCCGCCCTCGCAGCGCCTTGCCAATATCCTGCACGACAGAACGTGGCGACACGGGAAAGAACGATCGCCGGAAATGCCGGGTGAACAGCCCGATCGCCAAATAGACCAGCAGATTGATCGTCAGCAGCCACATGGCCGCGAAGTGCCAATTCAATGCTCCAGCCAGCCAGCCGCCGAGGGTGATCTCATTGGGAAAGCGG
The DNA here is from genome assembly GCA_041745135.1 of Aestuariivirga sp. Taxonomy (GTDB): domain Bacteria; phylum Pseudomonadota; class Alphaproteobacteria; order Rhizobiales; family Aestuariivirgaceae; genus Aestuariivirga. The sequence continues at coordinate 3,267 of JBGTJO010000191.1, read as the reverse complement.
AATGAAAACAGCGGCGAGGCATTGTAGATGCGCCAGCCGCTCATAATCATCAGGATGATCGCCACGGCGTTGATCCAGTGGAACACCCGAACCGACAGGGTGTGCACCCAAATGCGCTCGCGTTTGGCCGGCGTGGTTTGCATGGGCTCAAGCTAGGCGCAAAAAGTTTTGGGCGCAAATCAACTCCGATCACAAACTCTCCATGGCAACCAGATGTTTGCGTGACTAAATGCCCTCATTCCAGCGAAAGCTGGAATCCCACTTTGTTCATCCAGTTAACAGGTCCAAGCGGGATCCCGGCTTGCGCTGGGGTGACGGTTCGGGGCAGGAGTTAGACTCGCCGCAAATCCGGCGGCGTAGCTTCCGCCAGCAGCGCGGCGGTTACCTCATCCAGCTTCATGGATTTCTGCTCCTGCGAGCCGAGTCTTCGCATGTTGGCAGTTCCGTCTTCCATCTCGCGTTTGCCAACGACCAAAATCACCGGCACCTTCTGCACCGAGTGTTCGCGGACCTTGTAGTTGATCTTCTCATTGCGGAGGTCGGCGTCGGCGCGGAGGCCGGCGCGGCGCAGTTCGTCGCGCACTTGAACGGCGTAAGCGTCGCCGTCGGAGGTGATCGTCGCCACCATCACCTGAAGCGGCGCGAGCCAGAGCGGGAAATGGCCGGCGTGGTGCTCGATCAGGATGCCGAGGAAGCGCTCCATGGAGCCGCAGATGGCGCGGTGGATCATCACCGGCACTTTCTTCTCGCCGTCAGCACCGATGTAGAAAGCGCCGAAACGTTCCGGCAGGTTGAAGTCGATCTGCGTGGTGCCGCATTGCCAATCGCGGCCGATGGCGTCGCGCATCACATATTCAAATTTGGGGCCGTAGAACGTGCCCTCGCCCGGATTGATGCCGGTTTTGACGCGGCCACCTGATTCTTCCTCGATCTGTTTCAAAATGCGGCGCAGCACATCCTCCGCATGGTCCCACATTGCATCAGTGCCGACTCTTTTTTCAGGCCGTGTCGCCAGCTTCACCAGGACCTGATCGAAGCCGAAGTCCCTGTAGGTAGAGAGGATGAGGTCGTTGATCTTCAGGCATTCGTCGGCCATCTGATCTTCGGTGCAGAAGATGTGCGCATCGTCCTGCGTGAAGCCGCGCACGCGCATGAGGCCGTGCAGCGCGCCTGAAGGTTCATAGCGATACACGCTGCCGAATTCGGCGAGACGCAGCGGCAGTTCGCGGTAAGACCTGAGGCCGTGCTTGAAGATTTGCACGTGTCCCGGGCAGTTCATCGGCTTGATGGCGAAGATCTGGTCGTCCTCGGTTTCATCACCGGCCGAGCGCGCCATGAACATAGCTTCGCGATACCAACCCCAGTGGCCGGATGTCTCCCACAGAGACTTGTCGAGAAGTTGGGGTGCGTTCACCTCCTGATAGTCGAGCTTCGCCAGGCGGCGGCGCATGTAGGCGATGAGCTGCTGGAAGATGGTCCAGCCCTTGGCGTGCCAGAAGACGACGCCGGGCCCCTCCTCCTGGAAATGGAACAGGTCCATCTCGCGGCCGAGCTTACGATGGTCGCGCTTCTCCGCTTCCGCAAGTGCCGTCACATAGGCCTGTAAATCCTTATCGTTGGCCCAGGCCGTGCCATAGATGCGGGTGAGCATCGGGTTGTTGGAATCGCCACGCCAATAGGCTCCCGCGACCTTCATCAATTTGAAGGCAGAACCGATCTTGCCGGTCGACGTCATATGCGGCCCGCGGCACAGGTCGATCCAGCCGCCCTGGTCGTAGAACTTGATGTCCTCGTTGCCCGGAATGGCATCCACCAATTCGACCTTGAACAGCTCGCCCTTCTGCCGGAAGAACTCCTTGGCCTCCTCGCGTGACTTCACCGATTTGGTGAACGGCTTGTCGCGGGCGACGATCTCCCGCATCTTTTTTTCGATCGCCGGAAAATCCTCCGGCGTGAAAGGCTCGTTGCGGAAAAAATCATAGAAAAAGCCATTCTCAATGACCGGCCCAATGGTCACCTGCGTGCCGGGAAACAACTCCTGAACGGCTTCGGCCAGAACATGCGCGCAGTCGTGGCGGATGAGTTCCAACGCCGCATCGTCTTCCCGCGTCACGATCCGCAGGCTTGCATCCGATGTGATCGGATCGGCAAGATCGGCCAGGCTGCCGTTCACTACGGCGGCCACGGCCTTCTTCTCGAGGGATTTGGATATGGATGCTGCAATCTGCGCAGCGCTCATCCCGGCTTCGACTTGGCGCATGGCGCCGTCCGGAAACGTCAGGGTAATCATCGTCATCCTCCCGCTCACTCCCGCTAAACCAATGCGGGTAAGGCTCAACGCTGATTGCCAATCCGGGAGGCCATAGTCAAGCAGCACGCCACCGGTAAGACCTGATTAACATGTCGCTAACCCGCCATTAACCTTAACGCTTCATGTTTAGCCCCGAACGCAACGCAAACACCGGGTTCTGGGTACACACATGAAAAAACTTCTGCTTGGTCTTACTTCCGCTCTCGCCATTACCATGACGGGCTCTCCAGTCCTGGCTGCCGACGTCGATTTTGCTCCGGTCTATGACTGGTCGGGGATTTACGTTGGCGCCTTTGCGGGCCTGGTGTTTGTCGAAACCCCTTATATCCCCATCAATTTTGACGATCCGGAATTCGGCGGCGCCTCGGGGCTCGCCGGCGTCCTGATCGGAGCTCAGTGGCAGATGGACAGCATTGTGCTCGGCGTCGAAGGCGACTGGGGCTGGGGCATCGGCGAAACGGCGCAGAACCTCATCGATGAGACGGACTACACGATCAACAGCGTCGGCACGCTTCGCGCCCGCTTCGGATACGCCATGGAAGAAACGATGATCTACGTCACGGGCGGCCTGGCCGTAGCGGACGCCACATTCGATGCCTATGTTCTGAACGAGGAAGACGATGCCACCCATTGGGGCTGGACCATCGGCGGCGGCATGGAACACGCCTTCAACGACGCCTTCACCGGCAGGATCGAATATCTTTACGCCTCCTTCGGGGAAGAAACCTACGATCTCAACGTCGGAGAGGTGGAGATGGAAATCGAGGACATGCACATCATCCGGGCGGCATTGGCCTACAAGTTCAATTTATAGGCTCTCGCACGGCACAAGATCAGGGGTCCTCCGGGGCCCCTTTTTTTGTGCGCCAGATGGGTCCCACATAGGTATCCGGCACCGGGTCGAACCCATCTCCGCCCCAGGGATGGCAGCGCGCGATGCGCGAAAGCGCCAGGAG
>JBGTJO010000190.1:0-4506 GCA_041745135.1 Aestuariivirga sp. | reverse complement strand
CAGGGGCTTGATAGCTTTGACCAGCGCATTGCCGGCGGAAATATCCACGCCCGCATCGGCATAAGTGATGCCGCCCCGCCGCGCTTGTTTCGCTTCCCCCATGCCGCTAGTTTGCCCCAATTCTCTGTGGTTATGCGCTTGGAGCGGGGTCTCTCATTTTCATCATTCCGGCGCAAGCCGGAATCCGGCCGGACGGTGGAGCAACGGAAAGCAATGACGGTTTGGCGCCCGTGGCGGGCCTTGTTCGCCGCCTGGCTATTTCTGGCATCCGCTTGTCTCGGCAGGGCGGCGGGGCCCGTCGAGACCAATATCTTCGCCGTGCAGGGCGTGCCCGTCGATGTCACCAGCACCGATGCCTCCACAGCCAAAAATCAGGCGTTGATGGATGTGCAGGTCAAGGCTTTCTTTATGCTCATCGAACGCCTGGGCTCACCCGAAATCGCCGCCGAACTCGCCGAGCTAAAGCCGGATGAGATCGCCGCCTATCTCAAATCCCTGTCGATCGAGCAGGAGAATTCCTCCCCTGGCCGCTACATCGGCACCTTCACCGTACGCTTCCTGCCCACAAAAATTTATCAGCTGCTCAGCCGCTACGGCGTTCACGTCCCAACCCGCCAGGCTGCGCCCATCATCGTGCTGCCGGTGCTTCGCGAATCTTCCGGCTCAAAACTCTGGGAGGACAATCTCTGGCGAAAGGCCTGGCTCGATCTCCATGCCGAGCAATCGCTGGTGCCCATTATCGTGCCCATCGGCGATCTCGAGGACACCGAGACCCTTACCGAAGAAGATGCGCTCAACGGCGATCCCATTAAGCTCGAAGCCATCCGCCGCCGCTACGGCGCGTCGAGCCTCGTGGTGGCGGTGGCCGAGCCCGCCGAAGGCGGCGGCATCCATGCCGTAATATCGGGCGACACCTCTCTGGGCCGGGTCACCTTCGACAAGACATACACGTCGGAAACAGCAAAGCCCGAAGATTCTGCGGCACTGGCGACGCAGCGTTTCCACGCCGTGATGATCGAAAAATACAAGCAGGACGAAGCGCTCGCCTCGCAGAATCCCGATGAGCCCCAGTCGATTGCCGTCTCCGTGCCCTTCGGGAGCCCCACCGAATGGAACGGCATCCGCTCGCGCATCCTCTCCACGCCCAATGTAACGGGCGTCGACGTCTCGACGCTTTCCGCCGACGGCGCGGTGATCAAGCTCAAATACACCGACAATTTGCCGGAGCTTCAGGACAACATGCAGCGCACCGGCCTCGCCCTGTCGCAAATCGGCCAGAGCTGGGTCATCCAGCCGATGTAGAATGATTATTCCAGATTTGTCATCCCCGCACTTGTTGCGGGGACCCATGGCAATGCAAATTTGGCTGTTCGAGTATCGGCGCGATGGGTCGCCGCAATAAATGCGGCGATGACAAAAAAGGGGCAGTCGGACAACTACGGATGAACCTCCCCAACCTGATCACCATCGCGCGCATCCTGCTGGTGCCCTTCACGGTCTGGCTCATCATCTCGGATGCCTATGGCTTCGCCTTTCTGGCCTTTGCGGCGGCGGGCGTCAGCGATGGCGTCGATGGCTATATCGCCAGGCGGTATAATCTCCGCACCGAGCTTGGCGCCTATCTCGATCCCGTGGCGGATAAGGCGCTGCTCGTCTCGGTCTATATCACGCTTGGCTTTCTCGCCGTGCTGCCCGCCTGGCTTGTTATCCTCGTAGTGAGCCGCGACGTCTTGATCGTCGGCGCCTTCATGCTGTCCTGGCTCATGGATCGCCCGGTCAAGGTCAGGCCGTCCATGGTCAGCAAGATCAACACCACAGGGCAGATCGTCCTCGTCGTCAGCGTGCTCGCCGCAACAGCACTGACCATCCCGGCCGAACCCTGGCTGCCCCTCGGCATGGGCATCGTTGCCGTCTTGACCGCGGCCTCGGGCGCCCTTTACCTGCTCGAATGGGTCCGCCACATGGCCAACGGCCGCTCAGGCTCAGAATGAACCTGCACCGGCAAATTCTCTTCTGGATCGGCGCATTGGTAGCGCTGATCCTGGTATTGTGGCTGTTCAGCGCCATCCTGCTACCCTTCATCGCCGGAATCGTTCTCGCCTACTTCCTCGATCCCGTCGCCGACAAACTGGAGCGTCTCGGCCTGCCGCGCCTAGCCGCCAGCCTCACGATCCTGCTGTTCAGCATTCTCATTCTGGCGCTCGCTGTCATCCTCGTAGTGCCGGTTCTTGGCGACCAGATCGGTAAATTCATCAGCGATCTACCGGCCCTCCTGCAAGGTTTGGCTGCCCGTTTCAACGAATTGGCCCCGGATTGGCTCAAGGAGATGATCGCCAGGTCGGAAGCCAATATCCAGGGCTCAGTCTCCACGATCGCCGGCCGCGCCGCAAGCTGGACCGGGGCGCTGCTGTCGACACTCCTCACGGGCGGCATGGCGCTCGTCAATCTCATATCGCTGCTGGTGGTGACGCCCATCGTCGCCTTCTACCTCTTGGCCGATTGGGACGACATCGTCGCCAAGGTCGATAGCTGGGTGCCGCGCGAGCATGTGGAGACGGTGCGCGGCTTGGCGCGCGAGATCGATGCGGCACTTGCCGGCTTCATTCGCGGGCAGGGCACGGTGTGCCTGTTGCTCGGCACTTTCTATGCCGTCGGGCTGTCGCTCGCGGGCCTCAATTTCGGACTGGCTATCGGCATCATCGCCGGGGCTTTGACCTTCATCCCTTTCGCCGGCGCCATCATTGGCGGCGTGCTGGCCATCGGCGTGGCGCTCGTACAGTTCTGGCCTGATTTCGGCAGCATCCTGATCGTCGTCGCAATCTTCGCGGCGGGCCAATTCATCGAAGGCAACATCCTCTCGCCCAAGCTCGTGGGCCACAGCGTCGGCCTGCATCCCGTCTGGCTCATGTTCGCGCTGTTCGCTTTCGGCTACATCTTCGGCTTCGTGGGCCTCCTGCTGGCCGTGCCCCTGGCCGCGGCGGCGGGCGTTCTCACGCGCTTCGGGCTCCGCCAATATCTGGCGTCCGACCTTTATCGGGGCGCTCCTCCCCCGCCACGGCGGCCGCGCAGCAAGTGAAAAGACCCGGACGTCAGCTGGTGCTGGACCTGCCGCACCGCACAGCCCTTGGCCGCGACGATTTCCTGGTGAGCGAATCCAACGCCGCCGCCGTTGCCATGATCGATCAATGGCCGGACTGGCCATCGAACGCGGTGCTGCTGATCGGCCCCGCCGGCAGCGGCAAATCCCACCTGGTCGAAGTCTGGCGCGAAAAATCCGGAGCAGGGCGGATCGCCGCGAGCGATCTGAAGGAGCCTGCCGTTCCCGCCCTTGTTGCAGGCGGCGCGCTCGCCATGGAAGATGCCCCCGGTGCCGGCCTCGATGAGAAGGCCATGTTCCACTTTCTCAATCATGCAAGCCAGCAGAATGCCCGGCTGCTCATCACCAGCAACAGCTATCCGGCTCAATGGCAGGTCAAGCTCCCTGATCTCCTGTCGCGCCTGAAGGCACTTCCCGCCGTTGCGGTTGGCGCTCCCTCCGATGACCTGTTGCGCGGCGTTCTCGTCAAGCTCTTCGCCGACCGGCAACTGGCGGTGGAGGAGAGCGTTATTTCCTATCTTCTGCTGCGCATGCCGCGCTCCCTCGAAGCGGCGCGAACCCTGGTCGCCGGAATCGATCGCCAGGCCCTGGAAGAAAAAGCCGAAGTCACCAGAGGATTGGCAGCCCGCGTCCTCAGCGCTATCGACGCTCCGGAACTGTTTCCCGAGGATTAAATGTGCAAGGAGTGAAAATAATGCTTGACAGTATAATCCTAGAGAGATAGGAATGATCGTCCACTCCCGAAGGGAAAGCAGATTAATGTTTTCCTGTGTGGCACAGAGTTGGATAGCGTCTCATATCTCGTTGTTTCTGCTTGATACAGGTCTCCAAGTGTGGCTCGCTGATAGCCACCGTTTCTTTTGCGCAGCTACCTATGTGGGCTGCAGGTAACAAACTGGGGGCGTGATGCCGACACTGCATCTGACAAAATCGGTGGTGGATGAGTTGAATGCGGCGCCCAAAGAAGTGGTCTATTGGGATGACAATTTGAGCGGCTTCGGGGTCAAGGTAACGCCCAAGGGCCGCAAAGTCTTTATCGTGATGTACCGAACGAGAGATGGCTTCAGCCGACTTCGGAAATATACTATCGGCCCCTATGGCCAGATCACCCTCGCGATTGCTCGCACCATGGCACAAAAGATCTTGGCCGCGCGGTTGGATGGCCAGGATCCCGCCGGGGAAAAACGCAAGCGTCGCAACAAAGCGGTCAAAGATCGGCTGGAAGACGTTGTTGCCGACTATCGCCTTCGGCGCCTGAATTTCTTTCGCTCCGCTTCAGAAACCAACCGGGTTCTTGAGAGAGAGGTGCTCGGCCGCTGGAAGGGCCGCTCTATTCATGAGATCACCCGCCAGGATGTGATCAAGCTTGTTGACGAAATCAATGACCGCGGCGCGCCGGCCATGGCCTC
>JBGTJO010000189.1:0-4259 GCA_041745135.1 Aestuariivirga sp. | reverse complement strand
CGCGTGTCCTTCGCGACCTTGATGTCGTAGGTGTCGAAGCGGGTGACGACGGGGGCGAACATCGAGTCGGCGTTGCTGAATTTGCCAAACAGGAATTTGCCATTCCTGGAATAGGTGGCGCGGCATTCGCGCCAGATATATTCGATGCGCTGAACGTCCGCCTTGACCGCGTCTGACAGCATCAGCGATTTCTTGGGTCTGCGCAAATTCATGGGGCAAGCGTTGCGAAGGGCCGAGAAGCCGCCATGCATTTCATTGCTGACCGCGCGGGCCAGTGCGCGCGCCGCCCTGGTTTTGGGCCACAGGGCGCTTTCCGGAAATGCTTCCGCCAGATATTCGAGGATCGCCAGCGACTCCCAGACCGTGAGCTTGCCGTGATGCAGCACCGGCACGCGGCCAGCTTTGGAATGCGAAGTAATTTCCGCCTTGGTGCGAGGCTGGTCGAGCTGGATCATCACCTCCTCGAAGGGAATGCCCGCCATGGTGAGAGCCATCCATGGACGCATAGACCATGAGGAATAGTTTTTATTACCAATCACAAGCGTAAGGCTGCTCATCAGTCATCCTTTCGGTTAGAGCGAGCGCGGGAGATAGCGCCAGGTCACGAAACTCATGACGCCAAGCCACAGGCCGAGAATCACGAATACCGCGCCGATTTCAAACCACAGCAGCGCGAAGGCGAAAATGAAAGACGGAACCAGTTCGGAAAATTCGATGGAGGTGCGGTAAACCGCCGTCATGCGCTGGCGCTCGTGGGGGCGGACGGCCCGCAGGAACGGTATGCCGCCAACGCCATCCAGCGCTGAGCCAGCCAATGCGCCGGCCAGCAACAGCAGGATCGCCATGTAAGGTGCTTGCGTTCCCGCGATGCCAGCGCCAATTGCTGCCACGGATGCCAAGCCGAAGGAACCCGCAATCACGGCGCGGACGCCGTAATGGCGGGCCAGGCTTCCGGACCAATAGGCGGCAAGAAGGAGAAGCTGGCTGGCTGAGATCACGATCCCGCTCAGGTTCTTTCCCAGGCCACTCTCGACGATCAGCAAGGGGCCGTAGATCATGAAGGTCGCCCAGAAGCAGGAGCGGCCGAAGGCGATGAGCCAGGCGAGGACCAATCTCGGCTGATCCACGAAGCGGCGCACATTGGCGAGGGGATTGAAGGGCTGCAGCGTGCCCGAAGGCATGGAGGAGCCGCTGTCGGAAAGGCGCAAGAACCAGAAGACGGCCATAAGAACGACAACACTGGCGATCACCGCCGCCTGGGGACCCCAAGGGCCATATTCGACGTAGAGCCACACGCCGAGTCCGGGTCCCAGTGTCCAGGAGATGGCAGACGCGCTGAGGCGAATAGGTTCCGCAGTAGCAAGATCCTGGCGCCTGATGTTGTCGAGAATGTAAAGCGAGAGCACGATATTGAAGATGGCAGCGCCGCCATTGCGGAGGAACATGCCGATGGCTTGACCGGGCAGCGTCTGAGTGGCGAGCACCAAGGATGCGATGAGCATCAGCAGCGCGCCCAGGCTATAGGCCCAGCGGCGGCGCAGCCGGCCCAAGAGCATCGGCATCATGAGCGTTGCGATCAGCAAGGTGAGCGAAACAGCGGTCGCGAGCACACTGACTTTTTGGCTCGATCCCAGGATGTCGTAGGCCTGCAGCGACAGAACCGTGACGTTGAGCGAGCGCACGAAGGATTCGATCGCGAAGATCGTGGCGAAGGTGATGGCGCCGGCCTTTTGCGGCAGCGGCAGCGCGGCAGTTGAAGAGTCGGGGGCCATGGCGGGAGTGGACAAGCAGCACGAGTTGGGCCGCGCGCGCAAGGCGGGCGGATGACGCAACTGTCATGCGAGCAGCGCAAGGCTGGCTTGAACTTCGCCGAATCGCACTGCAATATTGGGGCGCCATGAAAAATTCCATGCGACTCACCGCGGCCCATGTCAGCCGGGTCCATCGCGATATCCCCGACCCCGGCCCGCTTCCCGGCATGGACCACTTCTCCGACGCCGATTACGAGGAGCATCTCCGCGAATTCCTGTCGCACCGGCCGGAGGGACCCGTTTCCGTCTTTTGCTATGGCTCGCTCATCTGGAAACCGGCCTTTGCGCCCGCGCGAATCAGGAGGGCAACGGCGCTCGGCTGGCACCGCTCCTTCTGCCTCCGCCTGGCGCGCTGGCGCGGAACGGTTGAGCAACCTGGACTGATGATGCAGATCGACCTGGGCGGCACATGCGAGGGGGTGATCCATGAAATCGCGGCTGGAAGCGAAGTCGAGACGCTGCATGGCCTCTGGCGCCGCGAGATGACGATCAAGCCCGCCGGAAACTATCCGCGCTGGATCGATGTCGATGTCGAGGGGCAGCGTGGCCGGGCGATCGCCTTTACCTCCAACCCGGACCACCCGAACTATGCGGGTGCCCTAAGCGCCGACGCCATCGCCGAACTGCTTGCGACCGCCTGCGGCCATCTAGGCAGCTGCGCTGAATATCTGCACCAGACCACAGCCGCGCTGGAGCGCGAAGGCATCCACGATCCCTATCTCTGGGACCTGCAACAGCGCGTGGCCGAAGTCATCGAGCGGCGCTTCCCGGAGCTAGCCTCGACCGACGGGTAGATTTTTTGCCCAAAAGTAATTCAGAACGTCTTCCACATGCGCATCATGGGGATGGGGATCATGCCGGGCGGGCGTCCGCTGAATATGCCGGGTTCGAGGCGCTTGTATCCGTGGCGTTCATAGAAGCTGATGGCATTCAGGGCGGCCTCAAGCTCGACAGGAGAGCGGCCTTGGCCGGAAGCCTCCTGCTCGCCGAGGCGCAGGAGAGCGCCGCCCAATCCCTGCCCGCCTTCGGTTACATAGAGGCGCTCGATGCGCCCGGGATTCCACTCGACAAAGCCAACGGGTTGTGAAGCCGATTCAGCTATCACAAGCCTACCGGCCGCGATGCTTGGCTCATAGGCCTTATGCTCCAGCCCGGCCATCCATGTGTCGATGAAATGGGAGCCATAATGCGTTCCACAAAAAGTCCGGGCCGAAAGCGTGGCTAACCCAAACAGGGCTTCACTTTCGCCTGGGCGCGCAGGCCTGATAATAAAATCGCGGCTTTTCATTCTTTGCCTGTTTGGTGACGATCAACTCCACGATTGCATCACCTAACACTCTCATCCTACACAGCGCCATGCCGTCTTCGGAAAAACAGCGGGTTGCATTTGTCTCGCTGCTGGCCAGTTTGGGACTGGCGGTGGCCAAGCTTGTCGCGGGATTGGTCACGGGCTCGCTCGGCATCCTGTCGGAAGCGATACACAGCATCATCGATTTCGGCGCGACCGTCGTCACGCTGATCGCCATCCGCTGGGGCGATCAGCCGCCCGACGCGGAACACCACTACGGACACGCGAAGGCGGAGAGTGTCGCGGCGCTGATTGAGACGGGCCTGCTTTTTTTAACGACAGCGTGGATCATCTGGGAAGCGTTGAAGCGGCTAGCGACGGGTGAAAGCCACGTCGAGGTGACCTGGTGGGCTGTAGCGATTATCGCGGGTTCGGTTGTCGTTGATTTCAACCGGTCGCGAGCGCTGAGCCGGGTGGCAAAAAAGACATCGAGCGAAGCGCTGGAGGCCGATGCGCTGCATTTCTCCTCCGACATGTGGAGCTCGGTGGTCGTACTCTTTGGCCTAGGCGCTGTGTGGTATGGCATTCCCGCAGCGGATCCGATTGCCGCGCTGGCGGTGTCGCTCTTCGTGGCCCTTGCCGGCTGGCGGCTCGGCAAGCGCACGCTCAACACTCTTCTCGATACGGCCCCGGAAGGAGCGACGGAGAAAATCCGCAATATCGTGTCCAATGTGGACGGCGTTCTGACGCTGAGGACGCTCAGGCTCCGGCCCGCGGGTGCGACGCTGTTTGTGAGCGCGGTCGTGGAAGTTGCCCGCACTATGCCGGTCGATGACATGGTGACGCTCAAGGACACCGTGCATGCGCGCATCCGCGAGGCGTTTCCCAGAGCCGATGTGACGGTTGCGGCCAATCCGGTGGCGCTCGACGATGAGACGGTATTGCAGAAGGTGATGCTGATCGCCATTCGTTGGGGCGATCAGCCGCCCGATGCCGAACATCATTACGGGCACGCGAAGGCGGAGAGCGTCGCGGCCCTGATTGAGACGGGCCTGCTTTTCTTAACGACGGCGTGGATCATCTGGGAAGCGTTGAAGCGGCTGGCGACGGGTGAAAGCCATGTCGAGGTGACCTGGTGGGCGGTCGCGATCATCGCGGGA
>JBGTJO010000188.1:0-11682 GCA_041745135.1 Aestuariivirga sp. | reverse complement strand
CAGGTGGGCGGCGCCATCCGCAACATGGAAAAAGTGCATATGTGGATGGGGGCGGGCGCCAGCCGCGTCGTCATCGCCACCGCTGCGGTCAAATACCCGCATTTCGTCAAGGCTGCCGCCACCGCCTATCCCGATGGCGTGGTGGTGAGCGTCGATGCCAAGGGACGTCGCGTGGTGGTGGAAGGCTGGACGGAAACCACCAAGTTCACCCCTGTAGACTTCGCGCGCCAGTTCGAGAATATCGGCCTTGCGGCGATCATCTATACCGATATCGACTACGCCTACGGTTTCGCCGAGAGCAGCTTCTCCCACACCACCGATCTCGCCACGCATGTGAAAATTCCAGTGATCGCCAGCGGCCTGGTCAAATCCATCCACGATATTTCCACCCTCGCCTATCTGCCGGGCATTTCAGGGGTGATCACCAGCAAGGCGCTGTTCGGCGGGGCCTTCACCTTCGCGGAGGCCAATGCCATCGCCGTGGGGCAGAAGGAGCCTGTGGCGCCCTTTATGTGATTGGCTTAATCGGGACCGATGCGTCCATCGGTTCTCAACCCGCTTTTTGCCGGGGCTGCCGGCATCAAGGGCATTGGCCAGAAGCTCGATAAAACGCTTGCGGCTTTCCTGCGGCACTCGCCGGGCGAGAACGCGCGGGTAATCGATCTTCTGTTTCATCTACCCACCGGGCTGGTTGATCGCCGCTTCCGCCCGAGGATCGCCGATCTCCCGCAACAAGGGATCGTTACTGTCGAGGTTACGGTTGGACGCCACAAGCCGCCACCGCCCCACAACAAACGCGTGCCCTACCGCGTCGAAGTCTTCGACGATTCTGGCCGCCTCACGCTGATCTTCTTTCATGCCTTCGCCGATCACCTGAAGCGTATGCTGCCGGAAGGAGAGCAGCGTTTCATCTCCGGCACGATCGAATGGTACGCAAGCGAACCGCAGATCGTTCACCCCGATCACATCGTTTCGGCGGATGAGTTTGACCGGTTGCCGCTTCTCGAACCGATTTATCCGCTCACGGAGGGATTGTCGGGCAAAATTCTTGGGCGGGCCATTCGAACCGCGCTGGACAAGATGAGGGAGTTGCCGGAATGGCAAGATGAAGCCTGGCGGCAGCGCAACAACTGGCCGGACTTCAGGCAAGCGTTGCGGGCGCTGCATCATCCTGAGACGCCTGCCGCTATCGGCCCCGAGTCCCCGGGGCGGCGAAGGCTTGCCTATGACGAGCTGCTCGCCAATCAACTGGCGCTGTCGCTGGTGCGTGCGCACATGAAGCGGGCTGCCGGACAAAGCCTGCGCGGAACCGGCGACAAGCGCACCAAGATCGTTACGACGTTACCCTATCGCCTGACGGGCGCGCAACGGGCCGCGATTGACGAAATCCTCCGCGATATGGCAGCGCCCGAACGGATGCTCCGCCTGCTCCAGGGCGATGTCGGTTCCGGCAAGACCGTTGTCGCGCTGCTGGCGCTTGCCGCCGCCGTTGAGAGCGGCGCGCAGGGTGCATTCATGGCGCCAACGGAAATTCTCGCGCGCCAGCACATGGCAACGCTCCAGCCCTTCTGCGATGCCGCGGGAATTACACTTGCCTTGCTCACCGGGCGCGAAAAGGGAAAAGCGCGCGACGCTGTGCTGGCCAGGCTCGCTTCGGGAGAAATCAATATCCTTATCGGCACCCATGCGCTGTTCCAGGAAGGCGTCGCGTTCAGGGATTTAGGCCTTGTGGTGATCGACGAACAGCATCGCTTCGGCGTGCATCAGCGCCTGGCTCTTCAGGCGAAGGCCGGGGCGGCGACTGACCTTCTGGTGATGACGGCAACGCCCATTCCCCGCACACTGGCACTTACGGTCTATGGCGACATGGATGTTTCCAAACTCATTGAGAAACCGGCGGGGCGGCTTCCCATCGACACCCGCGTCTTGCCGATGGCGCGCATGGACGAGATTATCGAGGGTTTGGCCCGAGGCCTTGCACAAGGCCACCGCGCCTACTGGGTGTGCCCACTGGTGGAGGAAAGCGAGGCGGTGGACCTCGCCGCCGCCGAGGATCGCTTCGCCGCGCTCAACCAACGCTTCCCCGGGCACGTGGGGCTGGTGCATGGCCGCTTGCGGGGGACGGAAAAAGATAAAGCCATGGCGGCGTTCAAGTCCGGGGAGGTGAAGCTGCTCGTATCCACTACGGTGATCGAGGTGGGCGTCGACGTGCCGGAGGCCAATGTCATGGTCATCGAAAATGCCGAGCGCTTCGGGCTGGCGCAACTGCATCAATTGCGCGGGCGCGTCGGGCGGGGCACGGAGAAGTCGAACTGCCTCCTGCTCTATCAGGATCCCATCGGCGAAACCGCCAAGTCGCGCCTTCGCATCATGCGCGAAACCGAGGATGGCTTCCGCATTGCCGAAGAAGATTTGCGCCTTCGGGGTGCCGGCGAATTGCTCGGCACGCGGCAGGCTGGTGTTCCGCTCTTCCGCATGGCCGACCTCGCCATGGATGGCGACCTGCTTGCAGCGGCCCGCGACGATGCCGGCCTTACGCTCAGCCGCGATCCCAAGCTCACGAGCCCGCGAGGCGAGGCGTTGCGGGTTTTGCTATATCTGTTCGAAAGGGATGAGGCCGTTCGGTTAATCGGCGCGGGGTGATGACAAAATCACCTTCCCTTTGCGAGGGAAGGAAAAGGAGAAAAGACCGCTAGGCTGATTGACGTAGGCTTGTTTTCCCCTTGTGGAGCTGTGCCACGACGGCTTCTTCGACAGCCGCCAACGGTTGCTCGGGGAAAACCAGGCCCATGGAGATGACCAGCTTCAGGCCGTCTTCCACGGTCATGTCCAGGATGCGGACGTCGGCCACATTGACGAAGAAGACGTAACCGGAGGTGGGGTTGGGCGTGGTCGAGACATAGACGGCGTACATGGGCCGCCCCGTCTCCAGGCCGACTTGCCCGCCATCGACCTCGCGGGAGACAAACGCCAGAGACCAGGTATCCCGGCGAGGCCACTCGACCAGGCAGACATGGCGGAAGGAAGCGCCCTTTTGGGAGAAGATCGTTTCGAAGATTTGTTTCGAACCCTTGTAGATTGAGCGCACCACGGGTGTGCGGTTGAGGAGCTTGTCCCAGATGCCGATAAGGGTGCGGCCCACGAGGTTGGCCGCTAGCGCGCCAATAAGCGTGATCGCCACCAGGGCAAACAGCAGGCCGAGGCCCGGCAACTGGAATGGCAGATAGGTGTCAGGGCTGTAACCGGCGGGGATGAAGGGCTTCACCCAGGCATCGAACAGGGTCACGAACCAATAGGTGGCCCAAACCGTGATGGCGATGGGGGCAGTGATCACGAGGCCGGTGAAGAAATAGGCCCGAAGCCTGGCAAGAATCGACGGTTGCGCCGTGGCGTCAGCGCCGGCCGGATTGAACGGATCGTTGGGTTTGAGGCTTGGCATTGCGAGGTCAATCGCATGAACGCCCGGCGCTTAGCAAGACTCACAGGGATCGAGGGTTATTGGCTTGTTAGCAGCTTTCCCCAGATATATAACTCGCTATGGACAAAACCGGCCTGGCTCCTGGCCAGTACGACTTTGGGACGTCGCAGCTCGACGATGTGCGGTTTTCCCATAGCATGACGGGCATCGCCCGGGATTGGCCGGCCAGTTTCGAGAACAATCCGCACCATCACCACTGCGGCCAGCTAGTGTTCGCCAGCGATGGCATCATGAATGTGACGACGGAGGCTGGAACCTGGGTCGTGCCGCCGCAGCGCGCGGTGTGGATGCCGCCGGAGCGGCCGCATGTGCTCAAGGCGAATACATCGTTGGCCTTTCGCACGGTGTATGTCGAGCCTGTCCTCGCGAGCCGCATTTCGCAGGGATGTTTTGTACTGCATGTGACACCGCTGTTGCGCGAACTGGTGTTGGACATCGTTCACCTGTCGGCGAGCAATAGCTGGGGGCAGCGGAGCGAGTGGGTGGCCAACCTCATCCGTGAGGAAGTGATGCAGGCATCACGCAACCCAAGCGCCGTGCATCTGCCCATGCCGCGGGATTCTCGCGTTCAGCCGATCGTGAGGGCGCTCCTTGCCGATCCCGCGGATTCGCGGAGCCGCGAGGATTGGGCGGGATTTGTGGGGGCGAGCGGGCGGACTATCGATCGCATCTTCGCTGCGGAGTGCGGCATGAGCTTCCGCTCCTGGCGGCGTCAGGCCATCCTGCTGGAAGCCTTGCGGCGGCTCGCCGATGGGCAATCGGTCAGCAATGTCGCGTTCGATCTGGGCTATGGCAGCGTCAGCTCGTTCATCGCCATGTTCAAGAAGTCGCTTGGCGTTACGCCGGCGCGAATGTTCGGTTGAGTGTCCAGATCGAGCTATCATCCGGCCATGCACCGCTAACGGCTCGGGAGTTACGTCCATTACAGTTCTCTCAACACGGGAGAGCAACCATGAACGTCACACATCAAGGCAACCGGCTTCACCTGAAGGACACTGACGGATTTTCCCATAGCTATAATGCAATCTGGTTGCGCGAAGCAACCAGCCACCCCGAGTTCCGCGATCCTAAAACCGGGCATAAGCTTACCGACGCCGATCTCATTCCGCTGGATATCAAGATCACGGCGGCGAACGTTAGGAACGGTGGCGTGGATGTGGCTTTCAGCGATGGTCATGCCACGACCTACCAACTCAGCGATTTGCGCCGTGCGGCCGAGAAGCCGCTCACTGACGATCTCATGGGGCCGAAAAAACTCTGTGACGCTTCACTCAATCCCTTGCCGTGGCACGACTTGGCTGAGCTGAAGTCGAGCCCGCGGGCGCTCCTGGCGGCACTCGACGATGTCGGGCGGCTGGGCTTTGCCCTGGTGCGCGGCGTGCCGGCGCGGCTTAACGGCGTGCAGGAGTTCATCGACCTCATCGGTCTAATGCGGGTTACCAACAATGGCGCCATTCAGGACGTGAAGGCGGTGCCGCCGGAGAAAGCTTACGATCTCAGCATGACGCCGCGGGCGCTTGAGCCCCATACCGACAATCCCTACCGCATACCGCAGCCGGGATATGTGCTGCTGCACTGCCTCGCCAATGACGCGGAAGGCGGCGAAAGCGGCCTTAGCGATGGTTTCCATGTGGCCGAACGGATGCGCCGCGAGCACCCGGCGCTGTTTGAAACCTTGTGCACCGTTCCCATCGTGTGGCGCTACGCGGATGAGCAAGCGATTCTCGAGGATACATCGCCCTTTATCGATCTGGCGCTCGATGGTTCGATCAAGCATGTGAGATATCACGGCCGCAGCGACCGGGTTTCGCCCGTGGATGCGGATATTCTGGACAGGTTTTACGAAGCGCGGAGAATCTTCGCGGGCCTGATCAACGCGGATGACGTTCAGATCCGCTTCAAGCTCAATCCCGGCGAGATGTACATGGTGGATAATTACCGGATGATCCACAGCCGCAAGGCGTTCAAGCTGACCACAGGGTCACGGCACATGCGGCAGGCCTATTTTGATCGGGACGTGGTGCAGAGCCGGCAAAGGACTCTACGGCGCGACTTCAACGCGAAGCCGTGGAAACATCGGGATTAGCCTGGCGATTACGGAACTCCACTACTGTCATCCCCGGACTTGTTCCGGGGACCCATGGCAAACCAAAGCTCAGCTTCTTCAGCCTCGGCACGATGGGTCGCCGGAATGAATCCGGCGATGACAGTTTGGAGAGCTGTCTCACCCCGGCGATGACAGAAAGATTGTGCGGCAACCCTAGTCTATTGCTCGGCGGTGACGGTCAGCCGGCGGTCTTTGGGATATTGCTCGTTCCATACCCGGGCGCGGGCTTCGGCTTCAAGCCGTTCGTCGGCGGATATCCTGCCTTCAAGCTGCGCAGCGCGGTTGAATATCTCGGGGTTCTCTTCAGGCCTCGCCGATTGCTTGGCCAGAATATACCACATCACCGCACGGGTGCGGTCGGGGCGCACCAGCTTGCCCTCCAGATAGAGTTCACCCAAATAGGCCTCGGATGAGGCATGGCGCTTGCGGGCCGCCGCAATGAGCCATTTGAGGCCTTGCTGGGGATTGCGTTTAATCCCCTGCCCCTTGATGCTCATGACGCCCAGGGCATATTGCGCGGCGGGGTGGCCATAGGTAGTGGCGATCTTGAGGTAGGTGCGCGCCGCCCCTGCCGGATTTCGGGCGATGCCGGCGGAGGCAACGCCGGTGCGCTGATAATCGGCAAGGCGCACCATGGCATCGACGGTGATCTTCAGGCGGTTCTGATCGGGCTCATCGGCATCGTAGAGCTCGGCCACGCGGGAGTAATAGGAATAGGCAGTGGCATCGTCGCGGGGCACGCCGCGGCCGGTGCGGTACATGTGGCCCAGATACCAGTCGGCCACGATATTGCCTTCCTCCGACTCCCGGCGGAAGTATTTCAAGGCGCGCTCGTAATTGCCCTTATTGTATGCCTTCTTCGCTTTCTTGAGATCGTCGGTCCAGAACGGGATGCTGAGCTCGGGCATCTTGATTTCGGGAACGGCGGGGATAAAGGAGTAAAAATCCGCCATGACGCCGGTATCGTCAGCCCGGGCAGGTGGAGCGGCCAGGAACAGGAAGGCGAGGAGCGCCAGCACGGCGCCCGGCGCTTTGACGCCATTCAAATTGGCCCTGGAAGATGGCTTGGCAAACACGTTCTTAACGATCCTTTGGAATGCGTAAACCGCATCCGGAAACAGCAGCTTGGACTGCCGTGGAGCCTGACTCGCGCTCCATCTACGTCTCACGCTATTGTTCAATTTGGGCGGATGAAAGGTTCAAACCGGCTGGGATTTAGGCGGAACTCACAAATCGTTCCGCTGTTGCACGAAAGCAACATTGGGTTTTTGAAGAAGCGAAAGTAAGTCTTAATACCGGAGTGAAGGGGCAAAACGGAGAGTCCATGAAATCGCAGGCGCGAGTAGTGATTGTGGGTGGCGGCGTGATGGGGGTGGGCCTGCTCTATCATTTGGCGCTGGAGGGATGGACCGACATTGCGCTCATCGAGAAAGGCGAGCTGACATCGGGGTCCACCTGGCATGCGGCGGGGCAATGCCCGCACTTCAATGGCTCCCTCAATATGACGAAGGTGCATGTGTATGGCACGGAGCTTTATCCCAGGCTTGAGGAACTGACCGGGCAAGCCGTGTCATGGCACGGCTGCGGAGGCTTGCGCCTCGCCACCACCAATGACGAGGTCGACTGGTTCAAATATGTCTACGGCCTCTCGCGTCTGGCGGGTTACGACTGCGAGATCATCGGGCCCTCCGAGATCGGGCAGTATCATCCGTTCCTCGAAACCTTCAGCGTCAAGGCGGCCTTCCGCACGCTGCATGACGGGCATGTGGCGCCAGCCGACATCACCAATGCCATGGCGGCAGGAGCCCGCAAGCTTGGCGCTGAAATTTATCGGCGCACGCTGGTTACAGATATCAAGCGAATGGCGAATGGCGAATGGCGCGTGGTGACGGAGAAAGGCGACATCATTTGCGAGCATGTGGTGAACGCGGCTGGCTCCTATTGCGATGCCGTGGGCGCGTGGACGGGGCATAATGTGCCCATCGCCAACATGCTGCATCACTACGTGATCACGGAGCCACTGAAGGAACTGATCGAACTGGCAACCGAGCTTCCGGTGGTGCGCGATCCCTACGCGCACGCTTATATCCGCGAAGAGACGAACGGCGTTCTGGTCGGCCCGTATGAGACGGCGACCGCACATGTTTGCTGGGATGGCGCTCAGCCCGCGTGGGATTTCGAAAATGAACTCATTGCCCCCGAACTTGACCGCCTGATGCCTTGGCTCGAACGGGCCACCGAACGCATGCCGCTGTTCGGCCAGACGGGCATTAAATCTATCGTGTCGGGGGCCATCACCCATACGCCGGACGGAGTTTATCTTTCAGGTCCGGCACCGGGGCCGAAGAACTATTGGATGCATTGCGGCGCTTCGATCGGCATCTGCCAGGGCGGCGGTGCGGGCAAATATCTCGCGCAATGGATGGTGCATGGCCAGGCTGAGATCAACATGCGCGAATTCGATCCGCGTCGTTTCGGCAACTGGGCCAGCAAGGACTACACCGCGGAAGTGGCGGTCGCCGACTACCATCACATGTATTACTGCTACCGGCCCGCGGAGCAGCATGAGATGGGGCGCGGCTTGCGCAAGTCTTCGCTGCATGAGCGGCTCACGGCCGAGGGAGCGCAATTCAGCCAGATCTTCGGCTGGGAGCGGGCGCGCTGGTACAGCAAGTCCGGTGGGAGCGAGGACTTTTCCTTCCGCCGCTCGAACTGGTGGGGGCCGGTGCGCGAAGAGGCCTTGGCCGTGCGCGAGCGTGTCGGCCTCATGGATCTTTCAACCTTTGCGAAATTCGATGTGAAGGGACAGGATGCTTACAGCTTTCTCAATCGCATCTGTGCCAACAAAATTCCAAGCAAAGATGGTGGCATCATTCTCGGCCATCTGCTCAACGCCAAAGGTTTCATCGAATCGGAAATCACTGTCACGCGATTGGGAACGGAGCATTTCTATGTGCTCTCTGCCGCTGCCGCCCAGCTTCACGATTTCGATCAGTTGAACTGGCGCAAAGCCGAGGATGAACGAGTCACCATCACCGATGTCACGGATGATTACGGCGTGTTGGTGCTGGCGGGACCAAAGGCGCGCGATGTCCTTGCGCAATGCATGAAGGCCGATCTCTCCAACGCGAAGCTCCGCTGGCTGACCGGCAAAGAGGCAGTGGTCGCGGGCGTCAATGACGTAAGGCTGCTGCGTGTGAACTATGTGGGCGAGCTTGGCTGGGAATTGCACATTCCCATGGCGGAGATGCCGAAGGTTTTTGAGGCGCTGATGACCGCCGGCAAACCGCATGGCATCCGGCTCTTCGGCACCTATGCGATGAACTCACTTCGCATGGAAAAAGCCTACCGCGGCTGGGGTTCGGAACTCACAATCGAAATCGACATGTTCGAGGCTTCGATGGAGCGCTTTATCCGTCTCGACAAGGAAGGTTTCATCGGCAAGGCCGCGAGTCTCTCGAACCAGCAGCGCGGCCCCCGCATGAAGCTCGTTTACATGGAAGTCGACAACACCGATTCGGATTGCGTGGGTAACGAGCCCGTTTATCAAAACGGCAAGGCCGTGGGCGTCACCACGTCGGGCAGTTATGGCCATGCCGTCAACAAATCCCTGGCCTTTGCCTATGTGGAGCCGCAGCTCACCGCGCCGGGAACTGAATTGGAGGTGCTGATGTTCAACGAACGCCGCGCCGCCCGACTCATTGCGGAGCCGGCTTGGGATAAGGACAACGCTAGACCGCGCTCTTAGAGCCCCGTCATCTTCGCGGCTGCCGCCGGGAACTGTTCCCAGGACTGGCCTGCAGCCACGATGCAGGACATGCCGCTGGGATGAGTCACCAGCATGGTCCAGGATCCCGCTTTGGACACGAACAGCTCGACCAGGTTCCTTTGCCCGGCAATGCCGAATGCCGAAGGCTCCTCCTGGTAATTCTTGGAAAGCGTCTCAATGAACTTGGCACGTACGCCGCAGGCCCCTTGGGCCTCCGCCGGAACGGTCCAAAGCATTGCCGCCGCAGAAAGAGACAAAATCGATAGAGACAAGCAGTGTTTAGACATAAAACCTCCAGCTTCGCCGTCCGGGGCGCGCCTTGGAGGTTTTAACCCCCTGTAATCAGGCGGGGCCCGGAGCGAGTGTTCCGACGCAGTCGAACATTCTTAGCTCCGAATAACTCACGAAACTCCAGGATAGATTCTAAAAGTAAACAAATTGCAAACAACGAACCGATGCCTATCAAGCCGGTCTTGGAAAGCCCCCGTCAGGTGGAATCAATTTCTCAAAATAACACGAGCTGCGGCAAAGTTATGCAACATTGGCGCAACACATGCTCAAAGAGTTTCCATGGCTTCATCGGCGCACCTCCAGAATAGACCCATCATGGGCATCGCCATGATGCTGGCGGCCATGGCGATCCTGCCCTTCCTCGATGTGGCGGCAAAATTCCTGGGGCAACAGGGTGTGCCGGTCATGCAGATCGTCTGGGCGCGCATGGCCTTTGGCTGCCTGCTGACGCTGCCTTTCGCGCTGCTTCAGGGCGGTCCTGCAAGCCTGGTGCCGGCAATGCCGGTCGTGCATACGTTCCGCGCGGGCTTTCTCATCGGCGCCACGGGGTTCTTCTTCGGGGCGCTGCTTTACCTGCCCATTGCCGATACGCTGGCGATCTTCTTCGTGCAGCCGCTGGTCGTCACCATGCTGTCGCCCGTCGTGCTCGGTGAAAAAGTGGGGGTGCAGCGCTGGACTGCCGTCGTCGTCGGTTTCATCGGCACACTGATCATCATCCGGCCGGGCTTTCAAGAGCTGAACCCCGGCGTGCCGATGGCGCTGGCATCAGGAACCTCGCTCGCCATTTACATGCTGATGACACGGAAGATCGCGGGCAGCGCCAGCGCCATGGTGACGACGTTCCATACCAACCTCGCGGGCACTGTGCTCACCACCCTTGTGGTATTCTTCGTCTGGGAAACGCCGACGCTCTCGCAATGGGCGCTGTTCGTCGGCCTGGCCTTCATCGCAGGGCTCGGCCACTATCTCATCGTTAGGGCCTATGATTACTCCGAAGCTTCGCTGCTGGCACCGCTTGCCTACACCGAAATGATCTCGGCGGTGGCCGCGGGCTGGTGGTTCTTCGGCGATTTGCCGGATGTTTGGACCGTCGTGGGCGTCGCCATCCTTATCGCCTGCGCGATATACATCTCAATCCGCGAGCGCGTGCACAACATTCCCCCTCCACGCGAATTCGAGCAGCCTTGAAGCTAATCTCCTCTCCCTTGGGAGAGGAAGGGGCCCATTGCGAAGCAATGGGAAGGTGAGGGGACCGGATGCTAGCCGTTTGCATAGGGTCCCCTCATCCTCCCACCGCTTTGCGATGGGCCCCTCCTTCTCCCAAGGGAGAAGGGACTGACGCTACACCTCCTTGGCCACGCCTTCCACCAAGGGAACGAAGCGGACGGCGGTGAGGTGTTCGCTGTCGTGGCCCTGCTCGGTGCGGGTGATGCGGTAGAGATCTTGCTTGCCGGGCTTTTCCTCAAGCGGGATGACCATGATGCCATCCGGGGTGAGCTGCTCGATCAACGGCGGCGGGATTTCCTTCGCGGCGGCTGTTACGATGATGCGGTCGAAGGGCGCTTGGCGGGGCCAGCCCTTGGTGCCATCGCCGACAACAGGCGTGATGTTGCCGATCTTCAGTTCCTTGAAACGCGCGGCGGCCGATTTCGCCAGCGTACGGTAGCGTTCCATCGTGTAAAGACGGCGGCAGAGCTGGCTCAGGATCGCCGCCTGGTAACCGGAGCCTGTGCCGATTTCCAAAACCTTATGCCGCGCTTCGACCTTGAGGCGATCGGTCATTAGGCCGACGATGAAGGGCTGGCTGATGGTCTGGCCGCAGGCGATGGGGAGCGCCTGATCGGCATAGGATTGATCGGCGAAGCTCGGTTCCACGAAAAGCTCGCGCGGAACCCGCTCGATCGCCTCCAGCACCCGCATGTCGCGCACCCCTTGGTTGCGGAGCGACATGATCAGCTGGATCTTGCGGTGATCCATCTACGGGCCGTCGAGCACCTGGCGCAGCGCCTCCATGGCTTCCACCTGTGTCAGATTCAT
>JBGTJO010000187.1:0-15979 GCA_041745135.1 Aestuariivirga sp. | reverse complement strand
GGGAACAATCGCGGCACGAAAAATTCCAGCATTTTTTCGAGCGTCATGAAGCGGGCGTTGGCGCCGGGCTCCGCTGCCGGCAGGCGGATGAAGCGCTCAAGCTGCTGGGGAATGGGAAGCAGCGCTTTCATGTTGCCGCCGTCGCTGCGGCGCTTGAGGTCGAGGCAGATGATGAAGCCGCGGTTGGGAATGAAGGGGAAGGGATGCGCGGGGTCGATGGCGATGGGCGTTACGATGGGCAAGATTTGTTCGAGGAAGCGCGTGTCGAGCCACTGCCGCTCGGGATCGCTCAGGTCTTCGCCTTCGACCATGACGATGCCATTGTCGGCCAGTTCCGTTTTAAGTTGCAGCCAGCGGCGGTCCTGCTCAGCCATGAGTTCCTGAGCGAAACGGCCGACGCGTTCGAGTTGCTCAGCTGGCGTCAGGCCGTCGTCGCTCCGCTCGACCAGTTGTTCCCGCACCTGGCCGGCCAGGCCTGCGACGCGCACCATGAAGAATTCGTCGAGATTGTTGCCGGAGATCGAGAGGAATCGCAGGCGTTCCAGCAAGGGATGGTTAAGGTTCCGCGCCTCCTCGAGGACGCGCATGTTGAAGCCAAGCCAGGAAATCTCCCTGTTGATGAAGCGCGATGGATCGGCAAGCCCGATGGGGCTGCCTTCCTGTATCGACATCTCGTTCATGGGATGGCTTGGGCGATCGCGATCATCGGCTCATATTACGCTGATATGACGAACGTGCGAAGCATTTCGGATATCGGTGTTACCCAACACCTTCCCTCCCGAGAATGAGCTGTACGTCTCAGCTCACCCGCAGGCGCTTGATCCACTCAATCCATGATCAAAGTCGCAAACAGAACCCCCTTCCGGAGTGGATAAGAAATCTATCCCAAAACTAAAAGCCTATGTTAAGGAATATTCTTCTGACAACTAAGCCCCGCGCATGAGGCAGCCGACGGCTAGCACAGCGTAGGCAATGCCCATGATCCATACCGAGGCGAGGGACGTGAATGATATTGTCCCCAACGCGACCAGGACCGCGAGGATGGCAATGACGAGCGAGATGATAAAAATCATCTGTGACGGCCTATTGAGATTCATGGCTTTTCCCCCTGAAGTTGATTCGACAGCTGAGGGTAGCATTCCAGCCACCTCTCGTCATGGCTGGCTTGGCCCATTCACCTATCCCGTCATTGCCGTTAAAGCTGGAAAGCCGCGCTCAAAGGGCGCTCCGCCCAGGCGCGATTGCCGCCAAGCAAATTCCAGCCCCAACCAGGACAACACCCACAACAAGAAAGATGTCGATTACCTCCCCCAAAGTCACGGCTGAAATCAGAATGCCGAGGCATGGAGTGGCCAAGAGCGCCATCGACATGATGCTGGCCCGAAAGTGGCGGCTAGCTTGCACAACTGCCCAGAATGCGAAGGCCGTCGCAGCCGGACCAACGAAAGCCAGCGATGCAGCGCTGCTCCATCCGATGGCCGGCAGAGGGCCTTCGGCGATCATCGCCAGCGGAAAAAGCAGGATAGCGGCAAGAAGCATCTGCCAGGGCGCCAAGGCTAGAGACGTTGCGGTGAAGCGGTGGCCGCGGACGAAGACGATGGAGATTGCCCAAGCGGCGGCGGCTCCCAAGAGCATGGCGTAGGCGACGATCTGGCCGCCCCCGTCGGGCCGAAGCGACGGCGCCGCGATGATCAGCACACCCAAGAGTCCGATGCCGACACCGAACACGGCGCGGCGGGTGATGTGCTCATGAAGCCACCAAGCAGCGAGGGGCGCCACCCAAATGGGTGTCGTATAGGCCAGCACCGAGGCGCGCCCCGGTGGGAGCACGACCAGGGCCAGACCCGTGAGCGCTGAAAAGACGGCCATCTGGAGAACGCCTGAAACGGCGACAAGCGGCCAATCGGCTCGCGGGGGAAAAGCAAGTTCGCGCCGAAAAGCCACAAGCGCAAAAAGGCAGACAGTCGCGATCGCGTAACGCAGGCATCCATACCAGATCGGCGGCACCGTGGCGATGCCGACCTTGATTACCGGCCAGCTTATTGCCCAAGTCAAAATGAGCAGGAAAAGCAGCAAGTGATAGCGATTGACAGAAAGGCTTTGAAGCAGCCGCTCAGAATTTTTCACTGGCCGGACGCAAATCGATCTCGTGGCTCCAGGCGCTGCGGTCCTGGCGGTGCAGCTGATAGTAAGCCTCGGCGATCGCCGAGGGAGTCAAGGCTGCGTCCGCCCCGCCCTCCTTACCGATCATGCCATCGATGATGACGTGCGCGACGTGAATACCCTTGGGGCCAAGCTCACGCGCCATGCTTTGGGCCAGAGCGCGAAGGCCAAACTTCGGTACGGCAAAGGCCGCGAACCCGGCGCCGCCACGGATCGAAGCGGTGGCGCCGGTGAAAATGATCGTGCCCCGGCCCTTAGACAGCATGGCTTTCGCCGCTGCCCGGCCGATGAGAAACCCCGCAAAGCAACCGGTGCGCCATGCCTGCTCGAACAGTTGATCGGAAATGTCGAGAATGCCTGCGCGGTCCCAGGTTCCGACGTTGAACACCACCACATCAGGCGTGCCGAGATCGATCTCAACCGCCGCAAACATTGCCGCGACCTGATCGCCCTTGGTGGCATCGCAGGCGTAACCGCGAACGAGATCGCGATGTTGCTCCATTTGGGGCGCGGCTCCCTTTCGAGAGACGGCAGCCACGCTCATGCCCGCTGCGGCAAAGCGCCTGACGAGAGCATTCCCCAGGCCCGGTCCAGCGCCAACAACGATTGCGGCGTGCTCTCCACTCATCGGCCCCTCCGATTACTTGTGGGACTTCATATAGCGGACGAAGCCCGCCACATCATCGGCGACAAGCCGGCCGATGGCGCCGCTGGAGTAAACCGCCGTAAGGACCTTGCCATTCGGGTCCAGAACGAAGCCGGTGGATTGTAAATAATGCGGACTGCCGTTGGTGTAGGCGCCGGTCGCCGCCGCGACCTTATCAGCGCCGGCGCCGTAGCCTACGGGAAAACCTAAATGGTGCTTTTCGACAAGTGCCGTCGAGGTGGCCTTGTCATCGACCGACAGAGCAACGACCTTGACTCCGAGTTCGGCGAGCGTGTCCGCGGCCCGGGAGAAAGCGGCGAGCTGCGCGTTGCAATAGGGACACCATGACCCCCGGTAGATCAGAACAACGCCATAGGAGCCCGCCAAGCCGGCGGGCAGAGAAAGGCTTCCCCCACCCACGGCGTCGATGGTGAGGGAGGGGAAAGTGCCGCCGTTCTGCAACCTGGACATAATGGATTCTCCATGAATTGGACTAATCGGTCCACTTTGGTTGCAAATGGCGGCGAGTCAAGTAATATAAACGTCATGAGACGCCTTGATTTGAAAGCGGTTCGCACCAAACGGGGGGCGGCGACACGGACCCGTATCGTTGAAGCGGCCATGGGCCTGGTGCGCGCGCGCGGCGTTGCCAACACCAGTCTCGACGCAGTGCTTGAGGCCAGCGAAGCCAGCAAATCGCAGCTCTACCATTACTTCGCGGATAAAGACGATCTGGTGCTGGCCGTCATCCAGCGCCAAACCGAATGTGTCCTGGCGGCACAGGAGTCGCATCTTCGCAACTTGAAATCGCTCGCCGGATTGCGCCGCTGGCGGAACGCTTTGGTGGAGTTGTCGCGGCAGCAAAATTGCGCGGGCGGGTGCCCGCTTGGATCTCTGGTCTCAGAGTTAGCCGAGTCGCCGCGCCCGCGCGCGCTGCTTGCCCAAAGCTTCGCCCGGTGGGAGGCCTATCTCGTCGCCGGCTTCACGGCGATGCGCGCCAAAGCGGAACTAAAGCCCAGCGCCGACCCTGAAAACCTTGCCACCGCTGTGTTGACCGCGTTGCAGGGGGGCCTGCTGCTTGCCCAGACCATGCGCTCCACAAGGCCGCTCGAACTCGCGCTCGACATGGCGCTCAACCACGTCGCGGCGCAGCGCCCCTCCGGAACTAAAGCGGATTGATGGCGCTGAAGGCTTTGCTGATCCAGGATTTCTCGTTTTCGACCGGCGCCTGGCCGTCGGAGGAGACGATGGTGTAGGCGTCCTTGTACCACTGCGAATTCGGATAGTTGTGGCCGAGGACGGCGGCGGCTGTTTGTGCTTCCGACACGACGCCGAGCGCCATGTAGCCTTCGCTCAGGCGGTAGAGGGCTTCGGGCGTTTGCGACGTTTTCTGATATTCCGTCACCACGCGCTTGAAGCGGTTGATGCCGGCGAGATAGGAGCCTTGCGTGTAATAGTAACGGCCGATCTCCATCTCCTTGCCCGCCAGGTGATCGCGGGCCATGAGCACCTTCTTGGCGGCGTCATTGGCGTAAGCCGTGCCGGGGAAGCGGCGCTCCACTTCCTCGAGCGCTTCAAGCGCCTGCTGGGTGGCGCGCTGGTCGCGCTTGGTGTCGCTGATCCTGTTATAGTTCGACACCGCGATCAGGTAATAGGCGTAGGGCGCATCCTTGTGGCCGGGATGGAGCGTGATGAACCGGTTGCAGGCGTTGATGGCATCGTCGGGCTTTCCGCCCTGGTAGTTGGCGTAAGCCTGCATCAGGATCGCCTTGGTGGCCCATTTCGAATAGGGATACTGGCGCTCGACTTCCGAGAATTGCTTGGTGGCGGATTTCCACTCGCCGCCCTGGAGCTTGGCCAGGCCCTCATTATAGAGCTTGGCGACCGCATCGTTTTCATTGGAGCCGTAGAGATCGGGGGCGACGGCGCCGGTTGAATTGGGGATCGCCGCCACGCGGGTGGATGAGGACGTGTCATCGCCCAGCAGGCTATCCATGAAGCCTCCGGCACAGCCGGACACGCCAACCGCGATTGCTGAAATGGCAAGCATGGTGCCTGCGGCGCGGCGCAGGCTTTGCAAGACTGTCATCAAATTCCGAAATACCCCAAGGGTGCTACCCAAGTTCCCGTATAGAAGCACGAAACCCGGCAGAAGTGTGACTGGAAATTGGCTGCCGGTTCAGGGCAGCCCCGCAGCATAAGAATTATCATTCTTGTCATCGCCGGATTTATTCCGGCGACCATTCCGCTTGAATGATAGTGCGGGCGGAGGGAGGGGTTGCCGGGACAAGCCCGGCAATGACAATGAGGGGTCAGCCGCCGTCGGCGTCGGAATTGCGGCTGGTGGGGACAGGGACGGCGTTGCTGCCGCCATATTCGAAGAACTTGCGCAGGATGCCAGGCGCTATGGCGGAGACCGGGTTCACCTGGAAACGCGTCTTGTCCATGGTGCCGCTCAAGGCGAAGGTGAGGCCGATGACGCCCTGGCCCTTCCCGCCTGTGAGGATATCGCCAACCAGGGGAATTTCGCTCAGCGCCGAATTCAGCCCATAGGCGGGAATGATCGTGCCTGTGATGTCGATGGCGCCATCGGACTTGCGGATGACGCCTTCCGCGGTGGCGCCGAGCTCGTTCCCCTTGACCAGGGAATCGCCGATGCGCACGAACTTGGCATCGGTGGTGAAAGGCAGTGTGAGCTTGCTGAAAGATATGCCATCGCGCCTCGGGCCGGATTTTTTTGGCTTGCCTCTCGTATCAAGCTGCGCAAGAGCCGCTTCGTTCCGCACTTCGAAATTGCGGAGGATGAGCTGGCCGCGGCGAACGGAGGAATCATCGCCGAGCAGCGCGTAGAATTCGAGCTGTCCGCCCGCGGCCTTGGTATAAAGATTGGCGGCGCGGAGTGCCGCACCGCCGTCGCGTCCGGTGATCCGCATTTCGCGGCCGTTGCTCGCTGGAGCGATCCGCATAACGATGGGGTGGCCTGACAGCAGCGTGCCGGATATTTCGCCAGCTTCCGCCCGCCCGCCTCGTGTGCGGATCTGCGCGGTGACGCCGGTGAAAATTTCACCCCGATGCGCATGTACCCGATCCACATCGGCCGAGATCAGCAGCGGCGTTTTGCTGCCTTTGCGGGCACTCCCTTCGCCGGACTTTGCGCTGAACATGGATTTTATGAGTCCGCGCGCATCGAAGCTGTCGCCGGAAATGGTGAGCTCGGCTCCCTCCGCGCCATTGGTGATGTTGAGCGTGAAACGGTTCTCGTCGCTGAGCCGGACCTCGCGCAGCTTGGCTTCGCGCAGTTCGCCTAGTGCTGTGAGCGAAACATCTCCCTTTATCACAAGATCGGGGCCGGTGATTTCCAGTTTTTCAACTCTGCGGCCTTGCTCGCCCTTGCCGCGATAGACGAGCGCCGCGCGGGTCTTGGCGGTTGCGGGGCGGCGCCAGCCGATGGCTTCGATATGCATCTCGGCTTTCGAAAGGTTGGCGTCGATGGCGATGATGCCATCGGGGGACGAAAGATCGTCGATCGTGGCTTTCACGCCAACGGGCCCCGTGAGGAATTCGGCGAGGTCGACGCCGATCTTCCGGCGTTCTTCGTCGTCCAGCGTAGCCTCGATGACGGCCGATTGCCGGCCGTCAACGCCCGCTTCGCGGCTCCAGCCGATCTTGGCATCGATGCCATTGATCTTGGCCAGGCCCGATGCCTCGATCCGGCGATCAATGACTTTGATATCGAATTGGCCTGCGGTGATGTCGATCTTCGGCAACGCGCCCAGCAATGATGCATCGGTGAGCTTGGCCTCGGCCGCTACCGAAACGAGATGGCGCGGCGCATCCTTGATGAGCGGGAGCTTGAGTGTGACAGCAACCTTTGCATCCCCGCCGACCTTGGCGCTGTCGATCTTGGCGTTCTTCATCACCGCAAGATCGGGGAGGTCGAGATATTCCAGGAGCCCCTGGGCGCTGGTGCTCGCCTGGAAGGTAAACACGGCGGGCGACTGGATGGCGAGCACGTCCGGCGCATCCATGGTTCCAAGCTCAAGCTTCACGGGTTTGCCGGATGGGAGCGTCACGGCGGCGCTGGCGACTGTCAGGCTGAAGTGGTTGCCCTTGAAGCGGGCTTCGCCGATTGCGTCATGGAGCGGCGGTAGATTTTTGAAATAGCTGGTGGCGACGCTCGCCATCTGGAATTTAAGGTCGATGGCATTGTCGGGGAGGCGGTGCTGGCGATGGGCCTTGGCCAAGGCATCGACCGGCAGATTGACGGTGAACTCGCCCGCGGTGATGCGGCCCGCCTTGATGTTCTTGCTCACCCACTCGCGGGTCCGGGGCGCCATGATCGGCGGCCACAGGCGGGTGAGCAGGGCGGACGAAACATCGCGGAGGCGGCCGGACATCAGAATGCCCGAAGATTCGCCGCCGCCCGAGATCGCTCCCCGGAGGCGGATGCCGGAAGCACCGGACATGACGACTAGGTCCTTGATGTCAAGCCGCGCCTCGTCGACGGCGGCTGAACCGGCGAAGTCGATGCGGTCGACCGTCACCGGAGACGTGACGGTGCCTTGAATAGCCACGTTGCGGGCTTTGAGGTTGATGTCGAGCGCCGTCAGCCGGCCCTCGTTATTGCGCACCGGCAGCACGTTGCCGGAGAGTTCGGCCTGCGACCCGCCGACCAGCACGATCGAGTCGGTGATAATGACGCCGCCGGTCGCGGGATCGTAGTCGGCGCGGAGCGAGCCCTCATCGACGATGATGGGTTTCGCCAGATAGTTGGGGAGTGCGACTTCGCCGGCGGCTGCGGTGAACTCAGCGGAAGCCTTGGTGATGACGCCATCGCGCGTCATTTCGATCTCGGCGTGCCCCGAGAGCGGAATGTTGACGCGGGCGAGCTGCGACAGCGCGAAAATCTCATCGGAAATATTGGCGGGAACAAGGTCGCTCAGTCGCGCGCTGATCGAAAAGGTTTGGCTTTCACGCCGGTAGCTTGCGGAAATCTCCGCATGCCAGGAGCCTGCCTCATCGCCATTGGCGACATTGGCGTTGGTGACCACGGCAAAGCCATAGGGCATGCGGCGGAACGCCAGCCTCGCGTCGGGAATATTCCAGACCGCATCGTTGGCCTCGTCGAAGAGCTGGATCGAAGCCTCGGAGATCCGGATGTCCTCGATCGAACTCATGGATGTGGGAGTGCTGCCATCGCCACCGGCCAGAACCGCAATGAGCGAGCCACCGGCGCCGGAGACGCGCTGGTCCGTCTTGCCGTCAATCGGTGCCTGGCTTTGCGGCTCATTGCCGATCACCACCGATTCGCTTGAATCCGCGGCGGGGTTGCCGAAGCCCAGTTCCATGGTACCGGCAAAGGTGCGCTTGATGAAAATCTCGGGGCCGATCAGCTCGAGCGATTTCGGGACGATGGCGCCTGCGAAGAGCGAACTTTCCTGAACGCCGATGGCAGCCCGGGGAGCGCGTGCGATCATGTTGCCCGCGGCATCGCGCAATGTGATGTTGCGAAGGCGGAAATGCGGGATGCCGCTGCCTGCCGCACGCTCGATCAAGGCGCCGTCGATGGCGACCGACATGCCCGAAAGGTTGTTGTTGATCTGCGACTGGATCGTGCCGGTCATGAAGTTGAGCGACACGGGGCCCTGCCACAGGCGCACGTAAAAGGCGGCGAAGACGACGAGGCCTGCGAGGAGGACCGCCATCGCGCTATACGCGGTTATTTTCAATACCTTGCGTCGCACGAACAGCCCTTGTGTCCCACCGGACCCCTGTTGGCCATCAAACATGGGCCAAAGCGTGGCGGATTTCCGGCGTGGGATCAAGCTGATACTCGATTAACACTCGCTCTTCTCTATCCCAAGATTCAATCATGCTTCCATCGCTCCTGGGAGTTCCGCCGCCAATATGTCGATGGCGAAGCGCACGCGTAACGGCAGATGTGGCGCCTGCGGCCAGACGAGATGGCAATCGAAGACAAGACCAGGAATGCCATCGAGTACGCGAACGAGTTCGCCCGAGTTTATCCGGTCGCGGATCAGCCAGCTCGGCAACCAGGCAAGGCCCATGCCCGCTACGGCTGCGTCCGCAATTGCTTCAAGATCGTCTAGGCGCAGGCGGAGCCTCGGCATGATCTCGACGTTGAGGTCCGCGCGGATCGGGAAAAGCCACGTGCGGACGCGGCCTGACGGCCTTACATAGGCGACAGCGTCGTGGCCGCGAAGCTCCTCAATGCTTTGCGGCGTCCCACGGAGCGTCAGATAGGCCGGTGAGGCACAGACGGTCATGCGCTGGCGGCACACGCGCCGTGCCATCAATCCCGGCCAATCGCCAAGCGGGCCACCCAATGGACTGTTGCGGACGGCGAGATCGAACCGATCCCCCAGCAAATCGGCTGGCCTATCGCTGAAACTCAGATCCAATTCGAGTTTCGGATGCTGACGCGCCAATCCAGCAAGGATCGGCGCCACACAACGGCGGCCGAGCACCACAGGCATCGACACACGGAGCCGGCCCGCCACCTCGCGGCGGCCGGACTCCAGCATCGACTCGCCAGTGCGGATCTCCGCCATCGCCCGTTGACAATGTTCATAAAAGGCCTGGCCATCGTCCGTAAGGTTCTGGTTGCGTGTGGTGCGGTGGAACAGCCGCACACCGAGCCTGTCCTCAAGGCGCGCCACCGCCTTGCCCACCGCCGAGCGCGACAGGTTGAGGCGGGTGGCCGCGGCTGAGAAGCCTCCAGCCTCGGCGGCTTCGATGAAGACAGACACTCCGGTCAGTCGGTCAACCATGTCCATTTGTAGCACAGGAAGCGACAATCGAAGGAAATTTTATCGCTACTGTCGAAGGAACGGAGACAGTGATGGCGCCGTTCCAACACTATCGGACAGGTGGCCAAAGGAAATCGGACATCGTGAATACTGTAGAGACGCTCGGCAACAAACGCGGTTGGACGCGGGTGCCGGTTATGAAATCGGCATTTTATACGCGCTCGGGTCCTGCCGTGGAAGTGCTGGAGGTTGGCGAGCGACCGCTGACTGAACCGGGCGAAGGCGAGGTGCGCGTACGGCTTCAGACGTCAGGCGTCAATCCATCCGACGTCAAGAGCCGCGCCAATCTGCTTGGCCGCCCGATCGCCTTTCCACTCGTCATCCCCCACAGCGACGGGGCAGGCGACATCGACGCTGTCGGTTCGGGCATCGATCCGAGCCGAATCGGCGAACGGGTATGGATCTGGAACGGCCAATGGCGCCGAGCCTTTGGCACTGCCGCGAGCCACATCGTTCTTCCGCAGCAGCAGGCAGCACCGCTTCCCGCGAACATAAGCTACGCCGAAGGTGCCTGCCTTGGGATACCCGCACTGACTGCGTTCCAAGCCTCGCACTTGGCAGGGAGCGGCCCCGGGCGCACGATTTTCGTGAGCGGTGGCGCAGGCGCGGTCAGCCACTATGCCATCCAGATCGCGAAGGCGGCAGGTGCCACCGTTTTCACCACCGTGAGCGGTGAGGCCAAGGCGGCGCACGCCCGTGACGCCGGCGCAGATGCGATCATAAACTATCGCACCGAGGATGTCGGCAAGCGCGTGGCGGCATTGACGGCGGGGCGCGGGGTCGATGCCATCATCGAGCTCGACATCACGGCCAATGCGCAACTCATTCCAACCGTTCTCAAACCGCATGGGACGGTCGTGGCCTATGGGTATTCAGCGGCGGCATCACCGCTGCCGATCCAATGGCTGCTCCAAAACAGCGTCACGCTACGCTTCTTTTTGATCTACGATCTATTACCCGCCGAGCGCGCCGAAGCACTGAAGGGATTGGGCCGGCTCCTGGAAGCAGGCACCCTGCGCCATGCGATCGCCCGCACATTTGCACTCGACGACATCGCCGCCGCGCATGAGGCGGTCGAATCCGGCGGCACGATCGGCAATGTCGTCATCGAGGTCGGCTGATTTGAAGCGCCCGCAACGATCGGCCTTAACACCCGCTCACAAGGAGAATGAAATGAACGCTATCACGTCCCAAACCAATCCACGCGCCTTTCAACCTCGGAGACTGTTATGAAGCAACATTCACAGCTTTTTTTTGCAGCGTCAGCCCTGGCGTTAGCCGTGTCGTTACTTGCCGGCTTCAGTGCAAGCCGCGGACAAGCGCAGACTCCTGTTTTTACGCTGTCCAGTCCCGACATACCGGCGGACAGCATGATCGACAGCAAACACGTGCTGAACGCGTTCGGCTGCACCGGCGAGAACATCTCCCCTGCCCTCGAATGGAGCAATGTTCCGGCCGGCACGAAATCCCTGGCATTGCAATTCTTCGACCCCGATGCGCCGACGGGCAGCGGCTTTTGGCATTGGGCCGTCTATAATATTCCCCCCACGACCACCGGCCTTAAGCAAGGCGCCGGGAATGACCTATCAAAACTGCCTGAAGGCGCGTTTGCAGGAAACAACGAGTTTCTGGACACCGGCGTGGGTGGAGGCAACGGCACCTATGGCGGGCCTTGCGCCCCGGAAGGAGACCCGGCGCATCGTTTGGTCTTCACTCTATATGCCTTGGCTGTGGACAAGGTCGAAGTGGCGGGCGGAGTTCCGAAAACGGCAAGTCCAGCGATGCTTAGCTTTGTGATCAACAAGGGAATCGGTAGCGCGTTGCTGGGTAAGGCATCTTTCACCGCCAACTTTGGCAGGTAAAAACACGCAGCCTGCTATTCGATGCCCTCTCAAATATGACTGAGAAAGCCGCCACAAACGCAAGGAGTTTCATATGACGTCAATCAAACGCAAGACTCATCTTTTTTTGCTGCCGATACTGATGGCCTGCACCCTCGGTCTGGGCATTTTCTCCAACTCTACGCCCGCCGTTTCGCAGTCGGCCCCGCCGCTCAACCGCGACATGGCAATGCGCTTGGCGGAGATAAACTGGCCTAGCAGCCACACGCCGGCAAAGGCGGATCATTTCGCCAACAATGCGATTCTCATCGCAACCCCATGCGAGAAAGTGTGGCAGCATCTCATCGACGCTTCAAAGTGGCCGCAGTGGTACCCCAACTCCCGGGACGTTCGGATTGCAGAGGAGGCAACCAATGTGCTTCGAGAGGATAGCAAATTTAGTTGGGTCACTTTCGATATCACCATCCAAAGCCGGGTGTCCGAGTTCGTCCCCAACAGCCGCCTAGCGTGGTTCGGCACGGGGGAAGGCGTGGACGCCTATCACAATTGGTATTTGGTACCCGCTACGGAAGGCTGCGACGTCGTCACCGAAGAGGTGCTTAAGGGCAAGGGGGCTGTTGCAATGCGCGAGCAGGACCCGAATGGCATGCACACCGCGCACCAGCTGTGGCTGACCACTCTGAAAACCGTTTCTGAGCGGTGAGCTTCGCTACTCGATATCCTCAACCGCCTCCCCGCCTCCCTTGATCCGATGGGCGAGGGAGGCCTGGATGAAATCGTCGAGGTCGCCGTCGAGGACGGCGGAGGGGTTGGTGCTGGTGAAGCCGGTACGGAGGTCCTTGACCAGCTGATAGGGTTGCAACACGTAGGAGCGGATCTGATGGCCCCAGCCGATCTCGGTCTTCTTGGCGTTGAGGGCGTCGATCTTCTCCTGCTTTTTTTGAAGCTCCAGTTCATAGAGACGGGCCTTCAGCATCTTCCAGGCGGTGGCCCGGTTCTTGTGCTGGGAGCGCTCGGCCTGGCAAGCGACGATGATGCCTGATGGTATGTGGGTTAGACGCACGGCGGAGTCGGTGGTGTTGACATGCTGACCGCCCGCGCCCGAGGCCCGGTAGGTGTCAACCTTCACATCGCTTTCGTTGACCTGGATGTCGATCTCGTCGTCGACAACGGGATAGGCCCAGACGGATGCGAAGGAAGTGTGACGCCTGGCGTTTGAATCGTAAGGAGAGATGCGGACCAGGCGATGGACGCCGGATTCGGTTTTGAGCTTGCCATAGGCATTCTCGCCTTTGATTTCCAGCGTGCAGGATTTGATGCCGGCCTCCTCGCCCGGATGATCGTCGAGGATGGTCACCTTGTGCCCGGTCTGGCCGGCCCAGCGCGTGTACATGCGCATGAGCATCGCGGCCCAATCCTGGCTTTCGGTGCCGCCGGCGCCGGCGTTGATCTGCACATAGGAATCGTTGGCGTCGGCTTCGCCCGATAGCAGCGTTGCCAATTCGCTGGCGGCGACCTCGGCCTTCAGCGCCTGCAATGCCTTCTCGGCTTCGGTTACGATCCCTTGATCGCCCTCCATCTCGCCAAGCTCGATAAGTTCGCGGTTATCGGAGATGGTTTGCTCGATGCGGAGAACACTGCTGATGCGGCTGTCGAGGTCCTGACGCTTGCGCATCACGTCCTGGGCCTTCTGCGGATCGCTCCAGATGGAGGGGTCTTCGGCCTTGGCGTTTAGCTCGGCTAAGCGTTTCTGCGCGCTGTCCCAGTCAAAGATGCCTCCTCAGCAGCCCTAGGGACTGCTGCATTTCATCGACAAGACTGGCGATTTCGGCGCGCATTGGTTCAACTTACTGTTCTTCCCGTCACCCCAGCGAAAGCTGGGGTCCCGCCTCTTCTGCCCAAAGCGGGATTCCGGCTTTCGCCGGAATGACGGAATTGGAGGAGTTATCGTCGCGATTCAATAGAGGCCGCCGGCGCCGTTCGTCAACTCGTCATCCTCCTCGAAGCCATCATCAAACTCCTGCTCGGCGGGAACAAGAACGACGCCGTCGCCCTGCTCCACTCCCGTGACGGCGGCGACGTCGGCGCCGATGACGGTGGTGGACGCAGGCGGCTCGTCGCCCGGCTTGAAGGCTTCGAGGATGACGCCGTCGCGGCCGAAGACGGCGCGGGTGCCGGATTTGGCGTCGATGGGCACCAATTCGATGGCACGCGGCACGCGGAACGGGGTGGCGGCTTTATCGTGGAGCGCGAGGCGCATGAAATCGGCGACGATGGGGGCTGCGAGTTCGCCGCCAGTGCGGCCCTTGCCCATGGCCTTGGGATTGTCGAAGCCGACATAGACGCCGACCGCGAGATCGGGCGTGAAGCCGATGAACCAGGCGTCTTTTTCCTCGTTGGAAGTGCCCGTCTTGCCCGCCACCGGCTTGCCAACGACTTTTAACTTTTTGCCGGTGCCGCGCTCGACCACGCCCGCCATCATCGAGGTGATCTGATAAGCGGTATAGGGGTTCATCACCTGCTCGCGCACGTCGAGCAGCTCAGGTTCGGGAGTGTTTGGATCGTAGGCCTCAGTGTTGCAGGCGCCGCAATCGCGCTTGTCGTGGCGGAAGATGGTTTTGCCGAAACGATCCTGCACACGATCGATCAGGGTGGGTGCTATTTTCTTTCCGCCATTGTCGATCATGCTGTAGGCGGCGGTCATTTTGAGCAATGTCGTTTCACCCGCGCCGAGCGCCATCGCCAAATGTATGGGGAGTTTCTCATAGATGCCGAGGCGCTGGGCCAAATCGGCGATCCGCACCATGCCGAGCTCGCTGGCCAGGCGCACCGTCATCACGTTGCGCGATTGCTCGATGCCGCGGCGTAGCGTCGAGGGGCCGAAGAACTTTTCCTGATAATTTTTCGGTTTCCAGATTTCGCCGTTCAGCATTTTAAATTCGATGGGCGCATCGAGGACGACGGAGGCGGGCGTATAGCCATTGTCGAGGGCGGCGGCATAAACGATGGGCTTGAACGAGGAGCCAGGCTGCCGCATGGCCTGGACGGCGCGGTTGAACTGGCTTTTGCCGTAGGAGAAGCCGCCCACGAGGGAAAGCACGCGGCCGGTGTGGGGGTCCATGGCGACGAGTGCTCCTTCGACATCGGGAAGCTGCACCAGATGCCACTGGGCTGCATCCTTGCTCGGCGCCACGTAGATCACATCCCCCACGGCAACCACGTCGGTCACCGCCTTGATTTCGGGGCCGAATTGGCTACCGTCCACATAGGCTCTCGCCCATTGCAGCAGGGCAAGCGGCATTGTCACCTTCTCGCGCTCCGGCGCCAGCTTGCCATCCGGTTGCGCTTTGGGCTGGAGGCCTACGACCGCCTGCTGCTCATTTACCTCGAGCACCACGCCAAGCTGCCACGGCGCCACATCTTCGGGAACCTTGCGGCCGGCGATCAGCTGGCCCCAGTCGCCGCTGACATCGACCTTGGCGACGGGGCCGCGATAGCCGCGCTTCCGGTCGAATGCGATGAGGCCCCGGGCCAGCGCCTGGCGGGCGAAGATTTGCAGTTTCGGGTCCAGCGTGGTGCGAACCGATAGGCCGCCCTTTTCAAGCTTGTCCTTGCCGTAGAGGGCGATGATCTCGCGGCGCACTTCCTCGGCGAAGGATTCGGCTGCGAAAAGTTGGGCGCCGAAGGGGCGTGGATTGACGGTGAGCGGCTTCGCGCGGGCCTCCGTCAGCTCCGCTTCGGTGATGTAGCCGTTCTGGTGCATCTGGCCCAGCACCCAGTTGCGCCGCTCGACGGCGCGCTTGGCCTGCTTGTAGGGATGATAGTTGTTGGGGGCCTTGGGAAGTGCCGCGAGATAGGCCATCTCCTCCAGCGCCAGTTCGTTGAGAGGCTTGCCGAAATAATTGAGCGAGGCGGCGGCGACGCCATAGATGTTGCTCTTGGGAAATGTGCCGAGGAACATTTCATTGAGATAGAGCTCGAGAATCTGGTCCTTGGTGAAGGTCTGCTCGATCCGCTGCACCAGCAGCGCTTCCTTGAGCTTGCGGGTGATCGAGCGTTCGCTGGAGAGCAGGAATATCTTGGCCACCTGCTGTGTGATGGTGGAGGCGCCGACGATCTGGCCCTGCCCTGTCCATTGCACTTGCGCGTAACGCACGGCGGCCGAGGCAATGCCCTGCCAGTCTAGTCCGCCATGGGTGAAGAAGGTCTTGTCCTCGGCGGAGATAAAGGCCTCGATGACCCGTTTCGGGATCTGGTTTACCGGCACGAAAAGGCGGCGCTGATCGGCATATTCGGCAAGCAGCGAGCCATCGGCGGCATGGACGCGCGTGAGCACCGGCGGCTCGTAGAGGGTGAGTTGCTTGTAATCGGGCAGATCGCGGGACACATCCCAGATGATATAGGCAAGGCCCCCGGCGGCGCCGAGGAACAGCATGAATCCCAACGTAAAAAGCCACCCCAGAAATCGCAGCATCGTCACCCCTCGAACGCGCCCTCGC
>JBGTJO010000186.1:0-8015 GCA_041745135.1 Aestuariivirga sp. | reverse complement strand
GAAGAAGGGAACATTCGCTTCGCCCGCAATGGCGCGCGCCAGCAACGTCTTGCCTGTGCCGGGCGGGCCGATCAGCAATGCGCCTTTCGGAATCTTTCCTCCAAGCCGCTGAAATTTGTGCGGGTCCTTGAGGAAGTCGACGATCTCGACGAGATCGTCCTTCGCTTCGTCGACCCCCGCCACATCCTCGAAGGTGACGCGGCCATGGCGCTCGGTCAGAAGCTTCGCTTTCGATTTACCGAAACCCATGGCCTTGCCGGACCCAGCCTGCATCTGGCGTATGAAGAATATCCAGACACCCACCAGCAGCACCATGGGCAGCCAATAAATCAGCGCGTTGGACAGGAAAGACTCCGTCTGCGCCCGCTGGAAATTAATTTCGATATTCTTGGCGCGCAGTTCCTTGATCTGGTCTTCATACAAATAGAGAGGCCCGGTGGTCTGCACGATCGAACCATCGGAGAGCTTGCCGGAGATTGCCTCCCCGCTGATGGTGTTCGACTGGATGGCTCCGGTATTGGCCCTGTCGGTGAATTCCGAATAGCTGATTTCGCTCGCGCCCCGTGCGGTCACCTGCCGCTGGAACAGGCTGTAAATCGCAAACAGCAAGAGCGCGATGACGATCCAGACGGCAAAATTACGGAATTGATTCACGGGGATCCTCAAGTCTAGCCGGAAACGGCGTTATGCTCGGCATCGTTATCGCAAACTTGCAGGATAACATAGGGCGCGCCCGGAACATTTCCAAGCACGCCAACAGCGTAAATGGGGTGTTAGCGCTGTAACCCCGGTCGAAACACGGCCTCCGCCCCTGAACCAATCCCCAGATGCGGCACCGAGACGGACCTGTCCTCCCCCATGATGGCGGGAAGTCCGGCTTGCACAAACCATGGAATGTTCTTGCGGCGTGGCAGGAGGCCTGCGCAAACCACTGGAACAATAGAGCTTCCCGGCTCCGCGCGAACATCGAAACGCCGGTCCCACACCACTATTCCGGATGGAGGAACAGCAAGGGGGGCAGGATCGATCCGGCGCGGTTCACGCCCGATGAGGACATGATCCTTGCGCCGCGCGATGATTGCCCCCCCAAGGGTGCGGCGGCTGCCGCCGGCATCGACCCATGCGGCGAGGAGTTCCAATTCCGCAGGTTCCGGCATTTTTCCCGCACCAAACCGGCTGATCAACCGGCCAAGGATCCGGCTTTTCAGTTCCTCTGTCTGATCTGCAAACGCCTCCAGAGGGACCACGCAGTGACCCGTATCAAACTCCTGGACATGGAGTTTCACCCAGTCATCCGTGGCGCCCCAAAGCCCCTGCACCGCCTCATTCACTCGGCGCGCCAGTTCGGCGAGGCCTTCCGCCGTGATTCCAAGGTCTCGCAGACCGGGCATCGCCTTGCGAATGCGCACCCGTTCGAAGCGTTCATCTTCGTTGCTTTGATCGTCAATCCACGCTTGGCCAAGCGAGGAGAGATAGGACCGGAGATTCTCCCTCATCTCATTCAGCAAGGGTCGAAACAACTCGGTGCCATTCCAGTGGCTGACCCGATAGATCCCGGCAAGGCTGTCCAGGCTGGTGGTCCGCGCCAGCCGCATCAGAACCGTCTC
This sequence comes from Aestuariivirga sp., assembly GCA_041745135.1. GTDB lineage: Bacteria > Pseudomonadota > Alphaproteobacteria > Rhizobiales > Aestuariivirgaceae > Aestuariivirga. Next base: position 6,408 of record JBGTJO010000186.1, on the reverse strand, counting down.
AGCCTGATCGTCCAGCGTATGCGCGGTGAGCAATACCGGCGCATCGTTGTGACGGCACCACTCGGTCATAAGATCATATCGCGCGGTGCGAGCCTTTGCCTGGATGCCGGTTTCCGGTTTCGATCCCTTCCAGTGAAGGGCAACATGGGGAAGCCCCACTCCCGCCGTCCAACCGGCAACCTGCCGAACCTCTTGCCCGGACCCCGCGCGCAAACCGTGATCGACTGTCAGAACAGTCAGCTTGGGTGCACCTTGCCACTCAACGGCAAGGCGCAGCATCGCCATCGAGTCCGACCCGCCCGAAACGGCGAGGGCAACGTGGCTTCGCGATGCGATCGGTTGGAAAAGCCGTGCTGGATCAGGCCGCGCAGCCGGCACGCTTGGCTTCGGCCTGGGCCCGCTTCCTGGCTTCGACCGCCTTCGGATACTCGCTGCTCACGGCATCGTAGGAGGCGCAGGCCTGCTGCTTCTGCCCCAGCCGGTTCAGCGAGATGCCGAGCTTCAGCAAGCTGTCCGCCGCCCGGCGGCTTTTGGGATATTGCTTGTAGCCTTGAAGGAATGCCTGTGCCGCCTGCCGGAAATCGCTCTGTGCGTAATAGGTCTCGCCCAGCCAATACTGCGCGCTTCCCGCCAGACTATGATCCGGAAACTTTTCGATGAAGGTGCGGAAGCCGGCCTCGGCTTCGCCGAACTGCCGCCGCAGCAAGCTTTCATTGGACCGCTCATAGAGCGACTCGGGCGAATCCGGGCTCAGCGAAACCGTTTCGATGCCATCGGTGCTGTTGCCTGCCGCTCCGCCCTGGATCAAGCCGGTATCCGCGCCCGTTTCCTGCTGGGCGGGAGCGACCAGAACCTGCCCCTGGAAGCCGCCATCATCCGGATCGCTTGCGGAACTCGACAACGATCCGAGAATCTTGGGCCCCGGCGCCTGCCTGGCGAATGCTTCGGGTTCGGCATCTTCATCGCCCGCCATCGTGTTGGTGAAAGTCTGCTGGCCCGCAAGTGGCGAACCGTCGATCTGCTCGATGCCTTGTTCCCCCGGCGCCTTCTGGATCGCCAGCTGATTTGTCTTGGCGGCAGGCTGGTTCGGAAGGCTTTCAACAGCGCCCGTCTCGCTCTCGGCGCGCATCCCCTTCAACTGTTTAACTTGAAAGGTGAGCTCTTCGACCTGCCCGACCAGCTGGCGCATCTGCTCTTCCATCTGGCTGACCCGCACGGCCAGCTCCGAGGCCGATTGCGCCAGAGCGGGAGACGCAAGGGCGCCAAAGAAGATCGCGGTCATCAGTAAATTTCGCAGATATTTCAACATGTCCGACACCATTCCTACCGGCCCGATTTCCTGCCGTTTATGACCGTGGAACTGAACCGCAAAGGCGGTAAAATTGAGGCTTGGGCGCGGCGGCTGTTATAAAGCCAATGACTGTGGCTACTTTGCACCACCGGTAATGACGGTGACCGCACGCCGGTTTTGCGACCAGCACTGCTCGGCATCGCACTGGGCGACTGGCCTCTCCTTGCCATAGGCGATAGACGAAATCCGGCTGCCGTCGATACCTTGCGCGATGAGGAATTCACGCGTCGCCGTCGCCCTTCGCGCCGAGAGCGAAATATTGTACTCACGCGTGCCACGCTCATCGGCATGGCCTTCGATCTGGGTGGTCACGCCGGAATACTGGCTGAGCCAGGCCGCCTGCTTGCGCAGCGTCTCCTCCGCCTCGGGTGCCAGCGTCGACTGGTCTTCGAGGAAATAGATGCGGTCCCCGACATTTATCGCAAAGTCCTGCTCCGATCCCGGTTTGGCGACACCGGTCCCCGTTCCAGCCTCAAGGTCCGGCGTGTTCTTTTTCGAACACGCCGCCAAAGCGAGAAAACAGCAGCACAATGCCGCCATCTTGTAGCTGGCCATCCGAGATATCATCGCTTCTACTCCTCTAACCGGGCCGGCACTTTGCTTGCGGCATGGTTAATATTTTCTGACCCTGGAGCCCTAACTGGTCTTGGCCCCGCCCGTTATGACAGTGACGGCCCTGCGGTTCTGCGACCAACACTGCTCGGCGTCGCACTGGGCAACCGGGCGCTCCTTGCCGTAGGCAATAGACGAGATGCGCGTGCCGTCGATCCCTTGCGCGATGAGGAACTCCCGCGCCGCCGTGGCCCGCCGCGCCGACAGCGAAATGTTGTATTCGCGCGTGCCGCGCTCATCCGCATGGCCTTCGATCTGAACGGTGACGCTGGAATACTGACTGAGCCACGCCGCCTGTTTGCGCAATGTCTCCTCCGCTTCCGGCGCCAAGGTCGACTGGTCTTCCGAGAAATAGATACGGTCGCCGACATTCACGGCGAAATCTTTCTCTGACCCCGGCGCGGCTTGGCCAGCCGTAGACGCTTCGAGATCAGGCGTGTTTTTCTTCGAGCAGGCGGTAAGCGCCAATACACAGCAAAAAGCAGCGGCGATTTTGAAACTCGTGGAAGTCTTCATTGGATAATCCTGTTTTGCTAATTCAGTTTTGGCGACCACGCCGGATCGGACGCAAATTGCGGCGTCGGCATCTGCTGTTCGTTGTAGCCGGTGATGTCGACCGAGTAGAGCTGCGGTCCTCCCCCCTCGCCCCCGGACTCCCGGAAGAACATCAGCACCCGGCCGTTTGGCGCCCATGTCGGCCCTTCATTGTGGAAGCCCTCGGTCAGGATTCGCTCGCCCGAACCATCAGGCTTCATGACGCCGATCGAAAATTGGCCTCGCGCCTGCTTGGTGAAAGCGATGTACTTTCCATCAGGCGACCACACCGGCGTCGAATACCGCCCATCGCCGAAGCTGATGCGCGTCTGCCCCGAACCATCGACCGACATCACATAGATTTGCTGGGTGCCGCCGCGATCCGATTCGAACACCACCTGCGATCCATCCGGCGAGTAGCTGGGGCCCGTATTGATCGACGGCACATTGGTGAGTTGCCTAATACCGCGCGAGCGCAGGTCGAGTTCGTAGATGTTGGAGTTACCGCCGTCCTGCAGGCTCATGATGACCTTCTGGCCATCTGGCGAAAACCGGGGCGAAAAACTCATATTGGGAAACTCGCCGACAATCTCGCGCTGCTTGGTGTCGATGTTCATCAGATAGACGCGCGGCGTGGCGCCTGCGAAGGACATATAGGTGATTTCCTGCGCATTGGGCGAGAAGCGCGGTGTCAGCACCAGGTCCTTGCCATCGGTCAGGGCGCGCGGATTGAAGCCGTCCTGGTCCATGATGGCGAGCTTCTTCACCCGGTTGTCCTTGGGCCCAGTTTCGTCGACGAACACAACTCGCGTATCGAAATAGCCGTCGATGCCGGTCAACTGCTTGTAGATCACATCGGCGATGAGATGCCCGATGCGACGCATGTTCTTGGGCGAGGTGGTAAATTGCTGGGCCGCGATCTGCTGCTGGGTGTTGACGTCCCACAACCGGAATTCCGCACGCAATTTTCCGCCATCCATGAACACCTGTCCGGTCACCAGCGCCTTTGCCTGAATCTGCCGCCAGCTTGCAAACCGCGGCTCCTGGGTGAAATCAGTCACCTGCTCGATGAAGGAGTCGGGCGGCAGCGGATTGAAATATCCCGAGCGGCCAAGATCGTTGCTGATCACCTCGGTCATCGTGGCGCCGCTCTCCTCCGCGCCATCTCCGGTCAGAAACGGCGCGATGGCGATGGGGAGCGGCGTGATGCGGCCGCCGGTGAGATCGATCTCCGTCGCGGTCCACGCCGGACGCAAGCCAATGAAAACCAGCAGCAGCGCCAAGGCCACGAGAAATTTTATCCGCTTGTCGTCAGGAAAGCGCATGATCCATCCGGTTCCGGTCAGCCGAACATCATGTTCGGATTGAAATTGATGATGAGGTCCTTCCACAGGTCATACTTCTCCTGCGGCAGGAAACTATACGCGCCACACTCCATAACAGCCGCCACTGCCGACCGCGCAGTCGCGTCAAACAACGGATCCGCGTTGTAGTTCAAAATAGCGGGCACGCCGATCACCGAACCGTCCGTGTTAAGGCCAAACTGCACCTTCACCACGATCTCGGCTTCACGCGCCCCCGGCGGCACCGTCCAGCATTGGCGTATCCTTTGCACCAAGGCTTCGATGATCGTCGCCGACAATTGATCGTCCGTGCCCTGAAGATTGGCTTCGCCTACCGCCGGCTGCGCATTGGTTTCCGATCCCTGCTCCGGCGCCTGCGACTCGTCCACCTTATTGAGAAAGGCTTCGAGCTTGGCGACGTCAAATTTTTCCTTTTTCTTCTTCGGTTTTTCCTTGGGCTTCACGTCCGCCTTCTTCGGCGGCTCTTTTTTGGGTTCCTCCTTCTTCACCTCTGGCGTATCGGCGGCGGTGTCCTTGATGATATCTTCGAGACGTTCGGAATCGAGAGGTTTCGGCTCCTCCTTTTTGGGCTCCGGCGGCGGCGGTTCGTAGGATGCTTCCTTGACCGCCTTCACCTCTTTCTCCGCGATTTTGGGTGCGGGCTCTGTTTTCTTGACGGTCTCCACCTTCTTCAGCGCGGGCTTTTCCTTGGGCTTCTCGGCTTCCTTAACCGTCGCCATGCGCTTCGATTGGTCGGCGATATTGCTGATGTCGACTTCGATGGCATCCTGCGGCGTCACCTCGAATGCGTTGGGATTGGGTAACACGACAAGGGCCGCAACCAGGATGGAGGCGTGCAGTGCGAGCGATGTGACCAGGCTCCAGCGCATCCCTAGTTTTGCGCCTCCGCCTTGGGCTTGTCGTCCATGTTGCCGGTGACAAGCCCGATCTTGCGATAACCGGCACTGTTCAGAAGGCCCATCACTTCCATCACCGAACCATAGGAGACGCTGGTGTCGGCGCGCACGAACACCTGTTCTTCATAACCGTTCTTGGCAATCGCCTGGAGCTTCGGCGCGAGTTGGTCGAGCGCAATCTTGCTTTCCTGGAGATAGATTGCCTGATCGGCCTGAACCGTGATGGTGATGGGTTCCGTCGAGCTGTCGAGCTGCTTGGCCTGCGTCTGCGGCAATTCGATGGGAACACCCGAGGTCATAAGCGGTGCGGCCACCATGAACACGATAAGCAGCACCAGCATGACATCGACCAGCGGCGTCACATTGATCTCACTCATGGCGCGATGCGGCGATGACCGGCGCGAATTGCGCCGCGTATAACCGCCCCCTGCTCCGCTTGCTGCACCCATCCCTAGACCCGCTCGTCAAGCTGGCGCGAGATGATCGACGAGAATTCGTCTGCGAAATTCTCCAGCCTGGTCCCGATCTTCGCCGCGTCGGAGGTGTACATATTGTAGAAGATTGTCGCCGGTATGGCGGCAAGAAGGCCAATCGCCGTGGCGAAAAGCGCCTCCGCGATGCCGGGCGCCACCACCGAAAGATTGGTGTTCTGCGAATTGGCGATGGCCTGAAAGGAGGTCATGATGCCCCATACCGTGCCGAAGAGGCCGATGAACGGAGCGGCAGCGCCCGTGGTCGCGAGGAACAGGAGGCGCGACTCGATCGACCCCATCTCTTTCTGGATTTGTACGTCCATCACCTTCTCGATCCGCTTCTGCACGCCCTGAAAGCCCGCCCTAAGCGCCGCGTCCTGGCTCCGCTTCCATTCCCGCATCGCCGCCATGAAGATCGCCGAAAGACCAAGATTGGCATGCGTTCCCAGCGCCAGATAAAGATCTTCGAGAGATTGCCCCGACCAGAAGTTCTGCTCGAACCGGTCATTAGCCCCATTCATGCGGCGGACGGCGAAGAACTTCTCGATGATGATCGCCCAGCCCCAGATAGAGGCCGCCGCAAGCCCCGCCATGACCAGGAACACCGGCCAGCTTGCCTGCATGACAAGATTCCAGAGCGAGATATGCCCGCCCGGGGCTACCGTATCGACGATTACCGGATCCAAATTTCTCTTCCCACAACCGGAGTCTGTCCCGACCCCCCGCGACAATTCCGGCGTCCATTTCTGGAGAGGCGCCCTGAAACAGGTCAAATCTGTCGAAACTGCGGCGATTCGCTTTGTTTCGGCGGGTTGACCGCATGGAGCCGGAACCCCAGCCGTAGTTGCGGGAAGCATGGTTAAGGGATGATTAAGCCCCTGATTCAGGATGAAGCTGAGAAAGCCGCCGCCATCTCCTTTGGCAGCCGCTTCGGACGCCCCCGGCTATCGACGAGCGCCACCGTCACCTCCGCCGAAAACAGCACATCACCTGCCCGCTTTATCCTCTGACCGATCTCGATGCGCGCCCCGCCAAGCTCGTGAAAACGCGTTTCAACCTCCAGCAGGTCGTCGATCTTCCCAGGTTTCATGAATTCGCAGAGCATTCGCCGCACCACGAAATTGCCGTCCAGCCTGTGATGATGAATGCCAAGAAGCCTGAGGCAATCGGACCGGCCA
>JBGTJO010000185.1:0-9708 GCA_041745135.1 Aestuariivirga sp. | reverse complement strand
TCGCTGCTGGAAGCGATTGCCTCCTCGCTCACCGAAATGTTCGCCCCGGAAGCGATCCATATCCGGGTCGCTGGGATGCTGAAGAACTACGACTTCATCACGCCTCAGGTTCTCGCCTATTTTGAGGAACGCCTGACACAGGCGCCACGGGATGCGAATTTCGCTCTCGACTACGTCAAGCGGGAGGCAAGGACGCCGGAGCAACAGCAGGCGGCGATCAAGGCGCTCACCTTCAAATGCGACGTGCTGTGGTCCATGCTGGATGCGCTGCACTTCGCCTATGTCACGCCGGGCCACATTCCGCCGGGGGCCTTCGCGCCGCGACAACCCCAGTGACCATGATCGCCGATACAGACATTCCGCGAATTCCCCGCGGCGTGCGGCTCTCGCAGGACCCCGTCAGGAACCGCTGGGTTCTCTTGGCGCCCGAGCGTATACTCGAATTGGATGAGATAGCCCAGGCGGTTCTGATCCTGTGCGACGGAGCGCGTGACGTGCGGGGCATCAGCGCGGAACTGGCCAAGACCTATCGCGCGGAAACGAGCGAGATCATGGCGGATGTGAAGGAGATGCTGGGCGATCTCGCCGCCAAGCATTTTATCGTTCTATGAAATTTCCCGCGCCAATCGGGCTTCTGGCGGAGCTTACGCATCGCTGTCCGTTGCAATGCCCCTATTGCTCCAACCCCCTCGCCCTCGATCGTAAATCCGGCGAACTCGATACGGAGACGTGGAAGCGAGTCTTCAGCGAGGCGGCGGCGCTCGGCATTCTCCAGGTGCACCTCTCGGGCGGCGAACCCACAGCGCGCGCCGATCTCGCAGAAATCATCGCCCATTGCCGGCAGGAAAATCTTTACACCAACCTCATTACGTCCGGTGTGCTGCTGAACGAAAAGGGACTGCGGGAGCTTTACGACGCGGGGCTCGATCATGTGCAGCTGTCATTCCAGGATGTGGAGGCCGCCAACGCGGACCGGATCGGCGGTTACAAGGGCGGACATGAAAAGAAGCTCGCGCTCGCGGCGCAGGTCGTGGCGATCAGACTGCCGTTAACGGTCAATGCCGTGATCCACCGGCAAAATATCGGCAGCACCGAGGCCTTCGTGGAAATGGCCGTGAAGCTCGGCGCCAAGCGGATCGAAATCGCGCATACGCAGTATTATGGCTGGGCCCTGGCCAACCGGAATGCGCTGATGCCGACCCATCAGCAAGCGCTGGACTCTGTCCAACTGCTGCAAACCTTGCGGCAGCGCTATGGTGGCATCATCGTGATCGATGCGGTCGTGCCCGATTATTATGCGCGATTTCCCAAGGCTTGCGTGGGTGGATGGGGCCGGCGGGTGATCAATGTTTCGCCTGGCGGCAAGGTTCTGCCCTGCCATGCGGCGGAGACCATTCCGCGTCTTATCTTCGACAATGTGAAGGACAAGAGCCTGGAAGACATTTGGCTGCACTCCCAAGCCTTCAACGCCTATCGCGGCACGGCGTGGATGCGGGAGCCTTGCCAATCCTGCGAGCGCAAGGAAATCGACTGGGGCGGCTGCCGCTGCCAGGCGATGGCGCTGACCGGAGTTGCGGAAAACGCCGACCCGGCCTGTTCGTTGTCGGCGTTCAATAGCCAGATGCGAGCCATTGCCGGGGAATCGGCGATGACGGCAGATCCTGATTTCCGCTACCGGCGGTTCGACGGATAGTTCAGAAGCTGCGGGGCTCCGGCTGGCCGAGGGTGAAACCCGTGCCGTCGAGACCATAGATGTCCGGGCGGAAATTGACGGCGCCATCTTCCGTGGCCCAGGCCGTCAGATACATGATGCGGATATCGGGCGGATTGCGCACATACATGTCGTGAGGCTGCTCGCTGGCGGTGAGCATCTCATAGCGCGTGTCGTTGAAGCCGTCCTGGTTGTCGATGATCCAGTTGACGACAGTGCTCACCTGGTCGATGCGGATGCAGCCCGAACTTTCGTAGCGCGCATTGCCGTCGAAGAGCTCGCGGTGCGGCGTGTCGTGCATGTAAACCATATGCGTGTTGGGGAAATTGATCTTCACGGTCGCCAGCGAATTGTGCTCGCCCGGCTCCTGCCGGAAGAAATAGCGCTCGGGAGACGTGCTCAGCCAGTCGACAAGCGAGGGATCGATTTCCGGCCCGCCGACGCCGTCGAAGACGCGAATGTGCATCTGGTCGAGATAGGTTGGGTCGGCAAGGTATTTAGGAACGATATCGCGCTCGACGATCGAGGCGGGCACCTTCCAATAGGGATTGAAGGTGATGTTGCTCACCTTGCTCACAAGCGTAGGGCTCGGCCTGTCGAGTTTGCCGGCGACAATGTTATGGCGGGAGAAGACTTTGCCGCCTTCGACCGTTTCAAGCTGGGCTGAGGGAATGTTGGCGAGGATAGAGCGGGGGCCCAGGCCCTCGAGATAAGCGGAGACCCGTGGCCAGTTTTCGCGGAGCGTGAAGAGGCGGGCCTCGGCGCTGATATTGAGCTCCGCCAGCGTGCGCTCGCCTACGTTGCCAACGGGGGCAACGCCATGGTTGGTCTGAAAGGCCTTCACCGCCGCCACGATCTCATCGTCGTAGACATCGGCGGGTTCCGCATAGAGCGACTCAAAGGGAAGATAGCCCTCCGCCACCAGCCGCTGCCGCAGCGTCTCGACATGGGGGCCGCTGGCGCCCTTGCTCAGTTTTTTCCCGGTCACCTGCGGCCAGCCGCCGCCCGCCACGATCTCCTCATACATGGCGATGGCGCCGAGGAGGGCTTCCTCGGACCCGGGCGTCAGCATGGCCGCGAGGCCGCGGTCGGCTACGACTTCGGTGCGGGTTGCGAGCTTGCCGGATATGGCGGTCTTGGGCGCAACCGAGGCGATCGACCCTGTGTAATCCAATGTCTGCGCCAGGGCGGGCGGGATCCCAAGGGCCAGCAGGAGCCCACCCACGTTCAAAAGAATGCGGATTGTGGAATTGAACGGCACGGCGAAATCCCCCCGGAATGCAGGCTCGCGGTATCGTGGGCGAGTTTCCTTACCGCTGCCTTAACCCCTAGCATAATAGAAGGCGCTTGAGTCGGGAATGAGGCAATCTCAGGCGAGTGCTGTCACCTCGCGCCGGAAAATATCGTTGGCCGTGCCGCCGAAATCCTCCGCAAAACGCCGCCCTGCGTAAACGGCGGCCGCTATGGTGCCAGGTCCGTGACAGTCGCCCGCCCGCGAGACGCTGAAATTTTTTTTCACAAGGTCGTGATAGAGTTGATCGACCGGGTCGCGGGCCGTGACCAGCACGGTTGAGCCGCAGGGCAGGGCGGACGCCTTGCCGGTGAAAACGCAGGCGAGCGTCACATGGTCCGCCGCCACCGAGGTCACGTCCGTGTTCGCCAGAATCTCGATGCCGAGATTGAGCAGGCGAGACTGGATGCGCACCTGCTCGAGAGTCCACTTGGTATAGGTGGATACAAGGGCAGAGGGCGTCACCAGGCTCACACGATAATCTTCCTTGCGCAGAAGCTCGGCCAGCACGCCGCCCATGTAATAATGATCGTCGTCGAAAATCGCGATGTGCCTCCCCTTGGGGCGCTTGCCCGCCATGAGATCGTCGGGGGTGAGGATCGCCGCGGCAGGTGCGATCCCGATGGGCCGGACATGATAGTTGCCGGTGCCATCGCGGCGCCAGGTCGCGCCGGTGGTAACGAGCACATGATCCGCTCCCACCTCCGCAATCGATTCCGGCGTCATCTCGCTTTCGAGGTAAAGCTCCACATTGGGCATCTTGGCCGTTTGCAGCAGCCGCCAATCGCGCACCCGTCCCCAGGCTGAAAGGCCGGGCAGGCGGCATTCGCGAGCGACCCGGCCACCGGCTTCGCGGGCGCTATCGGCGATGGTCACCTGATATCCCCGCTGACCCAAGGCGCGGGCTGCTTCCAATCCGGCGGGGCCGGCGCCCACGATCAGCACATGGGCATCGGCCTCCCTGGGGCGAATGCGTTCCGGATGCCAGCCGCGCCGCCATTCCTCGCCCATGGAGGCGTTCTGGGTGCAGCGGATCGGCGTCATGGAATAATCCCCGGTGATGCAGATATTGCAGCCGATGCATTCGCGGATATCGTCGAGGCGGCCTTCCTCGATCTTCTTGGGCAGGAAGGGATCGGCGATCGAGGGCCGCGCCGCACCGATCATATCCATGATGCCGGACTTGATGACGCGCACCATGCTGTCAGGAGATGTATAGCGGCCAACGCCCACCACAGGCTTTGTCGTCAGTTTCTTGACGCCGCTGATATAGGGCTCTTGGAAGCCTTCTTCGGAAAAGCGCGAGCTCTGGGAATCGCTGGCCCAGCTGGAGAGCGACAGGTCCCAAAGGTCGGGAAGCTCCGCCATCATGGCGATGGCGTCTTCAACCTCCGCGGTCTCAAGACCAACAGAACCCAGAAATTCGTGCATGGCGATCCGCACCGGCACGGCACAGGTGTGGCCGACCGCATCCTTGGTGTCCTCGATCACCTCGCGGAGCAGGCGTGCGCGGTTTTCGAGTGAGCCGCCATATTCGTCGCTCCTGAGATTGGTGGCGCGCGAGAGAAAATGCTGGAAGATGCCGAGGCCGTGGCCGGCATAGACATAGATGAGATCATAGCCCGCCTCTTTGGCGCGAAGCGCTGCTTCGCGATGGTTGCGGCGCAACTCCCTGATATCTTGCTTGTCCATGGCCCGGGCCTGGATGGGGTCGTGAGAGTCGCTGGCCACGGGCCTGGCGCTGGCCGCAATGGGAATCTCGCGCGACCACCGGTTGGGTGCTGTGTAGCCGGAATGGCAAAGCTCTATCCCTGCGAGCGATCCGTGCTCATGGATTTTTTCAGCAATGCGGGCGAGCATAGGTAGATCGCGTTCGTCCCAGATGCGGAGCTCCACATAGGGAGCAACGTCGGCTCCGTGATGGATTTCCACCATTTCCGTGCACACGACCGCCCAGCCGCCCTCCGCCTTGACCCCCCGCATGGCGGCAAGGGCGCTTGGATCGCGGTGGCCCATGCCATTGCAATGGGGCACCTGATAGAAGCGGTTGCGGGCGGTCACCGGACCAATTCGCACCGGTTCAAAGAGAATATCGTAACGGGGATCGCGCAAGGCCGGCCTTCCATTTTCACTCTGATCTAGCAGGAGGAGCGCGCGGCGCGCTATGGTCGGCGGATGGAAATCGGAATTGCCGAGATCGAGAAGGCGGCGCGGCGCATCAAAGGCTTTGCGGTGGAAACGCCGCTGATCGAATCCCCTTTGCTCAATCAAAGGGTGGGTGGCCGCATTTTGATCAAGGCGGAATGCCTGCAACGGACCGGCTCATTCAAATTCCGGGGCGCCTGGAATTGCATTTCGCAGCTTGATCCCGCCACGGCGAAAGGCGGCGTTGTGGCCTATTCCTCCGGCAATCATGCGCAAGGGGTGGCGGCGGCCGCCCAGATCAAGGGACTTTCAGCCGCCATCGTGATGCCCGCCGATACGCCCGAGATCAAGCAGGCAAACACGCGGAGCTATGGCGCGGAGGTCATAACCTACGACCGGGCGCGGGAAAGCCGTGAGGAGATCGCGGGCGAGCTGGCTCATAAACGAATGGCGGTGCTGGTTCCCCCATTTGAACATCCGGATATCATTGCGGGGCAGGGCACGGTTGGACTCGAGCTCGCCGATGAGGCGGCAAGGCGGGATGCTCATCTTCATGAAGTTCTGGTCTGTTGCAGCGGCGGCGGGCTGACGGCGGGAATTGTCCTTGCCTTGGAAGCTCGCTCGCCCACAACCAAAGTCCACCCGGTCGAACCTGAAGCGTTTGACGATTACGCGCGAAGCCTGAAGTCTGGTGTGCGTGAAAAAAATGCCCAAGCCGCGGGCTCGATCTGCGATGCGCTGCTGACGCAGCAGCCGGGGGCCATGACCTTCGCCATCAATCGCTCACGGCTAGGAGAAGGCCTCACCGTCAGCGATTCCGAAGTCCGCGAGGCTATGCGCTATGCGTTCAACATCCTGAAGATCGTGCTGGAGCCTGGCGGGGCGGTGGCGCTGGCTGCCGTGCTTGCAGGCAAGATCGCCACAAAGGGACGGGTGATCGGCGTCATTGCATCGGGAGGCAATGTGGATGCTTCGATGTTTGCAAAAATACTGAACGGACAAACCTAGGCGCTGGCACGAAACTCCTCATGCAGCGGCACGTTAAGCGTGTCGCTGGTATTATGCCGGATGATGACGATGCGGCTCTTGGGCGGCGCTTCCGTCGTCGTCGGCGGCGGGCTCTCCTTCACTATTGAAACCGTTTCGCTTGGGCCTTCAGCTTGCGCGGGCCGGATCACCAGCTTCGCGCCCTTCGTTATCTCCGTCCTGGTCTCGGTAATGCTGCGGATTTCCGCAACCTGAGGCTTGGCGGGCGCTTCGAACAGTTCTTCATCCTGCTTGAAGAATTTCATATGTTGCGGGGCCAACGCCACGGCGGGCGCGGCCACGCCCGGCGTTGAGGACAATTTTGAATCAAGAGAGGTCATCAAACCCAACGCCTTGCTCAGGCGTTCGGCAATAAGGGCGTCACCGGCGGCCACCGTATTTTCAAGCTTGCCCATGGCGGCGAGCAGGATTTTGCTATCCCCTCCGCCCCGGCGTTTTACATATTCATCCAGAAACCAGCGGCCGCGCTTGGATTCCATGACGGCCTTTTCGATAGACTCGAAATCGTCCGCCGCCGCCGCCCCCGCGGGTGCACTTTCGCCTACCATACGCAAACTCCACTCACGGGTCTCCCGCTCGACTATCGCGGAAAGTGGTGAATGTTTGGTTAGGAGTTGACGCCGCTATACGTGAAGCGGCCCGCAAGGCGCGGGCTCACCGGCTGGCGATTGCCTTTGGACGAGTCAGTAAGGATTCGAGGGCGCCTTGCGCAATTCCAGCGATCGTTTCGGCGCTACTGCCGGCATTGCGCAGAACCTGGAGTCCGATATAGGCCGCCGCGAGGGGAACTCCCGCCTTGCGAAAGGCTCGAGCATTGGCAAGCTGCTTGCCGGGTAGATCGGCAATCGCCGCCCTGCCGAATGCTTCCTCGATCCGGCCGATGATCATAAGTACCGTTCGCTCGATCTCCGGATCATGTGGCGCGCGATCCACGGCGGCTTTGCACAAGAAGCATCCTCGCCGGGCATCCGGGGTTCTCATAAGGGCGATCTGCGAGGCAAAGAGCCGTTTTATCCGCTCATATCCCGACGCGGGTTTGTCCGCTTCCAGCACCCGGATGGCAGCCGAAACGACTTGATCGCCATAAAACCGGAGCGCCGCCAGATAGACGGAACGCTTGTCCTTGAAAGCCTTGTAGAAGGACCCGCGAGTCAATCCCATGCCGAGAAGAAGATCGGGAAGCGATGCCGCTTCGTAGCCCTTTTCCCAAAACACCTTCATCGCGCCCTCAAGCGCCGCGTTCTCCTCAAATTCCCGTGGCCTTCCCACAGTTCCCTTCTCCAGTAACTGAACTTTCACGACTTGTTGTTTTGTACCACTTGGTTCCTAATGATACAAGCATGCCGGTCGTTCAAGCCGATCCGGAACCAAATGGGGTTTTGAAATCAGCATTTCACTCAACCGTCAACGAAAGGATGCCAACATGCTAACATATCTCCGCAATGCCGCGATAGGAATTGGATTCGCCGCAGCGCTTTCGGCAACCGCACTGGCCGCGGGGCTCGATGTCAATGCCACGTCCACTGGTCTTGCTTTAAGAGGAAACGATCCCGTGACCTATTTTACCGGGAGCGCTCCCCGCCAGGGTGATTTCAACATCACTGCCGAATACGAGGGCGCAGTTTACCGATTCACGACCGAGGAGAATAAGGCGGTATTTCTCAAGGAGCCCGCGCGCTACGCTCCGCAATATGGCGGTTACTGCGCTTTTGGCGCGGCCATGGGGAAAAAGTTCGATGGCGATCCGAATGTATGGAAGGTCGTCGACGGCAAGCTCTATCTCAATCTTGCGCCGAAGGTCGCGGAACTCTGGGAAGCCGATCGCGCCAACAAGATCGACACGGCCGACAAGCAATGGATGTCGATCAAGGATAAAGCGCCAGCGGAGCTCTGAAGGCTAGATTGGGAGGGGGCGGTTCGACCGCCTCCTTTTCCTGGGAGGATATGATGAGAGTCTCGATTTACTGCCCGCTAAGCTTGTTTCTTGTCTTGTTTTCTCCGGCATGGAGCCAAAGTCCGCAAACATTCGCTGGAAAATACGTCATGGAGGGAAAGGGTTTTGGCGCGCGCGATACCGCTTACAAGGGAACCTGCACCCTGAAAAATGAAAAGGATATCTATTCGGTATCCTGTTTCAACGAAGACACCCGCCATACTTACACGGGCAAGGGCATCGCTACGGGCAACATGCTGGCGATCCTGATCGGGGACACGTTGCGGGGCGACCACAACGAGATTTACACGGGAGAATACCTTGTCGTCTATAACCGGGCCGCCAGCGGCGTATTGTCGGGCACGTGGGTTCAGGCACAAGGCTTGGCCCAGGGCAGTGAAACCCTCACGCCAGTTGAATGATCAATACGCGGCGTAGCCGCCGAATTCCTACATTCCCTTATTGCGGCGGCAGGCGGCCGGAGGCTTCGGCTAGCATGACGTAAATCCGGCCGGATTCGGAGGCGAGACAAGCATCCAGCATGGCATCGCCCTGGGCGGCGGCGCTCATGGTTTCAAGCAATTGCTCGAACAGGCGGATCGATGCGTCGATCCGCCCGCGCACCATGCGGTCATTGCCATAGCGTTCGACCAACAGCTTCTGCAGGCGCTTCCCACGGCCTTCGTAAAGCCTCGACGTATAGACGCCTCGCTCGCCTGCAGCGAAGCGCTTTTCAAGATCGCGCGGCAGGCTGCCGTCGATTGCCTCCACGAGATCGCGGGCCGCCACGTTCAGCCTGTCGATCAAGGTTTCCATGTCGTGGGGAAGGCTCTGGGGTGATGCTTTCGCCACCCGGGCCGGGGCGGCCCTCACGGGTTCGGCGATCCGGGCGGTGCTTTGCGATAGATCGGACAGAATCCTGCCGCGCAGCTCGCCGCCTGCCGCACCATTCTGCGGGGCGCCGTCAGGTTTGCCCGGAGCGAAACCCCGCTGCAGCGCGATGCCCGGGCCCGACAGATCAAGCGATCCGGTCTGGCGCTTAACTACTTCCGCCAGAGCATTGAGGGCGGAGATCTGGTCCGAGACGACGCGGCGCATGGCGTCGGCGTTGTTGCGGGTTTCCTCGGGAAGGCCGACGATCGCCCGCTTCATCTCGGCGCGCGCGCCGTCGATTTCCTTCACCACCTGCTGGGCGGTGATCCGCATATCCTGCGCCGTCTGCTGGAAGTCGGTTGCCGTTGCCGAGAGCATTTCGTTCATGGCGGCCATAGCGCGCTCGTGCTGATCGCGAAGAACCTCGGAGGCTTGGCTGATCTGCCCGCCCGATGTTGCTTCCAGCTTGCCGATTTC
This sequence comes from Aestuariivirga sp., assembly GCA_041745135.1. Classification (GTDB taxonomy): domain Bacteria; phylum Pseudomonadota; class Alphaproteobacteria; order Rhizobiales; family Aestuariivirgaceae; genus Aestuariivirga. The sequence goes on along the minus strand of JBGTJO010000185.1, from coordinate 231 downwards.
TTCCTGCAGGCGAGTTGCGGCCAGCGCCGTCTGCTCGGCCACGATGCGGCCGATTTCCTTCGAGCGGGCTTCGGAGGAGGCGAGCGAATTTTCGATGAGCTTCATATAGCTCGTCATCACCGCGTCCACTTCGTCAGCACGCCTCGCCGCATCGCCGATCAGGTGATCGAGCGCATCCTTGCGGTTGATCAGTACACGTTCCATCTCTTCATTGAACTTGTCGATGGAACG
>JBGTJO010000184.1:0-11771 GCA_041745135.1 Aestuariivirga sp. | reverse complement strand
TGGCCACGCGCGAAGCGAAATACGCCGGATGGAAAATAGCCGTCAATAAATTGTTGGCCTGATGCCGGAAGGACCGTCCATTGTCATTCTAAAGGAGCTTGCTGCGCCGTTTAAGGGCCGGAAGGTGATTGCCGTGGCCGGCAACTCCAAGGTGGAAAAGGATCGCGCACGCGGTGAACGCGTTGTTGGCTTCAAGAGTTGGGGCAAACACTTTCTGATCTGCTTCGGCGGTTTTGCGATTAAGATCCACTTCATGCTGTTCGGCTCTTACCGCATAAATGAAGAACGGGAAGTCGAGCCGCGGCTCAGCCTGAAGTTTAAGAACGGCACGATGAATTTTTATGCTTGTTCCGTGAAGATCCTGGACGGCAGCCTGGATGAAATTTACGATTGGTCGGCCGATGTGATGTCCGACAGCTGGGATGCGAAAGCGGCGAAATCCAAGCTGCTGCAAAAGCCGGAGACGCTGGTGTGCGATGCGCTGCTCGACCAGAATATTTTTGCAGGCTCAGGCAATATCATCAAGAACGAAGTTCTGTTTCGCATAAGAACCCACCCAAAATCGGCAACCGGCGCCTTGCCGGCCCGCAAGCTGAGCGAGATGATACGGGAGGTGAGGAATTACAGCTTCGATTTCCTGAAATGGAAGAAAGCCTATGTCTTGAGAAAACACTGGCTGGCGCATACGAAGCGAACGTGCGTTCGATGCAATATTCCCTTGATCAAGGAATACATGGGCAAGCAAAACCGCCGCACCTTTTTCTGCGAGCGCTGTCAGGTGTTGTACCCATAGAGGAAGATGTGACGTTGGGCGTGGATTTCGACAGCATCCGATCAGAGCATCGAACCTTCAAATAGAATCCGAAATTGCCGTACAGCCGCTGCACTCAAGACGTATCTTCGTTGAGCGCATCCCTGGCGAGCCCATGACACTCTATCAGCACCGCATCGACTTCGTGTCTTGGCTCCTTGCGATAGCCTGGCGGCAAGCCCGGACGAAGCGGTGAGCTGAACTTGGGATTTCGCATAGTGCCACGCCGCGCTTGCCAGCGCGCAAGGCGCTGCGCCTGGGCGGCCAAGTTTTCGAGCGCCATCTTAACCGCGGCGAGACGGCAGTGAAGACGCGCGGCACCTACCATGCCATCGTCGGCCTCCGGTTCGGGCCTGCGCTGCTGCTCAGCCTGAAACAGCGGCGCGAAAGGGCTCACGCCGAAAACGAAAATGCGGGGCACAGGCTTTGGACCGGCGTGTCGTGCCCGCGCGCCGAAACGCTTGCGCGCATCGAAGAGCTGAAAGGAGGCGCGAGCCCCGCCAACGCTGGCGAGTGTCAGCCCTTGAGGCATTGCACGGACCGCACGGGGTTTCATAACGACGCCCTTGGCGGCGATGACGATCAGGCGGCGGACCGCCGATTCCGCTGGCCGCAAGATGCTGAGCGCCCTGCGGTGGAGAGGCCTGGGCAACCGCGCCATGGCCCCTTGAGCCGCAAGCCCCACCATGGCGATGAGTGCTGCCACGATGCGGGTGAGTGCGGCTTGATTGATGGCGATGGCCCGGGCCCAATCCATGCTTGCTGCTAGAACATAACCGGAACATTGTCAAGGGATATTTTCACAATCGGATGTCACTGACGTTGTGTGTAAACTTGCCCTGCGGCCGGGGTATTCGTCATAGTGAGGTTGAGCAATAGGATCGAGCACGCCTGATGCCCCGGAAACTCAGGACCTATCAGACCTCGCTTGGATTTTTCGATCTAGCGGTCGCGGCGCCATCGATGAAAGCCGCTTTGGAGGCATGGGGATCAAAGGCCAACCTTTTCCATCAAGGCTTCGCGATGGAAACGGGAGATACAGCAATCGTCGAGGCCACGATGGCTAAGCCCGGTGTCGTGCTTCGCCGGCCGGTCGGATCAAAAGGCGTGTTCACGGAACATGCGAAGCTGCCAAAGCACTTGCCCGCCGGCAAGGGCAACGCCACGCAACCCAAACCCCGCTCTGAGAAGAGGCGACCCACCTCTCGAAAGCGCGACGACAAAGCCGCTCGGGCCGCCGTGATCTCGTTCGAGAAGGAACGAAAGCGGCGCGAACGCGAACGCCGGCGGGAAGAGACTGCGCTGGCGAAGGATCGGGAGCGTCGTGCCCGGGCCGTCGACAAGGCCGAGCAGGCCCTTGAGGCTGCCAAGCGAGCTCACGAGAAAAGAATGGAGTTCCTGGAAAAGGGGCGGGCCGCACTCGAGAGCCGGCTTATAGCAGAAGAGGAACGATGGACGGGGCAGAAAGGGAAGCTGGGAACGGCTCTCGACCGGGCCCGCGGAGATTGATTTCACACGCTGATATGGCGCTGACTCGGACCTGCAAACTTAGAAATACTTGGAGGCTCTTTTGTTTTAAGTTGTGATTTCGGGGTTTTTGGTGGGCGATACTGGACTCGAACCAGTGACCCCTGCGATGTGAACACAGTGCTCTACCAACTGAGCTAATCGCCCGCTACGAGGGTGCGCGGGATATAGGTGGGGGCAGGACTGAAAGTCAACCATGCGGACTGTTTCCACGAAGCGGATTTTTCTTTCGATCCTCATTGTTTTACTGGCTTTCATGATGCTCATGTTCATTTCGCCACTGCGCGCCTTCAACCTCCTTGTTCCATTCGATTCCGGAAGTGTTAGAGCGGCGGCAGGGGTAGCCTACGGTCCCGATGCCCGCCACAAGCTCGATATTTACAAGCCGCGCTCGGCGAAGGGAAAACTTCCCATCGTCGTCTTTGCTTATGGCGGCGGCTGGTCCAGCGGGAGCAGGGCGGGCTACGCGTTTGCAGGCCGGGCTTTCGCATCACGGGGATTTTTGACCGTCGTCTTCGACTACCGGCTCGTGCCTGATGTCGTCTTCCCGGCCTTTGTGGAAGATACTGCGGCCGCCATCGCCTGGACGGCGCGGCATGGCGGGGAATATGGCGGCGACACCTCGCGCCTCTTTCTCGTGGGGCATTCGGCAGGTGCATACAATGTCGCCATGGCGGCGCTCGATGAGCGTTTCGGTGCCCCTGGAAACCTTGTCAGCGGCGTTGCAACGCTGGCCGGACCGTTCGACTTTCTTCCCCTCCGTGATTCCTCGGCGGTTGCCGCATTTTCCGAATGGCCGAATCCGGCGGAGACTCAGCCGGTGGCGCGCGTGACGAGGAACGCGCCACCCTTTCTGCTTCTGACCGGAACCGCGGACCGAACTGTTTTTCCGCGCAACTCGCGATCATTGGCACGACGCCTGACCATGGCGGGAGTTGCCGTGGAGCTAAAGGAATATCCGCGTATCGGCCATATCGGCATTCTGCTGGCGCTGGCGCGTCCCTTCCGTTCATGGTCTCCGGTGCTCGACGATATCGAGGCGTTTTTCAAGAACCTGCCAGCAGCTCCATGATCGCATCATGACCCGCATCGAAGTGAGCGATAATGCGATCAGGTGCGTATGCGGAGATCGGCTGCGGCGTATAGCCGAAGCTCACACCGAGCACCGGCACACCGGCGGCGCGGGCGGTCAGAACATCCGTTTCGCTGTCTCCCACCATGATGGCGCGAGGAGCCTTGAGGCGTAGCCGCGCCACCGACTCGTGAAAGGGCCGGGGATCGGGCTTGGCAATGCCCAGCGTGTCCGGACCCACGATGGAGCGAAAATATTTCTTCATGTCGAGTGCCTCGAGGACACGGACAGAAAGCCATTCCAGCTTGTTGGTGCACACGCCAAGAGCGATGCCTTCGCCCCGCAAGCGGCCGAGCAGGGCAATGAGCCCTGGAAACGGCGCGCTGCCGGCAGCGATGTTATCGGCGTAGTATGAAACAAAGCTCCGGTAATGGGGCTCGATGTCGAAACCCTCCGGCAGGCCGCCGGTCGCGATCAAGCCGCGGGTGATCAGGGCGCGTGCCCCATGCCCAGTGAAATCCCGCACTTCATGGAGATCCACGGGAGTGCGGCCCAGGTTTTCCAGGACATGGTTGGTCGCCCGCATCAAGTCGGGCGCCGTATCCACCAGTGTCCCATCGAGATCGAAGATAACGGCGTGGTCTGCCATGCACCCTGCGAATTCTAGCCCGTTTGTTCCCTCTATCACGCTATGCTAAGACGCCGCCAACTTGAAACGGAGGTGACGATGGATATCCGCAAAGGCCAGGCGTTGCGCGACATACTGAAGGACAAGTCGCTGCTCAAGGACAAATGCTACATCGACGGCAAATGGGTCGGCGGCACTTCGACGATCGATGTGACCAATCCCGTCAATGACGATGTGATCGGCACCGTTCCGAAGCTTGGCACGGCCGAAACACGGCAGGCGATCGAAGCCGCGCAGCGGGCGCAGAAGGATTGGGCGAAGAAAACCGCCAAGGAACGGGCCGCGATTCTGCGCAAATGGTTCAACCTGATGATGGAGAACCAGGAAGACCTGGCCCAGATCATGACTGCCGAGCAGGGCAAGCCGCTCGCCGAATCGCGCGGCGAAGTCGCCTACGGCGCGTCCTTCGTCGAGTTCTTCGCCGAAGAGGCCAAGCGCATTTACGGAGAAACCATTCCATCGCCTTGGACCACATCGCGTATTCTGGTCATCAAGCAGCCGGTCGGCGTGGTCGCGGCGATCACGCCGTGGAACTTTCCCAACGCCATGATCACCCGCAAGGCGGGGCCGGCGCTTGCCGCTGGATGCACTTTCGTCTGCAAGCCGGCGGGCGAAACACCGCTCTCGGCCTTGGCACTTGCGGAACTCGCTGGGCGCGCCGGAATGCCCGCCGGCGTCTTCTCGGTCATCACTGGCACAGCGCGTGAGATCGGCGCGGAGATGACGTCCAATCCGATCGTCCGTGCGCTGACATTCACCGGCTCAACCGAAATCGGCCGGATGCTGATGGCCCAATGCGCTCCTACCATCAAAAAAGTGGGGCTGGAGCTTGGCGGCAATGCCCCGTTTATCGTGTTCGACGATGCCGACCTCGATGCTGCGGTGCAGGGCGCCATCATGTCGAAATATCGCAACGCGGGTCAGACTTGCGTGTGCGCCAACCGCATTCTTGTGCAGGACAGTGTTTACGACGCCTTTGCGGACAAGCTCGCCGAGGCCGTGAAGAAGCTGAAGGTGGGCGATGGCACGGAAGCGGGCGTCACAACCGGCCCGCTTATCAACAAGGCGGCGGTCGCCAAGGTCAAGGAGCATATAGATGACGCCGTGAAGAAGGGCGCCAAGGTGGTGGTCGGCGGCAAATCCATGGGGGGCAATTTCTTCGAGCCCACCTTGATCCGTGATGTCACCACCGACATGGCCGTCACCCGCGAGGAGACGTTTGGGCCCGTAGCGCCATTGTTCAAATTCAAGACTGAGGAAGAAGCCATCGAAATGGCCAACGCCACCGAGTTCGGCCTTGCCTGCTATTTCTACACCCGCGACATCGGGCGTATCTGGCGCGTCGCGGAAGGACTCGAATACGGGATTGTCGGCATCAACGAGGGCATTATCTCCGCCGCCGAAGCGCCTTTTGGCGGCGTCAAGGAATCCGGCCTTGGCCGCGAAGGCTCGCACCACGGCATCGAGGAATATGTCGAGATGAAATACATGCTGATGGGTGGGCTTGGAAAGTGAGCGCCGACGATCAAAAAAGGGCCGCCGCCAAGGCGGCCCTTGATTATGTAAAGCCGGGCATGAAGCTTGGACTCGGCACCGGCTCAACGGCGCGGTATTTCATCGATCTCGTTGGCGAGAAGGTTAAGGCGGGTTTCGATGTCGCCTGCGTGGCCACCTCGGAGGAGACGCGCAGGCACGCCGAAGGCTTGCAGATACCAATGACGACGTTGGATGCCCATCCCTTTCTCGATCTCACCGTCGATGGCGCGGATGAATTCGACGCCGGCTTCAACGTGCTCAAGGGCGGCGGCGGTGCGCTGCTCCGGGAAAAGATCGTGGCGTCTTCATCGCGCCACATGGTGGTGATCGCCGATCAATCGAAGAAGGTCGACACCTTGGGTGCCGTGCCGGTGCCCATCGAAGTCGTACCCTTCGGCGTCAAGGCGACCGCCTGGAAGATCGAACATGCCTTTCGCATCGTCGGCATCAAGGACGGCAAGATGACCATCCGCGTGCGCGACGGCAAACCTTTCCGCACCGATGGCGGCCATGCGATTATCGATTGTGCGCTCGGCAGGATTCCGGATGCCCGGCGGCTATCGGACGCGCTCTCCATCATTCCGGGCATTGTGGACCACGGACTCTTCATCGGAATCTGCGGCATCATCCTCATGGGCACGCCCAAGGGCGTAACCACGTTCAAGAAGTAGTGCTAAGCCCGCATGACATCTTTCGATTATGACCTTTTCGTCATCGGCGCGGGCTCTGGTGGCGTCAGGGCGGCGCGGATCGCGGCCAAGCATGGCGCCAGGGTTGCGGTTGCCGAGGAGTCGCGCGTCGGCGGCACGTGCGTGATCCGCGGCTGCGTGCCCAAGAAGCTTCTCGTCTATGCATCGAAGTTCGCCGAGGATTTCGAGGATGCGGTAGGTTTCGGCTGGTCGTCGGCAAAAGTAACTTTCGACTGGGCAACTCTCATCGCCAACAAAGATAAGGAAATCGATCGCCTGAACCTTGCCTATATCCGCAGTCTGGAGGCAGCCGGCGCAGAACTGATCATGGAGCGGGCGGAGTTTGAGGATCGCAACACGCTGCGGCTGGCATCGGGCCGCAAGGTCACGGCGAAATACATTCTGATCGCCACGGGGGCGGCACCTTTCATTCCGCGTAATCTGCCCGGAAATGAGCTGGCGATCTCCTCCAACGAAGCTTTTCATCTGGAACGGTTGCCGGCCCGCATCATAATTGTTGGCGGCGGCTATATTGCGGTTGAATTCGCCGGCATCTTTTCCGGCCTCGGAGTCGAAACGGTGCTGATCTATCGCGGCGAGCAGATCCTGCGCGGCTTTGACAACGACATTCGCGATCATCTCGCCGCCGAGATGAAAAAGAAGGGTATTGAGATCCGCACCCAGGCCGACGTCGCGAAGATCGAGCGCTCCGGCAACGGCGTTCGCGCCACGCTCCACGATGGCACGGTATTCGGCGCGGGTCAGATTATGTTCGCAACGGGTCGGCTGCCTCACGTCGTGAACCTTGGGCTGGAAAATGCCGGCGTGGAATTGACGCCCCACTATGCAGTCAAGGTCGACGATTATTCGCGCACGACCGCCGACAACATCTATGCGATCGGCGACGTGACCAACCGAGTCAACCTGACGCCTGTCGCCATTCGGGACGGCCATGCCTTTGCGGACAATGTTTTCGGCGGCAAGGGCATCAAGATCGATCATGAACTGGTGCCCACCGCTGTATTCTCCCAGCCGGAGATCGGAACGGTGGGGCTGACGGAGGAGGAGGCCCGCAAGCGCTACCGGGCTATCGACATCTACAAGTCATCCTTCAAGCCCATGAAGCACACGCTGTCCGGCCGCGATGAGCGGATGCTCATGAAACTGGTGGTCGATGCCGAGAGCGACCGCGTGCTCGGCTGCCATATCTGCGGGCCTGACGCCGGAGAGATGGCCCAGCTTCTTGGGATCGCGGTCAGGGTTGGAGCTAAGAAGGCCGATTTCGATGCGACAATGGCGGTCCATCCGACTGCGGCGGAGGAATTGGTGACCATGCGGGAGAAGTCGGCATTCGGTTAATTTCCCAACTCTCCCGGAGGGAGAGGGAGGGGCCCAAGCGAAGCTTGGGAGGGTGAGGGACACGGGTATCCACAGCAACATCCAGTCCCCTCATCCTCCCATCGCGTTCCGCGATGGGCCCCTCCTTCTCCCAAGGGAGAAGGGTTAGTGGGCCGCTCCCATTCTATTCCAGGCATCGAGTCCGGCGATCTTGTAGGCCTCGGCGAGGGTTGGATAGTTGAATGTGTTGTGGACGAAGAACTCGACGGTGCCCTTGAGATTGATCACCGCCTGGCCGATGTGAATGAGTTCGGTCGCCCCTTCGCCGACAATATGAGCGCCAAGGAGACGGCGCGTATCGAGCGCGAAGATCAGTTTCAGGAACCCGGAATTGACCCCCATGATATGTCCGCGCGAGGTTTCACGGAAACGCGCCACGCCGCACTCATAGGCAACGCCGCTGGCGCGCACCTGCTCCTCAGATTGGCCGACGGTGGAAATCTCGGGCACGGCATAAATGCCATACGGAAAGGTCTCGGGCGGCGGGGGCAGCGGAACGCCGAAAGCATGACAGGCGGCGACGCGGCCCTGTTCCAGCGAGGTTGAGGCAAGGCTTGGAAAGCCGATGACATCGCCCGCCGCATAAATATGCGGAACGCTGGTTTGAAACGTCACGGGATCGACCTTGATGCGGCCCCGGTTGTCGGTTGCGATTCCGACGGAATCGAGTCCAAGGCTGCCGACATCGCCGCTGCGGCCGGCGGCGTAAAGCAGTATGTCCGAGCGGATTACGCGGCTGTCGGAAAGTGTGATCTCCACACCATTCGATTTGCGGGCAATGTCCTTCACCTCGCGGCCGAGCCGGATTGTCATTCCCCGGTCGCGCATCTGGTGGATGAAATCATCAACAAGCTCGCGGTCTACAAAATCGAGAATGGTATCGCGCGCCTCAATGAGCGTCACGGGAACATCCAGCGCCGAAAAGATCGTGGCATATTCGACGCCGATCACGCCGCCGCCGATGACGGCAAGGGTCCGAGGCAAAGTCTTGATCTCAAGGATTTCATCGCTGTCGATGATGCGCTCGCCATCGAAAGGGACGTTTCGGGGCCGAGTGCCTACGGAAATCAAGGCATTATCGAATTCGACCTCACTGGTTTCCTCCGCTTCGGTGGTGAGCAAGGCGCGGTGGGGGCCCACGAATTTCGCGGCGGCAGGCAGGTTCTTGACCGCGTTGCGCATGAACTGGTGCTGCAGGACCTCGACCTCATGGTCGAGCGTCTTGTGGAGACGGGAAAGCAGATCGTTCGCGCAAATATCCTGCTTCACGCGGTAGCCGCGGCCATAGAAACCGCGCTCGCGCCAACCGGAAAGATTGAGCACCGTTTCGCGGAGCGTCTTTGACGGGATGGTTCCGGTGTGGACCGATACGCCGCCGAGCCTGCGGCCCTTGTCCACGACCAGCACCGATTTCCCAAGCTTGGCCGATTGCACGGCGGCGCGCCGCCCAGAAGGGCCGCTGCCGATCACCAGCATATCGTAATGGTTCATTCGAGCACTTCGAAATGGGCTTCCGTGGTGATGCCGTTGTTAATCGGCAACATGTCCTGCGGGCAGGCGGAGAATACTACGACCGCGTCCATCTCCGCCCGGAACACGACGTAGTCACCCGGCTTGCACATGCAGTTGCCCCATTCGAGGGCGCCATCGACTTTCCAGGGAATGTTCATGAAGGTGTTGAGCGAGGGCGGGCAATAGGGGACGGACAGGCCAAGCTCTGCCAGCCCCGCATGCATGTTGTCGCGGCAATTGTCATGGTACGAGGTGCAGCCCAAGAGCCCGTACCGCTCATTGTCGCATGGTGCGATCAGCGTGTCGTGGCGGCCGGGCGAGGTGTCCTCCGTGAGTGTCAGAATTGGGCGCCGTTTGTTCGTTATCATCTTGTCGCCTACCACGGGGAAAAGTCTCGTCCATGTGGCGCGGCAATGTTCCATGCCCATGAACTCGCCAAGCTCGCCCGCATTGAAGGCCCAGGTGTCGACCACCTGGTTGCCATGAGTGTTGATGATTTTGACTGATTGACCCCTGGCGAGCCGCACCGCCTTGCCGCTGCGCGCCGGAATTGTCTGCAACTTGCTCATGTTCACCCCGCTTTGCCAGCCGAGGCTAGCCCATCCGCAATGCGCCTGCTAGAAGCCCTGCACACTTGATTTGGGCTGCTGTGGGTATGGACGAGAAGGCCAAGAAAACCGATCGCTACCGCGATACCGTGTTCCTGCCCAAAACGGATTTCGGCATGAAGGCGGGCCTGCCGCAGAAGGAGCCGGAGCTTCTCAAGCGCTGGGACGCCATGAACCTCTACAAGCGCCTGCGGGAGGAGAGCAAAGGGCGGCCCAAATATGTGCTGCACGATGGCCCGCCCTACGCCAACGGCCATCTCCATATCGGCCACGCGCTCAACAAGATTCTCAAGGACATCGTGACGCGCTCGCGCCAAATGTCGGGCTTCGATTCGAACTACGTGCCGGGTTGGGATTGCCACGGACTGCCCATCGAGTGGAAGATCGAGGAGGACTATCGCGCCAAGGGCAAGAATAAGGACGCCGTCCCGATCAACGAATTCCGCAAGGAGTGCCGGAACTTCGCGGAACACTGGATCGGCGTGCAACGCGAGGAGTTCAAGCGCCTCGGCGTCACCGGCGATTGGGACAATCCCTATCTCACCATGGATTTCAAAGCCGAGGCGTTGATCGCTAAGGAACTGCTGAAATTTGCCGAAAGTGGCCAGCTCTACCGCGGGTCGAAACCTGTCATGTGGTCCGTGGTGGAGAAAACCGCGTTGGCCGAGGCGGAGATCGAGTATCAGGATTACACCAGCGACGCGATCTATGTGAAGTTTCCGGTGAGAGATTTCCGTACGGGCTGGAAAGAGGCTCTCGCCTCTTATGTCGGTCTGTCGTCTGATACATTGCAGCTCATCCAACAATCTTTTCTGCTGATCTGGACGACGACGCCTTGGACAATTCCTGGTAATCGCGCGATCAGCTTTTCTTCCAAAATCGCTTACGGGCTCTATGAGATCACAGCCGCGCCAGAAGGCAACTGGGCCAAACTTGGCGAAAAATATATAATCGCGGACAAACTTGCAGAAGAGGTATTGAAGGCCGCAAAGGTAGAGGCATCGAATCGACTTGCTGATGTCGATCCGGCGACTGTCGTTTGCGCCCACCCGCTTGCTGACCCTTCGAGGCTCGCTACGCTCGCACCTCAGGGTGAGGACAAAATAAACCCTCATGCTGAGGTGCCCGGCGGCAGCCGGGCCTCGAAGCATGACGCCGGTTATAATTTTGACGTTCCTCTTCTTGAAGGCGATCATGTCACCGATGATGCTGGCACCGGCTTCGTCCACACCGCACCTGGTCATGGCGCGGATGACTACAATATCTGGATGGAGAAGGTTAGCGGGCCGATTCCCTTCACGGTCGACGCGGACGGCTTCTTCACCAAGGATGCACCGGGATTTGAAGGCAAGCGCGTCATCACCGACAAGGGCGAGAAGGGTGATGCCAACGAGGCGGTGATCAACGCGTTGAGGGATGCGGGGATGCTGGTCGCCCGCGGTCGGCTCAAGCACCAGTATCCGCATTCGTGGCGGTCGAAGAAGCCGATCATTTTTCGCAATACGCCGCAGTGGTTCATTTCGATGTCTGCGAAGGGGCTGCGCGACATCGCGCTCAGGGCCATCGACGAAACGAGTTTCTTTCCACCTGCGGGGCAAAACCGCCTGCGCGCTATGATCGAGCAGCGGCCTGATTGGGTGATCTCGCGCCAGCGTGCGTGGGGCGTTCCGATCACGGTGTTTGTACACAAGGAGAGCGGAGAAATTCTGAACAATGCCTTGGTGAACCGACGCATCATCGAGGCGTTTTCCAAGGAAGGGGCGGACGCCTGGTTTGCTGAGGGTGCCGCGCAACGGTTCCTCGGGAACGATGTGACCAATCCGGATGATTGGGAAAAGGTGCGCGACATTCTGGATGTATGGTTTGACTCCGGCTCGACGCATGCCTTCTGTCTTGAGCAGCGCCCTGATCTCAAATGGCCGGCCGATAT
>JBGTJO010000183.1:0-3253 GCA_041745135.1 Aestuariivirga sp. | reverse complement strand
ATGATGGCGCTCAGGAATGCGATAAGCACGCCGCGCCGCAGTTCGTTCTCGGTGGCCAGCAGCCAGGCGGAAATTACCGCCTTGCCGTGGCCTGGGCCCGCCGCGTGGAAGACACCGTAACCAAAACTCAGCAACATCAGGGTCGCGGCCGCGGCGAGGGGTGCGCCGGTCTTGATCTGGCGAAGGGCCCCGGACATCGAGCCATAGAAGCTCTGCTGCTGCTCGCGGACCCAGAGGACCGGGTCTTCCCGGAGCGACACCACCTTGCGGGTGCCATCGGCGTTGCGCGGCTGCACCAGCAGTTTTTTCTTGTCGATTGTCACTTGCGGCGCAGGTTCGTTCGCGGTCTGCGCGGAGGCAGGCGCGATCAACAGTCCGATCAGGACGAAAACAGCGAGCAGGCCACGGGCGAATTGCATCAAGCGCCGCAAGTGATTGCCACCGGCTGGGCGAACATGGCACCGAAATCCTCATTGGTTTCCGGCTGCCAGTCCTTGTCCTTGGTTGAGAGCATTAATCGTGTCTGTTCCAGCTCGGCATCGGTGGGCACGGGTTTCACCGCAAGCTTGCAGGCGGGCGGCATGGCGCCCATGACGGTTACTGGATCGTCCGGCGCATAATCCATGGCGATGAAGAAATCGGGATCGTAGACTTTCACCATAAATTCGCCTTGGCGCGGGTCGGCTGGCGTCTTCAGGGGCACATGGAAATGCAAGGCAAGCTTGCCGTTGCTCCAGATCTGGCCAAACTCCGTCACTTCGCCGATCTCCTGCTTCTCGCCGCCAAGGCGCATGACGGTGAAGAAGTTGTAGTCCTTGAGGGAGGCGATATTTTCCTTGGTGAGCGGGGCCAGCTCAGCCTGGCTGTAGACGGTATCACCGTTGGTATCGAGGCCCTCCAACGCCATTTGCGTATAGTTATCGTCGAAGGTCCATTCGAGGTTGATGCCCTTGATCAGGCCATCATTGGTGAACACCACATCCGAGCGCATGGTCAGCCAGACGTGAGGGTGCGCGAGCGCGGGTGCGGCCCAAGCCAGAAGAAACGTCAATGCAAGTAAGCCCTTTTGGACTGCCATCGCCCCACCTCTTCGAGTCGGCTGCCGGAATGATGGGGTAATGCGGCAAAAAAGTGAAGCACCGGGTTAGCCGGCGAGGCAGGATTTGAGATCGCCTGCGAGGTTGCGTAAAAGTTGCGCATAAGCTTCAGCACCGGGCTGGAGACCGAAACCCAGCGGATCGAGCACGCCGGAGCGGGCGCTGCTGCCTTCTATCACCGCATCGACAAACTTGCTGTCGAATTGCGGCTCGCGGAACACGCAGATGGCGCTGGTGGCGGCGAGCTTGTCGCGGATCTCTTTCAGGCGCTTTGCCGAGGGCGAGGCTCCCGATACGTTGGCGATGGAGCCCACCGCCCGGAGGCCGAAACGTTTCTCGAAATATTGATAGGCGTCGTGGAAGACGATGAAGGGCTTGTCACGAACCCCGGCGAGACCCTCTGCGATGTCCTTGGACGCGGCATCGATGTTCGCTGCAAAGCGCGCGGCGTTGGCGGCGTAGGCCGCGGCGTTGGCGGGATCGGTTTTGGCCAGTTCGGCGGCGATGGCTTTGGCCATCGCTTTGCCGTTTTCAGGATCAAGCCAAACATGGGGATCGAAGGTTAGAACGCCTTCGGCATGCTCATCGTGCCCGGCATCTTGGTGCTGGTGTTCATGGGCTTCCCAGGCGCCGCCTTCACGGACTTTATGGGTTTTGAGGCCCGGGGCCGCGGAGAGTTCAACGAAATGCTTGCCGTTCACCGCTTCACTGCCGCCGATTTGCGCAAGCTTGGCTTCAAGGCCGTGGCCTATGATGAACACAAGGTCGGCTTGGCCAAGTTTTGAAAGCTGGGACGCCGTGAAAGTTGCCGTGTGCTCTGACAGCTTGCCGGAAAGCAAGAGGCCCGGGGCGCCGATGTCGCCCATCACTGCGGAGACGATGCTGTGCACCGGCAGGATAGAGGCAATGACCTGGGGGCCGGCAAAGGCAGCTTGGGTCATGGCCAGGGCGACAAGCAGGGAGGTGAGCCAGCGCATGGTTTCTCCATGTAATGTTATAATATAACATACTTGGGTTGTGATGAATGTCAAGGTGCCGGAGACGTGACGGGATGTTGAATTGCGGCGGGGGTGTTCTCCTGCCAGTTAGGGTTATATGGACCTTCAAGTTTCCATTGGTGCAGCGGTCCTCGCGGGGGTCATCAGCTTTCTGAGCCCCTGCGTTTTGCCGCTGGTGCCGCCCTATCTGTGTTTCATCACGGGCGCCTCGCTTGAAGAACTGTCGCGATCCGAGGAGCGGATCACGTCGCAGTGGCGGCGTACCCTGTTGGCTGCGCTGTTCTTCGTGCTCGGCTTCAGCACCGTTTTCGTGGCGCTGGGAGCCAGCGCCTCGGCCATCGGGCAGTTGCTGCAATCCCATATGATTCTGCTCGCGCGGATCGCGGGGGTCGCCATCATCCTCATGGGGCTGAACTTTCTCGGCGTGTTCAGGATCGGGCTGTTCAAGCGCGAGGTCCGCTACCACACGGAAACCCGGCCGGCGGGGCTGCTTGGCGCTTACGGCATAGGGCTTGCCTTCGCATTCGGCTGGACGCCCTGCATCGGACCGGTGCTGGCGGCTATCCTGTCGATCGCCGCGAGCGAGCAGGATGTGGCGAAGGGTGCAGGCTTGCTCGCCGTCTATTCGGCGGGGCTTGGTATTCCATTTCTGCTGGCGGCGGCGGGGGTGGGAAGTTTCGTGGCCTTCCAGAAACGCTTCCGAAAGCATCTGCTGACCGTTGAACGGATCATGGGCGGCTTGCTTGTTCTCACCGGCGTCTTGTTTCTTACCGGATCGATGCAGGGGTTTTCCTATTGGTTGATCGAGCAGTTCCCCTGGCTTGCTACGATCGGATGAGTTCGATGGGTTGGCCGTGCGGCGTCAAGCGGGCGGCGTGGTCCCATTCTTGAATGCGGTGCTCGCGCTCGGCTGAAGTCAACAGGTTCTTGCGCTCGACAAGGTCTTCGAGGGCCGCAAGCCAATTCTCATAATAGGCGCGATTGGGATGAGCGGCGATTTCAGCGCCGAAGGTTTCTGCCCATTCGCTCCAGGTGAAGTGACCGGCCTCATGGAGCTTCACGGCCATGGCGAAGGCCTGCGCCTCCCAGGGCTCGCGAAAGACGAGCTCCCCGTCAAATGGGTTCAAGATAAGGCTCCCACAGGTCGATATGGACGTG
>JBGTJO010000182.1:0-31037 GCA_041745135.1 Aestuariivirga sp. | reverse complement strand
AGAGCGGGGCAGGCTTCCGGCGTTTGATACACACGCAACCTCTTCGTTCGAGATATGTACTACTATATCTTGTGTGGCGGTTCTGTGAAGGGGGCCTACAACACGGTCTGGGATATTCCTTTCAGGCCGCGATAATGGCTCCATAGCAGCCTTGCCGCCACCGAGCGCCAGGGCCTCCAGCTCTCCGCCATTTCCGTCAATTGCTTGTGGTTTGGCCTCGCGCGGAGATCGAACAGGTGTTGCGCCGCGACCTGCAGGGCGAGATCGCCGGCAGGCCAGGCATCGGACCGGCCCATCGCGGTGAGAAGGAAAATATCGGCCGTCCAGGGGCCGATGCCCTCCAGGGCGGTCAGCCTACGGAGGATTTCTGTGTCGGGCAATTTTACGAGCGCTGCGAAGTCGAGCCGGCCATCGGCGACGGCCGCGGCGACGGCCTTGAAGCTTCGCGCCTTGGCGCCCGAGAGACCTAGCTTCATCAGGCTCGCCTCGCGTTTTCGCGCGATGATTGCGGGCTCGAAGGGTGCCAGCCTCTCTTCGATGCGCCGCCAGATGGCAATGCCGGCTTGCCGGGAAATCAATTGGTCGGTGATGATGCGCAGGAGGCCTTCAAGGCTTGCATCGGCCCGGCGAAGCGGCGGGTGGCCGTGGGCGTTCAGCACCGCCGCAAAGCGTGGTTCAAGGGCAAGCAGATGGGCAACCGCCGCCGCAACATCCGATTCGCATTCCAATACATGCATCGCGCGTTGACCTTTAACCTCGGGCACCGCAATAGCAGGTCATGAGCGTTCCCGCATTCCGCTTTGCACCGAGTCCCAATGGCGAATTGCATCTAGGGCATGCTTTTTCAGCGTTGCTGAACGAGCGGATGGCGCGGGAGACGGGCGGGCGCTTCATCATCCGTATCGAGGATACCGACACGCTTCGCTGCACGGCGGAACTCACACGGCGCGTGCTCGCTGAACTCACATGGCTTGGCCTCGCCTGGGAGCAGCCGGTGCGCATCCAGAGCCAACATCTGGCGGACTACCGCGCGCAGCAGAAACGTCTGGCGGAGATGGGTTTGCTCTATCCCTGTTTCTGTTCGCGCGGCGATATAGCGAGAAGCGGTCTGGCGCACGATCCCGAAGGCCAGCCGCTTTATCCCGGCACCTGCCGTGCTCTGACAGCAAGCGAAATCGAGTTGCGCGTGGCAGAAGGCAAACCCTATGCGCTCCGAATCGACATGGCCAAAGCCGCTGCCCGCACCGGGATTCACAACGCGGCTGTTTGGGGTGACGTCATCATCGCACGCAAGGATATCGGCACCAGCTATCACATGACCGTCGTCACCGACGATCATCTGCAAGGCATCACCCATGTGGTGCGCGGGCGCGATCTGGAAGCGGCGACACCGGTCCACTTGATGTTGCAACGGCTGCTCGGATTTCCCTCCCCGCACTATCATCACCACGAACTCATCCAAGATCAGACGGGAGGCAAGCTTTCCAAGAGCGGAGGCGCCAAGTCGCTCCGCGCGTTGCGCGAGGAGGGCGTCACGGCGAAGGATATCCGCCGCACGCTGGGTTTCGACTGAGTGAATAAGGCCGAGCGTTTCACTGCTGTCCGGTCAAGAACGATATGCGCCCCACGCCATGGTCATTTATCAGAACCCTTGAAATCGCCAAATCGCGGCCTTGGTCGTTCCTGGTCCCGTCATTCCGGCGAAAGCCGGAATCCCGCTTCGACGAGTCGGTACCGAGGTTTCAAGGCGAAGCGGGATGCCAGCTTTCGCTGGCATGACGGAGTGAAAGAATCTTCAGCTTGGTGTCCCCGCGATCACTCGGAAGCGGAGGAATGGGACGCCGGAATAAATCCGGCGATGACATTTTGGAGATTGTCAGAAATCGCTGGCAATCCCTTTGCTTTCCCAATCGCCGTAGCGGGTGGGTTCGCGGCCCTTGCGGCCGTTGAGCTCCTTTGGGAGAGGCGGCGATGGGGCTTTGCGGCGGGCGTCCGCTTCGGCGAGGGCCCGCCTTGCTTCGGGCGACAAGGTCTTGTCCAAACTTTCCATGGCTATCATATGGGCAGGCGTGCGAGGTTTGAGCAAGGAGAATAGCGGCCCATGAACACCATGCGCACCGGCCTTCTGCTGGCGGCCATGACCGGCCTGTTCCTGGCGGTGGGATATTTGCTCGGCGGCCAGTCGGGCATGGTGATTGCTTTTGCCGTGGCGGCGGCCATGAATTTCTTCGCCTACTGGAACTCCGACAAGATGGTGCTCCGCATGCACGGGGCGCGCCAGATCGACCGCGCCACGGCGCCGGATTTTTACGATCTGGTGGCCGAACTGGCGGAGCGCACCAATCTGCCGATGCCCAAAATCTACATCATGGACAATCCTCAGCCCAACGCCTTCGCCACGGGCCGCAATCCGGAAAATGCCGCCGTGGCGGCGACCACGGGTCTATTGCAGATGCTGAGCCGCGAGGAGATCGCGGGCGTCATGGCCCATGAGCTTGCCCATGTGAAGAACCGCGACACGCTGCTCATGACCATGACGGCGACGATCGCCGGGGCCATCTCGATGCTCGCCAATTTCGCCATGTTTTCCGGCGGCGCCCGCGGGCGTGACAATCCGCTCGGCGCGTTCGGCGCCATCGCATTGATGATCATCGCGCCCCTTGCCGCCATGTTGGTGCAGATGGCGATCAGCCGCACGCGCGAATATGGCGCCGACCGGGTGGGTGCCGAGATTTCCGGCAACCCGATGGCTCTGGCGTCCGCCCTGGCGAGAATGTCAAACGCGGCGCAGCGGGTTGAGAACCACACGGCGGAAGCCAATCCTGCGACGGCGCATCTCTTCATCATCAATCCGCTGTCGGGGCAGCGCATGGACAATCTGTTCTCGACCCATCCCGCCCCGGAAAACCGCATTGCCGCCCTGCAGGCGATGATGACGGGATCGGACACCGCACCCGCCGCTCAACCGCGGAGCGGACCGTGGGCTCGCGCCCGGCGCGGCCCTTGGGGCTGAGCGCGTTCGGAACTGAGGACAAGGCCGGTCTTAAGGTCCGCAGCCTTGCCCTCCAGGTTCTCGGAAAAATTCTTCACAAGAGGATGGTGTTCGATGACGCCATTGAAGCCTTGCCGGAGACGGCGAGCCTCGATCCCCGCGACCGGGGTTTTCTCTTGGCACTGGTCCTCGCCACCTTACGCCACAAGGGGGAGGCGGAGGCTGTCGTCGATGTATTTTTGTCGAAGCCATTGCCGCGCAAATCCGGCTCCGCGCAAATCATTCTAACCCTTGGCGCGACACAATTGTTGTTTCTCGACCAGCCGCCGCATGCGGTGATCGATCTCTCCGTGCGACTGGCGAAGGGCGACAGCAATGCCTTGCATTTTGCAGGCCTAATCAACGCCGTGCTGCGCAAGGTGGCGGAGAAGGGCAAGTCCATGCTTGAGGGGCTGGATGGTCCAAGGCTCAATACGCCGGACTGGCTATGGTCACGGTGGTCGAAGGCCTATGGTCCAGACACCGCAATCGAAGTCGCCGCGGCGCATATGGTGGAGCCGACGCTTGATCTTACGGTGCCCGAAAATGCCTCCATATGGGCCGAACGCCTCGGTGGCGAAGTCCTGCCGACGGGCAGCGTCCGGCTGAACAAGACACAAGGCCCCATTGAAAATCTGCCAGGATACAGAGAAGGCGCCTGGTGGGTGCAGGATGCGGCGAGCGCTATCCCGGCGCGCCTTCTAGGCGAAGTTGCAGGCAAAAACGTTCTCGACCTGTGCGCGGCCCCCGGCGGCAAGACCCTGCAGCTTTGCGCCTCGGGCGTGTACGTGACCGCTGTCGATCATTCCGCACGCCGGCTGGAGCGCCTTCGAGACAATCTCAGGCGAACGGGCTTGCATGCCGAGGTGGTTGTGGCCGATGCACTTAGCTTCGAACCGAGGGAAGACTTCGACGCCGTGCTCCTCGATGCGCCGTGCTCCTCCACAGGCACCATTCGCCGCCATCCCGAACTCCCCTATATCAAGCAGGCGGCTGATATCGGTGTGCTGGCCCCCGTTCAGTCGCGCATGCTGGCGCAGGCGGCGAAGCTGGTGAAGCCGGATGGCATGTTGGTCTATTGCGTCTGTTCGCTGGAAGCGGCGGAAGGGGAGAGACAGATCGCGCCCTTTCTTGCCGCGCACCCGCATTTCGCCGTGAAGCCGGTAACTCCGGGCGAATACGGCATCGAAGCCCACATGCTCACGGAACAGGGCTTCCTCCGCACCCTGCCCCACATGGCAATCGGCGGATCGTCCGGCCTCGACGGGTTTTTTGCGGCAAGGTTAATACGGTCTTTCTGAAGATCGTTATCAAATCGTTAACCAACCGCTCCGCAAACTGCCCGCTTCCTCCTTCCCTACCCACGCGAGACATGACCGGGCACAGCACGACATTTGGCGATGAGGGCGCCAGCTTCCTCCCTCTCCTGGGCGACCTCGCCACGGAGATCAGGTCCCGCCTGACCGGGAGCGGCATTACGCCATTCACAGGCGTGGCCCCGGTGCTCCCCGTCTTGCTGGCGGGAAACCCCCTCATTGCCCAACACCTTTATCGCGGCATTTTCGCTTTTGCCGGGCACCGAATTGAGTGCCAGCCCATGCGGATCTTCGAAGCAAAGCCGCCATGCGCGAAATGGGCCGATGAACTTTCAGGCTTCTCCTGGCTTTCGCATCTGGAAGCGCCGGGGCTTGCCCTCTACAGGGCGTTTGCCCGCAACCTGGTTTTGAGTTGGGCGGCGCAGAGGCGGCGCCCGTCATTTCAGGCATCGTGCTCCCGTCTCGTGTCCTTTTCCCGTCATGCGCATTTCCTGCTGGCGGGAGCGCCTCAAAATTTCGAATCGCGCTTCCTGCGGCTGGTCACGCGCGAGACCGGCCGTCTCTTCAATCTCCGGCCGCGCAACGGCCAAGACCGGTTGCGCCAGTCAATTGCCATGCTGACAGCGGCGCTGGCCTTCCGTGGCGGCGGTTCCCTGCGGAACACCGCGCTATCTTCCGTTGCTTCCCTCATCCCCTCAGTCATCCTGCCCGACGGCGGCCCTACCGATCGCAACCCCCAGACGCTACTTGATCTCCTCGCCGATCTCGTGCTGTTGCGCGCCGCCATGGAGGCCCAGCGCATTGCCATTCCCTACAGCCTCCATGCCGCGGTGGAGCGCGCCCTTCCCATGTTGCGCACGCTCTCCCATGGCGATGAGGGACTGGCGGTGTTCCAGGGCGTCGAACGCACGAACCCGGCCACAATGAGGGCCGTCTTTGAGTACGATGCCGTGCAAGGCCTGCCCCTGTCCCACGCTCCGCACACGGGCTATTGCCGCATGAATCATGGTCAGTCCGTGGTGATCGCCGATTGCGGCGCCCCTACCATTTGCGATAGCGCCCTGGCTTTCGAGTTTTCCCACGGGACGCAGCGCATCGTCGGCTCCTGTGGCATTCCCGTCAACGCTTCGCCCGAGTGGCTGAACGCGGCCCGCTCCGCCGCCGCGCATTCGACCTTGCAATTGGATGATGGCGCTCCACGGCGCGGCGAACCGAGCCAGGTTGGGGCGGAGCTTGTCGAGTCGGCGCAGGGCGCGCTGGTCAAGGCTCGAAGCGCATCTTCCAGGTTGGTCCATAGCCGCGAATTTTTTCTGGCGCCGGACGGCCATGATTTTCGCGGGGAGGATAGAATCGAGCAGTTCCAAAAGGGTCAGCCGGCTGCCCCTTTCACGATACGGTTTCATCTCCATCCCTCGGTCAAGGCCTCCGCCAACCGCAAAGGGGCGGCCGTCATCCTGCTGCTGCCGAACAAGGACGCCTGGCAGTTTTTGGCGCGCGGCGGGGCGATGACGCTGGAAGACAGTGTTTACCTCGCGGGCAACGGACCGCGGAATAGCCAGCAGATCGTCATTCGCGGCACGACCGAAACGGCTCAGCGGATCAATTGGGCGTTCCGGAAAATTGAGCGCCAGGTGCGGCACAATGAGGTCAACGGAGCTTCTCCGCCGCTGCCTTTCTGAATGGTCTTGAAGGTGAGGCATGCTATGGGAGCAGCCGATGCAGAGGCCAATCCGACGCGCCCTTCTTTCAGTGTCCGACAAGACGGGGCTCGTCGCTTTCGCGCGGGCGCTCGCGGAACTCGGCATTGAGCTGATTTCCACGGGCGGCACCGCCAAAGCCCTTGCCGCGGCGGGCATCAAGGTTGTCGATGTGGCGGCGCTGACGGGCTTTCCCGAGATCATGGATGGCCGCGTCAAGACACTGCATCCTAAAATTCATGGAGGGCTGCTGGCCGTCCGTGGGAACGCCCAGCACGCCGCGGCGCAAGCTGAGCATGGCATCGGCGATATCGATCTGCTCGCGGCCAATCTATATCCTTTTGAGGATGCAGTTGCGAAGAACGCAGGCTGGGAAGAGGCAATTGAGACTATCGACGTGGGTGGACCCGCGATGATCCGGGCGGCGGCCAAGAACCACGACAGCGTCACAGTCATCGTCGATCCGCAAGATTATGGTGCGGTCATCGCGGAGATGACGGCCGGCGGCGGTGCAACGACCTTCAAGACGCGGCAGTCGCTCGCGGCCAACGCCTTTGGCCGCACGGCCGCCTATGATGCGGCAATTGCGCAATGGTTCGCACAGGAATTGAACGATCCGCTGCCCGCTTATTTTAGCATCGGCGGACGCCGCCTGCAGACGCTTCGCTATGGCGAGAATCCGCATCAGCAGGCCGCACTTTATGCGAATGGGGAAGGCCGCGCGGGCGTTGCCAATGCGCGCCAATTGCAGGGCAAGGAACTCTCCTACAACAACCTCAACGATACGGACGCGGCGCTTGAATGCCTCGCGGAGTTCGACCGCGAGGCGGCTTGCGTCATCGTCAAGCACGCCAATCCCTGCGGCGTCGCCGTCGGCGCTTCATTGCTGGAGGCCTACCGCAAGGCGCTGCGCTCGGACGCCGTCAGCGCTTTCGGCGGCATTGTGGCGCTGAACCGCAAGCTCGATGCTGCGACGGCGGAAGAGATCGTGGGTCTCTTCACCGAAGTCATCGTCGCTCCGGGGGCGGATGAACATGCCGTCGCCATTGTCGCCGCAAAAAAAAATCTGCGGCTTCTCACGATCGATGACGTGTCCCCGTCGAGCGGGGTCGCGGTAAAATCGATCGCCGGCGGATTGCTGGTGCAAACCCGCGACAATGGCCACATCGACAATCTTGAAACAGTTACGCGCCGCGAACCGACGAGGCAGGAGCTTGCCGATCTGAATTTTGCCTTTCGCGTGGCGAAGCACGTGAAGTCGAACGCCATCGTCTATGCCAAGGATGGCGCAACCGTTGGCATCGGCGCCGGGCAGATGTCGCGGGTTGATGCGGTTCACATCGCGGCCCGCAAGGGCGGAGACGCGATCAACGGTTCGGTTGTGGCGTCCGACGCCTTTTTCCCGTTTGCCGACGGCGTTCTGCAGGCTGCCGAAGCGGGAGCCACGGCGGTGATCCAACCCGGGGGCTCCATCAAGGACGAAGAAATCATCAAGGCGGCCGACGATGCCGGACTGGCCATGGTCTTCACCGGCATTCGTCATTTCAGACACTAGTCCTTATATTGATGCTTGCGGTATTTGTTCTTTTCTTCGAGGAGCCCGTGTCAAACTTGCGGATTTGCTGCATCATCAACAGCCATTCGGGAACGGCTGGGAAAGCCTCGCGTGATCTCCTGATGGAGATGTTCGCCAAGCATGGCGTTCGCCCTGAAATCCTCGAACCTGGGAAAGGAAAATCCATTGCTGCTTTGGCAAAGGAAGCCGTCAAGGGGGACTTCGAGGTTATTGTCGCAGGGGGCGGGGACGGGACCATCAACGCTGTGGCTTCCGAATTGGTTGGAAAGGACGACAAGACGCTTGGCGTTTTGCCGCTCGGCACGCTCAACCACTTCGCCCGCGACATGGGCGTGCCGCTTGAAATCGAAGACGCCGTCAAGACCATTGCCGCAGGCTGCGTGAAATCGGTCGATGTGGGCGAGGTCAACGGCCGGATATTTCTCAACAACTCAGGTCTGGGGCTTTATCCTGATATGGTGAAAGTGCGCGAGAGCCTGCAGAAATCGGGTTACCGGAAGTTTCCGGCGCTGCTCCGGGCCTCGTTCCATATTCTCGTGCAATTTCCCCAACTCTATCTGGAACTGCATCCAGAGCCTGGATCGCCGCTGCGGCGCAACGCGCCCGTGCTTTTCATTGGCAATAATCCCTATGAGACGAGCTTGGCGCAACTGGGAAAGCGGGCCGCGATCGACCAGGGAAAGCTCTGGCTCATGATGCCGACGGCGTCCACCCGCTGGAGGCTGCTGGTCAGCCTGTTTGGCATTCTCGCGAACCGTGAAAAACCTGACGACGTTGTCACCTTCGAGGGGGAAGACATGATCGTCGCCAGCCGCCGGCGGCGGCTCAAGGTCGCGCTCGATGGCGAGGTGCTGCACCTTCAGCCGCCGCTCAAATATCGGATTCGACCCAAGGCATTGCGGGTGATCGTGCCGGCGGCAATCGAGCCCGATGCGGCCGGATAATTACTGAAGCGCTGGTTTTTGGTAGCCGGGGCCCACCACCAGCGGCTCCTCAGGCAATGCGGACTGGTCGACTTCCGTCTTGAAGGACTTCTCATATTTGGCGATTTCAGCGCCGGTCGTTCCGTCAAGGATGCGAAGGATAGCCTTGTAGGGATGGCCCTTGACGATGCCTTGGAGATCGCCGGTCTGGAAGACATATTGCAGCTGCCCTGGACGAGACGGCTGCTCAAGCACTTGCTCCGGCGCTCCCCCCGGCATTTCGAAACGCGCTTCCAGTTTGCTGCCCTCGGGCAAGGGCTTCTTCTGGCGGACCACGAAGCCATAGTAATGATTGGCGGTGCGGTAGTTAAAGATGAAACCACCGCCCACGAACTCGACATAGGGTTTTGCAACATCATCGCCGCAGCCGGCAAGAAGGCCGGCGCAACCTAGCGCCAGAAGCACATTGCGGCGGGTCATCGTTTTCATGCTTCACTCTCGCGGCGATAGGGGCTGCCCAGCAGGCCTTCGGGTTTCAAAACCAGGATCAGGATGATGATACCAAAGACCGCGACATCGCGGTAGGCCATGGGCATGGAGGCGGTCCAAGCCGTTTCAAGCGCTGCAAGGAAAAGGCCACCGGCAATGGCGCCGCCAATCGTTCCGAAGCCGCCGATGATGGCGGCGAACATGGCCTTGAAGCCCAGCACCAGCCCCATGGAGAAGCTGACGCCGCCATAGGCGACGGCGACAATCCAGCCGGAGATGCTGGCGAGCACGCTCGCCACCACGAAGGACCATTGGAACACCGATCTCGTGTTGACGCCGGAGAGTTGTGCCAAGAGGGCGTTCTGTGCAGTCGCCCGCCACAGGCGTCCGGCTGCGGAATAGCGCATGCCGAAGAGGAGCGCGGCTAGCGCTGTCGAAGCGACGGCCAGCACTGCGAGCTGGGTAAATCCGATCTGCACCGGAAAGGCGCCGCCAACCAAACCGATACCATCGCCGAACAGGGGCGACAGCCACTGGTCACGGGCGCCGGATTGCAGGCGCATGACTTCCTGAATGATGATGGACAAGCCGATCGAGGCAATCATCACGGCCTGGCTTGGAGAGCGCAGGATGGGTGCAAACACCATGGCGTGACTGGCACTGCCAAGGGCCGCAGCGGCCATCATGCCGGCCACTAGCGCCAGGGCCATCACGGCAAAACCTTCGCTGCCGCCAAGCAGCGCCCAAAGTGCAGCGTAAACGGCGGCAAAGGAGCCATAGGTCGCGAAATCGCCGAAGGAGAGAATGATCCGGTTGGTAATGCCCTGCAGCAAGGCATAGGCGGTGGCGAGAGTTACATAAAGGCTGGCCAGCATCAGCCCGTTGAGAGCCTGCTGTATCCAATAAGCAGGAATAAGAGCGGAGATTTCCAAGAGCGGACCTACTTAGTTCTTCCCTCTCCCTTGGAGATGGAGGGGCCCGCCGCGGAACGCGGTGGGACGATGAGGGGATTGTGTTGCGACGAATAGCACGCAGGCCCTCACCTTCCCAAGCTTCGCTTGGGCCCCTTCCTCTCCCCAAAGGGGAGAGGAGAATGAGAATTAGTAAAGCCCGCGCAGCAGGCGTTCGATGTAGTCGCGCTCGAGTTTCGGCAGTTGCTCATTGGCGCGGGCGCGCAGCATGTCGAGGATTTCACGGGCGCGGCGGATCGCCAGTTCGGTGGGCAGCATGTTCTCTTCGGGGCCCGTATCCTTGCCGTGATAGGGCATCGGCCTGCCCAGTGGGTCGGTTTCGCCCCGGGCTTCGCCGTGGCGGCCGTAGCTGCCCTGCTGGCCCTGGCCCTGCTGCAGCAATTGCTGGGCCATGCCCTCTGCCCCTTCGCGGAGTTTCGCCATAGCCTCGCCTTGCTGATCGAGTGCGCCTTCCCGGTCGGCGCCACGGAGGGAGCCTTCAGCGCCCTCCATATTCTTGCCCGCATCGCCAAGCGAGGGCGGCGTCTCAAGGCCGTTCTGACCCAATTGGCGCATCAGCTCCTGCAAGATACCGGCGAGATCCTGTTGCTGGCCGGCAAGGCCATCGGGCGAAAAGCGGTTGCCCTGGCCGTCGGACGGCTCTCCGTTCGGATCGGTGAGATCGCCCTCGCCCGGCTGCTGCATGCGCTGGGTGTCGTCCATCAGGCCCTGTTGCTTGCGCATCAGTTCGGACAGCTGATCGAGCATTTTCGACAGCGGCGTGTCGCGCTGCGGCTGGGCCTGCTGCATTCCCGGTTGCAGGTTGCGGAGAATCTGGTCGAGCTGCGACAGCATCTCCCGGGCCGCGTCATTAGCGCCGCTCTGGGCCAGCTGCTCGATCATGTCGAGCATCTTCTGCAAATCTTCCGGCGAAATCGTCTGGCTTGGCTGCTGGCTCTGCGCGACATTGCCCTCGCGCATACGCTTTTCCATTTCCTGCATGAGGGATTGCATGTAGCGGTCCATGGCGCCCCTGAGCTTGTCCATGAGCTCGGCAATCCGTTCAGGCGATGCACCTTCCGCCAGCGCCCTTTCGAGTTCGCGGCGCAAGGCCTCAAGCTCGGCCCGGGCACTGGCCATGCTGCCGTCCTCAATGCCGACGGCCGTGCGCCACAGCATGTTGACGGCGACGTCGACATCGTCTTGGCTTCTGGTCGCCTTGAGGCGCGAGATGATAGCGGCGATGGCGAGATAATTGCCGCTGCCCTCGATCAGGCCTTCGGGATAGGCGAGCAAAGCTTCCAGCATCTGCGCCACCTGGCCCTGCCGGTCCGGCTTCAGAATGAGATGGCGGCGTTGTTCGATCAGCACCTTGGCCAGCGGCTTTACGAATAAGCGCTCGGGCAAGCGGAAGCGGCGCATTTCGCTGGCGCCCTTGTGGCCGGCTGCGTCCTTGGCCTCCAGCACCAGCTCGACCATGAAGCCCGCCCATGGATGTTCGGTCAGATCGGCGGTTGAACTCGATGCTTCCTCTTTCGGCGAGGCTTTGCGGAGCGAGATGGGGAATTTCGGCGGGTCGTAGAGGAAGATGCCATTGCCATCGATGCCGAGACCGTCGTCCTGCGCATCCGACAAAGAAAATTCCGCGGCAATCCCGGTGACGCCGTAATCGTCGGCGGTTTTCCATTTCACCGTAAGCGTGCCCGAACCGTCGCCTGCGGGGTCTTCGGTGATGGCAACGGTGGGCGGCTGATCGGGAATGAGCGTGATCCGCCAGGAGGCGAGTTCGCTACTGCCGTCCATCACTCTCACTAGGGCTGGCCGGGAGAGTTTGGTTTCGGACTGGAACAGGCCCTTGTCGGACTTGTTGCTGGAAGCAAACCCGGTAATTTCGGCGGTGTTCGCATCGAGAATATCGTGGAAACTGAGACGCGGCTCGTCCGCACCGGAGAGGCGGAGCGTCAGCGTCGAGTTTTCGGGAACGGTGATGTCTTCGCCGGCTTTGAGGCGCTCGGCCATGGCCGGGCTCGTGAGCATAAGGGGCGCCTTGCCCGTATAGGCCGGGGGTTTCAGCCAGGCGTCGAGGGCGAGGCCCTGGGCCTCGGCCCGGGGAGCAACGGCAAACGTATCGTTGAAATTACCTGAAAGGCTCCCCTGCCCGAGCAACACGCTTGCCAGAAGGGCGAGCGCTGCTGGCACACGCAACGCGCGCGCATCGAGGTCGCGCCAAGTGGATTGCGGTTTCCCAATTCGCAGATTCTGAAGCTGACGGAGTTGGCGCAGCTTGTGCTCCTGCCATATCGTCAGTTGCAGCGGATCCGTTGTTCCCTCGACGAGCCGGTCCTCGCGGGCTGAGACCGGGCGGTGGACAAGCTGCGACCTCGCCTCGATCCGCCGCATGGCGGCATGGCGCGAGGGCCAGGCCAGCCGGAACAGGGGCCGGAGCGACCACAGGAAGGCCAAGACCAGCAGCAAGGCGAGTGCCAGCCGCAAGGAGGCGGCAAGGGCTGGCAAGACGCCCGAAAAAACCAGCGCGAGGAAAGCAGCGCTGATGAGCAGCGGCCAAAGCAGCGCGTCCCAGGCGCGCTCGAAACCGATGGCCAAGCGGGCGGCCGCGATCTTGAGCTCTATGTGCTTCTGGCCGGTGCCGGACATGACGGCCAGCATCCTAGCACAGAACGGCCAAATTATGCTCAGGCCTTTTCCTGCCAGCCCGCCAGCCTGTCGAGTCCGATCAACTCCTCATAGGTCTGGCGGGGACGCACCAGAGCCCATCTGCCGCCGTTAACCAAAACCTCCGCAATGAGGGGCCTCGTGTTGTAGGTGCCCGACTGCACCGCGCCATAGCCGCCCGCCGTCATGACCGCGAGAAGATCGCCTTCAGCCACCCTCGGCAGACGCCGCGTCTTCGCGAAGTAGTCACCGGATTCGCACACCGGCCCCACAATGTCGGCTTCCATCATCGCGCCGTCGGATGGCTCCGCTACGGGGATGATCTCATGATAGGCATCATAAAGGGTCGGCCTGATGAGGTCGTTCATCGCCGCGTCCTGGATGATGAAATGCTTGGCATCGCCCTCCTTCACGTAGATCACGCGCGATACGAGGATGCCGGCGTTGCCCACGATCATCCGTCCGGGCTCCAGCATGTATTTGAGGCCTAGGTGGCCCAGCGTCCGCTTCACCATGGCGGCATATTCATCCGGGTGCGGAGGAACATCGTTGCTGCCGCGGTAAGGCACGCCCAGACCGCCGCCCAGATCGAGGTGGCGGATGTTGTGCCCCGCCGCCAGCAGCTCCGCCGTTAGCTCGGCCATGATCTTGTATGCCTGTTCGAAGGGCGCGAGCTCGGTGATCTGGCTGCCGATATGCATGTCGACACCCACCACATCAAGGGCGGAGAGTTCGGCAGCACGGGCATAGACCTGCAGCGCGCGATCCCGCGAAATGCCGAATTTGTTTTCCGCAGTACCGGTGGTGATCTTCTGATGCGTCTTGGCGTCGACATTGGGATTGACGCGGATCGACACCTTGGCGCGTTGCCCGGTGCGGGTGGCAACACTTGCCAGAAGTTCGAGCTCAGGCTCCGACTCGATATTGAAACAGGCGATGCCCTCCTTGAGGGCAAAGGCCATCTCGCGCGCCATCTTGCCGATCCCGGAGAACACGATCTTGCGCGCCGGAACGCCTGCCGCGAGCGCCCTTCGCAATTCCCCTTCGGAAACCACATCCATGCCAGCACCCAGGCTCGCCATGGTCTTGATGACCGCCTGATTGGAATTGGCCTTCATCGCGTAATAGATTGAGTGATCGGTGGCCTTGAAAGCCTCCGACATGACGCGGTAGTGGCGGGTCATGGTGGCGGTCGAATAGCAATAGAAAGGCGTTCCCACCTCTTCGGCGAGCGCCTTCAGGTCCACGTCCTCGGCATGGAGCACGCCGCCCCGATAGGCAAAATGGTGCATGGGAGGCTACTGGCTTTGCGTGAAGGCAGGCGGGGGCTCGGGATCGCCGCGCACGCCGCAGGCGGCAAGGCCTAAAGACAAAGCAATCAGGAGCAGAGTGATTTTCATGGAGACGATCCTATCAGGCTTCGAGCAGCTTTAGCCAGCGTTTTGCTTCACGCTTGACGTTCTGAGGTGCCGTGCCGCCGAAGCTGGTGCGCGAGGCCACGGAAGATTCGACGGTGAGCACCTTGTAGATATCCCTGGTGATGCGTGGCTCGGCGCTCTGCATATCGGAGAGCGCAAGTTCGGCCAAGCCGCAGCCCTTCTTCTCAGCCAGCGCCACGAGGCTGCCCGTCACGTGGTGCGCTTCGCGGAACGGCATCTTCAGTGTACGGACGAGCCAGTCGGCAAGATCGGTTGCGGTGGAGAAGCCGCTGGCGGCGGCCTCGCGCATGGCCTTCTCGTCCGGCACCATGTCCTTCACCATGCCCGTCGTCGCAGCAAGCGCAAGCAAGAGGGAATCGAAAGCATCGAAAGCCGGTTCCTTGTCCTCCTGCATGTCCTTGGAATAGGTGAGGGGCAGGCCCTTCATCACCACGAGCAGGGCGGTGAGCGCGCCGATGATGCGCCCCGGCTTGGCGCGCACCAGTTCGGCAGCGTCGGGGTTGCGCTTTTGCGGCATGATCGAGGAACCGGTGGTGAATTTGTCGGAAAGCTTTACGAAACGGAATTGCGCCGTCGACCAGATGACGATTTCTTCCGCAAGCCGCGACAAGTGCACCGCGCAGATGGCGCAGGCTGACAGCGTCTCCAGCACGAAATCACGGTCGGCCACCGTATCGAGCGAATTGCGCGTGGGCCGGTCGAAACCCAAAGCCTTGGCGGTGGCATGCCGGTCGATGGGGAAGGATGTCCCGGCAAGGGCTGCGGCACCTAGCGGGCATTCATTCATGCGGCGTTTCGCGTCCGCCAGCCTGGAGCGATCCCGCGCCAGCATCTCGACATAGGCTAGGCAGTGGTGGCCGAAGGTCACGGGCTGAGCCACCTGCATATGGGTGAAGCCCGGCATGATCGTTGCCGCGTGCGTCAAGGCCTTTTCAGCCAGCGCGCGTTGCAGGTCCTGCAACTGTCCATCGAGCCGTTCGATGGTTTCCCGCACATAGAGGCGGAAATCCAAACCCGCCTGGTCGTTGCGGGAACGGGCCGTATGCAGCCTTCCGGCAGCGGGGCCGATCAGGTCCTTGAGGCGGGATTCGATATTGAGATGAATGTCCTCCAGCGCCCGCGAAAAAGTGAAGGTGCCGGCCTTGATCTCAGCCGCAACCGCATCAAGGCCCCGCCTGATATCGCTGGCATCGACCTTCGAGATGATGCCCTGGTCCGCCAGCATGGCGGCATGGGCCTTGGAGCCTGCGATGTCCTGTGCGAAAAGGCGCTTGTCGAAATCAATCGAGGCGTTGATCTCCTCCATGACCCGGTCCGGCCCCGCCTGAAACCGCCCGCCCCACATCTTGTTGGTCATTGAAAACCCTTTATTCCGCCGAAAGCTACGCACATGAACGATCAGAAAAAGCCCTTAAGAACCCGGTCTCTTTCCATCGCAATCGCGGTCATGGCCGCGGGCCTCGGCATTTACTGGTTCCAGGGCGGCGAGCGCAAGGCCATGGGGCCGGTCTCCGCCGCCATGAGCAGTGTCAGCGCCACACCCGGCGTGACGAAGGAATTGTCCACCGGGGCGCTCGCCGCCTTTCTGGTGAGGTCCGAACGGAAAGCCCTGCCGGACATCCAATTTTTCGATGGCAACGGCAAGGAAACGAGGGTCAGCCAGTGGCAGGGCCGCGTCATGCTGATCAACCTCTGGGCCACCTGGTGTGCGCCCTGCCGGAAGGAAATGCCGGCCTTGGCCGAGCTTCAGGCCAAGCTTGGCTCCAAGGATTTCGAGGTCGTGGCGATCAGCATCGACCGCAAGGGGATCGAGGCGTCTTCGGCCTTTCTCAAGGAAACCGGGGCGGACGCGCTCAAGCTCTATGTGGAACCCTCCTCCCGCATCCTCAATGAGCTGCAGGCGCTGGGCCTCCCCGCGACCGTGCTGGTCGACCGGAAGGGCCGCGAAATCGGCCGCCTGCTCGGCCCCGCGGAATGGAGCAGCCCGGAAGCCGTGAACTTGATCGAGGCGGCGCTGGCGGAAGGCTGACAGGCTCTCAATGTGATGAGCATCTGGAGAACCATACGCCTCCTTGCTGCTGTCGGCATGATGCTGATGGCTTCAGCCGGGCTTGCATCCGCCCATAACGGCGACGGTCACGCCAACCAGGCAACCGAAGTTCGCTCGGAAATCCCCTGCGCGCCAGGCAGCGGCCCTCCTGGCTGTCCATGCTGCGGGGTCCTATTTGTTCAAGCGTCGTCGAAATATTTAAACGCGGCAATCTCACCGGCAGCGGCAATATCAGAGCCGCGCAACCGGATTTCATGGACCCTAGGCGCGGATCGCCGCTTTCATCTCCAAAGCCGGCGCGACCGAAATATCCCCCCTCGCGGTCCACCTGTTCTCGCCCTCGCCTGATCTTCAAAGAAATTGAATCTGGCACGTGCTCGCCGTCACCACGGCGGCGCCTGCCATACATGAGGGCATTCCCATGGCCGAAACTTCAATGGAAGGCGCAGCGTTCCGCTCGTCGAAACTCTATCGCACCATCTGGCGCTGGCATTTTTATGCGGGCCTCCTGGTGATCCCCTTCGCCATCCTGCTGGCGATCACCGGCGGCATTTATCTGTTCAAGGACGAAATCGACAGCGTGGTGTCGGCCAAGCGGCTCTATGTCGCCGAAGCGCAGGCCACGCCTCTCCCCGCATCGGAAATCATCAAGCGCGCGAATGCAGCCGTCGCCGGAACACCCGTCAAATATACGCCGGCGCCTGCCGCAGAGCGCAGCGCGGAGGTGGCGATCAAAACCGAGCAGGGCAATGTAAGCGTCTATGTCAATCCTTATGACGGCGCGGTGCTGGGTTCCGTGCATGAGGAATGGAAACTTATGAATATCGTGAGGCGGCTGCATTCGCTGGCGTGGTTCGGCAAGGTAGCCAATCATCTCATCGAAATCGCCGCGGGCTGGATGATCGTGCTGATTGTCACCGGTATCTATCTGTGGTGGCCGCGCGGCGATGGCGGTGTTGCCAGCGTGCGCGGTAGCCCCAAGCGGCGCGTGTTCTGGCGCGATCTGCATGCGGTGACCGGCGCCTTCGCCGGCTTCATCGTGCTGTTTCTCGCGATATCGGGAATGCCGTGGTCGGCATTCTGGGGTGCGCAGCTGAACAAGCAGATGACGGCCCACGGCATGGGCTATCCGCCAGAGCTGTGGGACAATGTGCCCGGTTCCACCGTTCCGTTGAAGCATCACGGCGAGGTGGGTTGGACGGTCGAGAATTCGCCCGTACCCAAATCCGAGCCGGACAAGGGAACGCCCATTGGCATCGACAAGGCCGTCGCCATTGCGGAAGGGGCGGGGATCGCCAAGGGCTACACCATGGAAATTCCGGCCACCCCGGAGGGTGTATTCACGGCATCGGTGTTTCCTGAAAACCTCGCGGAGCAGCGCTTGGTTCATATCGATCAATATTCCGGCAAACCGCTCGTCGATCTCGAATTCGCGGAATTCGGCACGGGAGCAAAAATCGTGGAATGGGGCATCAGCGTGCATCAGGGACAGGAATGGGGGCTGTTCAATCAGCTCCTCATGCTTGCGGGCTGTATTGCGCTAATAACGGCCAGCATCACAGGCATAACCATGTGGTGGAAGCGAAGGCCCGTGGGCAAAATCGCAGCGCCGCAGACGGAAGGCGAGGGACGCATCGGCGTCATCGCCTTTGCCATCGCGGCGCTGATCGGCGTTCTCTACCCGCTTGTGGGCGGCACGATGCTGGCGGCGCTGGTCGTCGATGCCGCACTACCCAAGGGCTTCAAGGAAAAATGGGTAGCTTGAAATGTGAGCCGGAGGCTTGCCGCCTCCGGCTTCTTGCTCAGGCCATCGCTTCGAGCGCCTTGTACCTTTGCAAGCCGATGAATTGCAGCACTGCAAAGGCGAGGACGACGGCAGACTGGAAGATGACAAAGGCATAGCCCAGAGATGTCGGCGAAACCCAGCCGGTCATCAGCAGAACGATGCTCTCAATCGACCACAGCACATTGGCCAGGATCACGATCCAGACGGCGAACCTCATCACCGTGGGGCGCGTGCCGATGAAAGCCACGAACGCGGCGTAGGGCAGGAGCACCAGCCCGGCATATTGCAAAAGCGTTCCGGGTAGGCCCAGCATGACGGACAGGAGTCCGGCGCCCGCCGCCATGAGAAGGCCCGTGGCAGCGCTCGCCATGGCATCGCCGAGCAGGGCATAGCGAAGAAAAGTTGTTGGTTGAATGGGCATTGTCGTCTCCTTTGCTGATGAACCGCCCCCAATATTCGCCGCAGCTGAGTGCAAGTCGATTACGCCAGAGGTAATTGAACGGGTTCGCGGAAGGGACGATACAGATACATGATTGCCACCCTGCAGGCACCGCTCAAGACCGTTGGCGATCACGTCAAGGCGTGGCGGATGCGCCGCCGCCGCAGCCAGCTTGATTTTGCGCTCGATGCCGAAGTTTCGCAGCGGCATCTGAGCTTCATCGAAAGCAACCGCGCCACGCCCAGCCG
The DNA here is from genome assembly GCA_041745135.1 of Aestuariivirga sp. Classification (GTDB taxonomy): domain Bacteria; phylum Pseudomonadota; class Alphaproteobacteria; order Rhizobiales; family Aestuariivirgaceae; genus Aestuariivirga. The sequence continues at coordinate 12,420 of JBGTJO010000182.1, read as the reverse complement.
CGAGATGATTTTGCGAATAGCCGAACATCTCGACGTGCCCTTGCGCGAGCGCAACGCGATGCTGCTGGCGGCGGGCTATGCCCCGCAATTCGCCGAACGCCCGCTCAGCGATCCCTCACTCAAATCCCAGCGCGCCGCTATCGATCTCGTCCTGAAGGGCCATGAACCTTATCCGGCGATCGCAGTCGACCGCAACTGGACGCTAGTGGCCGCCAATAGCGCGGTGGCGCCGCTGCTCAGCCTTGTTGCCGAGAAAGCGCTGCTCGAACCGCCCGTTAACGTTTTGCGCCTGTCGCTCGATCCTGGCGGTCTTGCGCCGCACATCGTAAATTTCGCGGAGTGGCGGCATCACCTGCTTGACCGGCTTCGCCGGCAAATCGAGATCTCGGCCGATCCCAACTTGCAGCGGATCAACGCAGAACTTCAGGCGCTGCCGCGGCCGCCCGGAACACAAACCCCTGGCGCCGGTGAAGCGGCCGTGATGGTGCCATTGCAGCTCACCACACCTTTCGGTGTTTTGAGTTTCTTCTCCACGATCACGGTCTTCGGATCGCCGGTGGAGATCACGCTGTCGGAGTTAGCACTTGAAGCGTTCTATCCCGCCGATGCGGAAACAGCGGAGGCCCTGAGGAAGATGGCGGTGCAGGGAAGCTGACTCAACGTATGGGCAACGCGCTTTCTGAAAGAGCACATGCGGGATTCTACCAAATCTGGTCGGCAGAATTAAGCGCCTGTTCCGGCTTCAACCCATACTGGGCCCGCGTTCTCGCCTCAAAAGCGGCGGCGAGCGTTTCAGCGATATGAAGAGCGCGAAGCAACTCCGTTCTGCTGAAGTACGTCAGGTAGTCCAGAGCGAGTTCGCGTTTTCCAGCCGAGATGAGGACATCCGCGGCATCCGTGACATTCAAATGGCGTTCAAGCAGCTGCTTCTCGATTCCCTCCCAAATCGCGGTTACCTCTGGAAGAAAGTCATCCAGGTGCAGCAGGGTGAGATAGAGAAGCCGCTTGAACGCCTGAGTGGCCGACCTAGTGGATTCGATTGCCTGTGGAATTACGGAGAGTGATTCAGGCTTGCGCGCGTCGAGGAACCTCGATGATTCTCCGGCCGCCAGGTAGCGATGCTGCCTGAACTCCTCCGGAATGTCATTCACGCCCATATAAACGGGCACAAAGGGTGCCGCGAGCGCGCCTATCTGGGTGTGCCACAACACCCTGAGCTCACTATGCTTATGGGCGCCAAGAGGGATAATCTGACCGTATCCAGCCGTGTCGCCCGTCAGTTTCGGCGTCCGGAGGGCCCATATCACGTCCTCAATGCAAATCTTTCCGGGCCGTTTCGATCGAGACGTCATTTCGTCTTCGATCCACCGCACGCCGGGCCAGCGGTGGCGGCCGTCTCCATAGACCGCATTTAAATTGAACGGACGATTTTCCTTGAGGTCGAACCATCCCTGTTCCACGGCGAAAGTCACCAGATTGGGCGAGCCCAGAAAGTCGGGGTGGCCGCCCGATACCGGCATGTCACCGATATATCCTGGACGGGAGGCGCGAATGCTGGCCGGCCCAAGCCGCTCGGCGGCCCATAAACCTTTTCCGCCCGCGAACTCAATCACGACCCACGCTTCGTCGGCATCTGCAATCAGGTGTGAATTTCCTCCATAGGTCGAATGGCCGAAGTTGGCGATCAATTCAGCTATCAGAAGCACACCCTCCCGCGCGGTACGGCAGCGCTCCAGCACTAGCCGGGAGAGATCGCTGTAGTTGGGCCCGCTTTGGTTTCGAGGGGTCAGGGCGATGAGTTCCGGGCGCGAAGGGGACCAAACATCGCGAACCGCAACGCCATATTCGTTGAGCCCGCCATTGGTCAGCGGCGCTGGCGTTCCTTTGTAATAGCTATAGCTGACGCGGATGTGCCGCGCGGTTTCAGGCACTTGTGGTATTTCGGAGAGCGAACCAGGCAAATCCGAGTCCGCGGTTACGCCGACGGTGACCGTCGCATCGGACTTATGTTGCCGGCGGCCCGCTATTTCCAACCAGTGGCCGGAGGGCTCATCGCCATATCCCGCGAGATAGGGCGTACCGTCCGAAGTATGATTTTTTCCGATGTAAAGGGCGTAGCTCATGGGGGCGATGCGGAAAGACGCCGTCAGCGCGTCGGCACCGGCGTTTCGCCACGGTAGTCGTAGAAGCCACGGTTGACCTTGCGGCCGAGCCAGCCGGCTTCCACATATTTCACCAGGAGCGGGCAGGGGCGGTATTTCGAATCCGCCAAGCCTTCATAAAGCACCTGCATGACCGAGAGGCAGGTGTCGAGGCCGATGAAGTCGGCGAGTTCCAGCGGACCCATGGGGTGATGGGCGCCGAGCTTCATGGCCGTGTCTATGGCATCAACGCCGCCCACGCCTTCATAGAGCGTATAGATCGCCTCGTTGATCATCGGCATCAGAATGCGGTTGACAATGAAGGCCGGGAAATCCTCGGCCACCGCCACTGTCTTGTTGAGCGCCTGTGCGAGTTCCTTCACTGCCGTGAAAGTTGCCTCCTCCGTGGCGATGCCGCGGATCAGTTCGACAAGCTCCATCACGGGAACCGGATTCATGAAATGAATGCCCATGAATTTTTCCGGGCGATCTGTGGAGGCGGCAAGCCTTGTGATCGAGATCGACGAAGTGTTGGAGCCAACGATGGCCTCGGGTTTCAGGTGCGGGCAGAGCGACTGATAGATCTTGCGCTTGACCTGCTCGTCCTCTACGGCACGTTCGATGACCAGGTCGTGATCGGCAAACCCGTCATAGGACGTGACGGGCTTGATGCGAGAAAGGGCGGCCTCGCGCTCCGCTTCGCTGAACTTTCCGGACTTGACGCGGCGCTGCAGGTTTCCGTTGATGGTGGCAAGGCCAGCCTCGATCCGCTCCTGGCTCACGTCGTTCAGGCCAACGTCGAAGCCCGCCTGGGCCAGCACCTGCGCAATGCCGTTGCCCATCTGCCCGGCGCCGATGACGCCGACTTTCCTGATCTGCATGATAATCTAGCGTCCGCTTTATAAAGACGGGCCAGAGCCTATAACGCGGCCAAACCTTGGGCAAGCCTCATTTCGCAGGTGCAGCAAAGGCTATTTCCGGTGGGCGGGGACGGGATGCGAGAGCTGCCGGTCGGCAGCGGCGATCTCGGCGATCACATTCGCAAAAGCCGGGCGCACCGATAGCCGCTCATACCATGCGGCAAGTTCATGGCCGTTCAACGGCGGACCGCCAAGACGCAAGGCGTAGTGAACTACCATGAAGGTTGCGATATCAGCCACGGAGAAATCTCCGCACAGAAATTCCCGCCCCGTCAGTTTGGCGGAGATCTTGCGGAAGTGCTCCAAAATTGTGGCTTCAGCCTTGTCCGCTTGCTCCTCCAGCGCCGCGCGTTTCCCAGGGTCCGGCCCGGGGGGCGATGTGCGATGCATCAGCGCGCGGACCGGCACCAGAAGCACTTCATCAGCTTCAAGCTCAAGAAGGCGGCATTGGGCGCGGAGCTTCGGGCTCTGTGGGAACAGTGGGGGATCCGGATACGCATCTTCCAGATATTCGATAATCACCGTAGAGTCATAGAGCGTGCCGTCGCCATCGACCAAGACCGGCACTTGTCCCTTGGGATTGGCGACCAGCACGGCCTCATGCTTTGGCGCATAGCCCCGTGTTTGGTCGAAAGGAACCATCACGCGATCAAACGGAATAAATTTTTCGCCGAGCGCTATTTCAACCTTGCGGGCAAAGAGACTGAGAGGGCCGGAGTAAAGAAGCATCGGCGCCTTCTAGCAGAGCGCTCCAGCAAAAATCTGTCAGCAACATCTCATTTGATGGTTCCAGGTATTTCTTCGCCGGATTGACCGTTGGCGAATTGCTCGAACGGAAACGAGCGGCACAAACACCAGGACCGCCAGCATAATGGCATAACGGTCCGGCAGGAACATGGCTCAGGCTGGATTTCGCGCGGGGCCGGGAAGGAAGCGCGGAATGAATTTCGGGGTTCTTGCGGCGTAGCCCGCATAGTCGGGAAACGCGGCTGCGAGGACGCTCTCCTCATTGTGCATGCGGCGCATTTGTAGCGCCCAATGCACCGCCACGAGGAGCATCGCCACCGGCGACAAATTCAGCAGGAGAACGCCGATGACGGCAATCTCCTCGGCGACATAAAGTGGGTGGCGAATCATGGCGTAAGGTCCCGCCGTCACCAGCCGCCGCGCCTCCGCCATGATGCTGAAGGAGCGGCCGAGCCAAAAGAGCACATAAGTCGAGAGGGAAAAACCCGTGAGCATCAAGAAAAGGGCAAAAACCTGGAGCGCGGGATGCAGAGGAATGGTGGGCGTTAGCAAAATCAGCAGCACCATGGCAAAAGTTCCGGCCAGCGCGGTCACGCGGGGCTCGATGCCCTCAGCCGAGCGCAACGGCTTCAGCCGTACCGCGGCCGTCGCTATGACCAGAATAAGAAACGCCAGATTTGCCACTTCCGAAAACAGGCGCAGCATCTCGAAATCGGGCGCGGATGCCGACCACTCGCGGAGCGCCTTGTAAATGGCCTGAGTCTTTGCCGAGGCCGCCAGCGTGAACAAGGCGATAATGCCGGCCCTGCCGAACAGGTCGCCGAGCAAAGTCCATCTTGGCGCCGTCATCGGAGATCTCCACCGGTTGCGCGAGCTCATTACCCTCGGTAACTACAACGAACCGATGAAGAAATCGTTTGCGGGGCCGTTAAGAACCGTTACTTCGCCAGCTTGGCCAATTCGGCGTCGAATTCGGGAACGGCCTGGAAGAGATCGGCCACAAGGCCGTAGTCGGCGACTTGGAAGATCGGTGCTTCCTCGTCCTTGTTGATGGCGACGATGATCTTCGAGTCCTTCATGCCGGCGAGATGCTGAATGGCGCCGGAGATGCCGACGGCAATGTAGAGATCGGGGGCGACGACCTTGCCGGTCTGGCCCACCTGATAATCATTGGGCACATAACCCGCATCGACGGCGGCGCGGGAGGCGCCGACAGCGGCATTGAGCTGGCGGGCAACTTTCTCGAGGAGTTTGAAATTCTCGCCGTTCTGCATGCCGCGGCCGCCGGAGACGATGATCTTGGCGGAGGTCAGTTCCGGCCGGTCGGATTTCGACAGGTTCTCGCTTTGATAAGTCGAAAGGCCAGGGTCAGCGGGAGCGCTTACATTCTCGACCGGAGCGGAACCGCCCTCCTCCGCTGCGGAGAAAGATGCGGTGCGCACGGTGATGATTTTCTTGACTTCAGCCGACTGCACGGTTTGCACGGCATTGCCGGCATAGATCAGGCGCACGAAGGTGTCGGCCGAAACAACATCGGAAATGTCCGATATCTGCATCACGTCGAGAAGGCCCGCGACGCGTGGCATGAAGTTTTTGCCGTTGGTGGTGGCGGCGGCGACGATGTGCTCATAGGGGCTCGCGAGGCTGACGATGAGCGCCGCCATCGGCTCGGCCAGCGGGCGTTCAAGTGCGGGGCTTTCCACGTGAAGAACTTTCTTTACGCCCGAAAGCTTGGCGGCTTGGGCTGCCGCGCCATCGGCCTTGTTGCCGGCGACCAGCACATGAATATCGCCGCCGATCTTGGCAGCGGCGGTCAGCGCCTTGTGAGTTGCATCCTTGAGATGGGCATTGTCGTGTTCGGCAATGAGGAGAACGGTCATATCAGATGGCTCCCGCTTCCTTGAGTTTGGCCACAAGCTCGGCGGCGGATTTAACCTTGACGCCGGCCTGGCGCTTCGGCGGCTCCACTGTCTTCACCACCTTGAGGCGCGGCGTCACATCGGCGCCGTAGTCGGCGGGCGTCTTTTCATCGAGCGGCTTCTTCTTGGCCTTCATGATGTTGGGGAGTGAAGCATAGCGGGGCTGGTTCAAGCGCAAATCGGTCGTGACGATGAGCGGCATCTTGACCTTGATGGTCTGCAAGCCGCCGTCGATTTCGCGGGTGACGGTGGCCTCGCCATTGCCTGGTTCAAGTTTGGAGCAGAAACTGGCCTGGGCCCAGCCGAGAAGTGCGGCCAGCATTTGGCCGGTCTGGTTGCAATCGTCATCGATGGCCTGCTTGCCAAGGATGACAATGTCAGGCTTCTCCGCTTCGACGACGCCTTTAAGAATTTTTGCAACACCCAAGGGCTCTACATATTGATCATGCTTCACGAGGATGGCGCGGTCGGCGCCCATGGCAAGTGCGGTGCGGAGCGTTTCCTGCGCCTGGGCGGGGCCAATCGACACGGCAATAACTTCCGTGGCCTTGCCCTGCTCCTTAAGGCGGACGGCCTCCTCGACGCCGATTTCGTCGAAGGGGTTCATGGACATTTTCACATTGGCGAGTTCAACGCCGGAGCCATCGGCTTTCACGCGAATCTTAACGTTGAAATCGACGACGCGCTTTACGGCGACCAGGACCTTCATCTCTTTCCTCGATATGGCGGTGCAAAAAGTGGCGGGACCCTAGGGATGAGGCCTTCCCAAGTCAATTCCGAGACCGGCAGTTCGAGGTCATATGCGACGTTTGGTTTCACCCGCCGGCGCGGATCAAAAGCCTGGAGCGCAACAGGAACGTGATGACGAGCCCGGCGATGAAGCCGCCAATGTGGGCGGCAAGGGCCACTTGCAAATCCCCTTCACCTGGCACGAAGTAACTGAACACCTGCAGGAGAAACCAGCCGCCCAGGATCCAGACAGCCCCAATGCGGATCGGCAGGGGCACCACCAGCAGGATCCATACGCGCGCCCTTGGATAGAGCAGGATGTAAGCGCCGATTACACCCGACACCGCGCCGGATGCACCGATCAGCGGATCGCCGGACGCGGGCATCGTCAGCACGTGGGCCACTCCGGCGGCGAGCCCGCAGAGCAGGTAGAAAATCGCAAAGGCGCCATAGCCGAAGGCGTCCTCGACATTGTCGGCGAAGACCCACAGGAACAGCATGTTCGACAGGAGGTGCCACCAGCTCCCATGCAGGAACATGTAGGTGAGGAGGGTGACCGGCTCGGGAACGGGATGGTAGGCGTAGGGCACGATCTCGCCGGTGATTTCGCCAGGCACGACGCCGTAGCCTGCGGCGATGGTCAGCAAGACCTTGTCTGAGGTGAAAGCGCCAGCGGTGAGATAGACGGCCACGGTCGCCAAAATGATGGCGACGGTTACGAACTGGAAGCGGATGACTTTGAGCGGCGTTCCGTCGTGCAGGGGCACGAACATCAGCGGGTCTTCCCCGGCACCCAGAGAACATCGCCCGAGGTTTTCGCATTGGCCCAGCGGCTGGCGACGAAGAAGAAATCGGAAAGCCGGTTGATGTAGGCCATGGCGCTTTCACTGACGGTTTCCTGCGCCTTTAGCTCGACCATCAGTCGCTCCGCCCTGCGGCAGACGGTGCGTGCCAAATGAAGATGGGCGGCAGCGGGATGGCCACCCGGCAGCACAAAGGAACGCAACGGAGAAAGTTCTGCGTTCAACTCGTCGATTTCGCTTTCGAGGCGTTCATGTTGTTTTGGCAAAATACGCAACGGCTCGTAGTCCAGCTTCTGACCGGTCGCCGGCACACAGAGGTCGGCGCCAAGGTCGAAAAGCTCATTCTGAATGCGCCCAAGCATGGCATCGAGCTTGGCCATATCAGCCGTTGCCGTCTGCAGCCGGACAAGTCCAACCACCGCGTTGGTCTCATCCACCGTGCCATAGGCGTGGATGCGCAGATGCGCCTTGGAGACGCGTTCGCCCGATCCAAGCGCAGTTTCGCCGCCATCGCCGGTGCGGGTGTAGATGCGGTTGAGAACAACCATGATCCCCTCAAGGCCTAGCCCGAACGCTTGCGCAATTCTACTCGTTTCTGAGATAGGCGGCGGGCTTGGCCGAAAGGGCGCTCCATGTCACCGTCAACCCCGCGGCCACCGTTACCGCCAGGGCGATGAGCGCGGTGAGAATGGCTGTCACGGGCGAGAAGCTCCACGGCATTTCAAGAATGAAGCGCGCCAGAAACCATGAGGCAAGCGAGCCCACAAGAAGGCCGAAAGCGGCGGCGGCGAGTCCAAGGCCTGCGTATTCGATGACGAAAGCGCGGGTGAGCTGGGAGCGCGAGGCCCCATAGGTCTTGAGCACCACGGCATCATAGAGGCGCTCCGACAGGCCCGCCGCAAGCGCTCCCGCCAGCACCAGCACACCGGTCAAAAGGGTCAGCACATTGGCGCCGCGAATGGCCGCCAGCATCTGACCCAGAAGATCGCTGACGATGGTGATCGCGTCCTTCACCCGCACCGCTGTCACCGAAGGGAACGACCGTGCCATGGCATTAAGCAGGACCGCCTCATCGCCGCCCTCCATTTCGACAGTGACGATATGGCTGTGGGGCGCTGCCGCCAGCGTGTTGGGCGAGAACACCATGACGAAATTGATGCCGAGGCTCCGCCAGTTCACCTCGCGAAAGTTTGCCACCTCCGCCGTGACCTCGCGGCCTAAGACGTTGACGGCGATCTCATCGCCAATCGCAACTCCTATACCATTGGCGATTTCACCAACCATCGAAACCAGCGGCGGACCATCATAATTTTCGGGCCACCACTCACCTTGGATGAGCTTAGAACCTTTCGGCAGCGCAGCGGAATAGGTGAGGCCGCGGTCGCCGCGCAACGCCCAGCTGGAATCGGGAGAGGCCTGTATTTTTTCGACAGGAACGCCATTCACGCTCACCATGCGGCCGCGCAACATAGGGGCCGCCGTCACCCCGGTCACGTCCCGCTCCTTCGCCACCGCATCGGTGAAGGCGGCAAGTTCGCCGTTCGGCACATCGAGAAAGAAGAAGGCGGGCGCCTGCTCGGGGATTCCCGAACGAAGTTCCGCGCTGATGGTGCGGTCGGTAAGCGCCAAGGCGACGAATAGGGTGAGGCCGAGCCCCAAGGCCATGATGACCGACACCGAGGCCGAGCCAGGGCGGTGAATATTGGAGATGGCATGGCGCCAGATGGCGGATGAAGCCCGGGGCAGCCGCTCAGCGCCCCGGACAATCAAATGCGCAAGCCCCAGCAGCACCACGAAGCTCCCGGCAAGGCCTGCAAGATAATAGAAGGTGATGCGCGGTTCGTCGAAATTCAGGAACACCACGGCGCCAATCGCCACGAGTGCGGCGGCAATGCCGAGAAGGTCTTCGGGGGCGGGCCATCCGGTGACCGGCAAGGCGCGATGGCGGAAGAGCGCTGAGGCCGGAACGCGCCTGGTGCGGGCCAATGGCCACAGCGCGAAGACGAAGGTCACGAGCAGGCCGAGCACGCCCGCGACCAACAGGGGCTGAACTTCCATGCGCGCGGCGATCGGCAACGGAATCAACCCGGCGAGCGCCTCCCTGGCGAGGAGCGGAGCCACCGCGCCCGCGGCGAGCCCGAACGCGATGGCCATCAACGCCACCAGGACGATCTCGGTCAGATAGATACCGAAAACATCGCGCGACGTGGCGCCCAGGCATTTCAGGGTGGCGATTGAGGATGTCTTGCGGCTGACGAAAGCAGAAACGGCATTGGCGATGCCGGCACCGCCCACGATGAGCGAGGCAAGGCCGACCAGCGTCATGAAATAACCAAGCCGTTCGATGAAACGATCAGCACCCTGGGCTGCATTGTTGCGGTTTCGCACCCGCCATCCGGCATCGGGGAATTTTTTCTTGGCATCCTCGATGACGGCATTCACGGCTTTTGTGTCGGTCGCACCGCGGAGCTTCACGCGGTATCGCCAGGTGATGAGGCTTCCCGGCTGGACGAGGTTCGTCGCCCGCAAGCCTGCTTCGCTCATCAAGAGCCTAGGTCCCAGGATGATGCCATCGGAAATGCGGTCGGGCTCGCTGGCGATGAGGCCGCGAACCTCGATCCGGGCGGAACCGACCGCGATGCTGTCGCCCGGCTTTACGCCGAGGCGTCCCATGAGCAGGGGATCGGCCACGGCGCCATGGACGCCGTTCCGAAGCGCCAGCGCGGCATCGAGGTCGCCCCCTTCAACGAGGCGCAAGTCGCCATAGAGTGGATAGCCGCCATCGATGGATTTTACTTCCACTAGTGTCGTGCTCGTTCCGGCAACCGCCATGGCGCGCAGGCTCGCCACTTGGCTCATGGCGCCTTTGCTCGCGATGAAATCGCGTTCAGAGGGCGAAGCTTCGCGGTGGATGAGCGAGAATTCAACATCGCCGCCGAGCAGCGGCTGGCCCTGTTCATCGATGCCGCGTTCAACCGCCGCCGCCAGCGAGCCGATGATGGCTATGGCGGCCGTGCCGAGCGTCAAGCAAGAGAAGAAAATCCAAAAGCCCTGGAGCCCTGAGCGTAAATCGCGGAGCGCAAAGCGCAGCCACAGGCCTGGATTCACGGTGTGGCTCTGGCGGGTACGCGGGCGGAGGCGGTGATGATGCGGCCGTCGCGCATGTGCACCACCCGGTCGCAGCGCGCCGCGAGCGCCCGGTCGTGGGTCACCAACAGCAGCGATGCACCCTCCTTGCTCCGCATCTCGAACAGCAGATCGATGATCTCCTCGCCGGTGTCCTGGTCGAGATTGCCGGTGGGCTCGTCGGCTAAGATGATGCGCGCCCCCGCAGCCAGCGCCCGGGCGATGGCGACACGCTGCTGCTCACCGCCGGAAAGTTGCCCTGGATAATGCGTGAGGCGATGGGAGAGCCCGACGCGCGCCAGTTTCTCGCTGGCGATTTGCATCGCCCCCTTGAAACCCCTGAACTCCAGCGGCACCGCCACGTTCTCCAACGCCGTCATGGTGGCTATGAGGTGGAAAGACTGGAATACGATGCCGATATTGTCGCGGCGGAAGGCGGCAAGCGCATCTTCTTTTCTGGCCGATATGGATTGGCCCGCAACCGTCACATCACCCGTGCTCGCCCGCTCGAGACCGGCGATGACCATGAGCAGGCTTGTCTTGCCGGAGCCCGAGGGACCGAGAATGCCAACGGCCTCGCCCGCAGCCACTTCAAAATCGACGCCCCGCAGGATTTCAACGGGGCCAGCGCGGCTTGGGAGGGTCAGACTCACATCGGTCAGGGAAACGGCGCGCGCTGTCATGGCGCGCAACATGGGTAACGGCGGGCGGTTTGTCGAGTTTCGGCACGCCTTGCGGCCAGGCGAGCGCGCTCCTATCTGGGACAAACCATGCGTTTGCTCATTTTTTTCGTTGCGATTTTTTTGCAAGCGCAAACGGTGTTTGCCGGGACTCTTACTGTGCTGGTGATCGGCGACAGCCTGTCGGCTGGCTACGGGCTCGGACCTTCGGAAGCTTTTCCGGCGCGGCTGGAAGCAGCGCTGCGCAGCAAAGGCCACGATGTCCAAATCATCAATGCCGGCGTTTCAGGAGATACCGCGGGAGCGGGGCTCGCCCGGCTCGACTGGGCGCTGGACGATAGCGTCGATGCGGTCATTGTTGAGCTTGGCGCAAATGACGCGTTGCGCGGGCTGCCGGCGGCGCAGGCGCAGCAGGCTCTCGACCGGATATTGGTCAAACTTGGGGAACGCAAGCTGCCCGTGCTGCTGGCCGGGATGCAGGCGCCGCGCAATCTGGGCACTGAATATGCAGCCTCCTTCGATCCCATTTATGCGAGGCTCGCGGGAAAGCACGGGGTGCTGCTCTATCCTTTCTTTCTTGAAGGGGTTGCGGTTGATCCGGCACTCAACCAGGCGGATGGATTGCATCCCAACGGCAAGGGCGTGGACGTCATCGTCGCCCGCATACTGCCCCATGTGGAGAAACTTCTTGGAAAGGTTGCCGCAAAATAGAACTTGGCGTTTTTCCGAATCACGCTAGCTTAAGACCCAAGCGTTCCGAGCAATCCTTAAATAGGAGGCCCGCCATGCCGCGACTGTTCACCGGTGTCGAAATCCCGGACGATGTCGCCTTCGATCTCGACCTCATGAAGGGCGGGATCATCGGGTCCCGCTGGATCGATCGGGACTCCTTTCACATCACGCTCCGCTTTATCGGCGATATCGACGATAGCCTCGCGCGCGAAATCGCCTATGAGCTCGATGGCGTCACCGCCAAGCCCTTCTCGCTCCGGCTCAAGGGCATCGATGTGTTCGGCGGCAACAAGCCGCACACGCTCTATGCGGGTGTGGAGGAGAGCGCCGATCTGCGGCGGTTGCAACAGGTTCACGAGCGCATCTGCCAAGTGCTTGGCCTGCCGCCGGAGCAACGCAAGTTCACCCCCCATGTGACACTGGCGCGTCTCAAGGCTCCGGATCTCAGCGCCGTGCGCCATTTCGTGGCGGCGCACAGCCTATACAAAAGCAGGCTGTTTGAGGTTTCCCGATTCGTACTGTTTTCCTCGCGGCCCGCACGGGGCGGCGGGCCATACGCGGTGGAGGAATCCTATCAGTTGCAAGCTGTGACATGAGCGTGCAACTGCTGGTTGGGACGGAAC
>JBGTJO010000181.1:0-4080 GCA_041745135.1 Aestuariivirga sp. | reverse complement strand
GCAGGTGCTGAGCGGTGAGGCCGATCTGGCGGCGCTGGATGCGCGGCTGGTGCAGCCCTCTTACGCGAAGGCGCTGGCGCTTTCGGCGGGGCTTGGGCTTGCCATGACGATGGACGGGGACGCCGTCATGGTGCGCGCGGCGGCGTGGTGAGGCATGGTTTTGGGATGGTTTTGTGAGCCTTTTGCATGTGTTTTGGATGCCATAAAATTCCGAATCGTGTCGCCGAACACGGATGACCATGAGTCAATTTTTTTAGGGTTTCACTTCTCGGTTGGGCAATCGGGCGGGGTGGAAAACTTGCGGGGTCGCGCCTCTTAAGTGCCCCAAGGAATAAAAAGGGAATAATTTTCTTGCGTTTGGACAGGTTTCGGTTCAGACCACCGTATCTTCAACAATTCGGACGGCCAACATGGCGATTCGTTCCAAAGATGACTGCGAAGGCGACATCGGAGAGTTGTTTCCCGATCTTCTAGAGGCCGTTAACAAGGGCAACCATGCCTACTGGGATATGGCGGAGGGTTATGAGGACCGATTGTCCGCTTCGTTCCGTGCCAGGGGTAAGTTTGATCTGACAGTTTCCGAACTGAGGTCGGCGCTGGATGGCCGACCGGGCATTTCCATAAGATTAAAGAACGGATCGACCGATTTCCATATCAAGGGAAAGTGGTTGATGAAGTTTCACAAGTTCGATGAGGCCGATTCCATCGCGCTTAACACGACGCAGAGTTCACTGGACTTCAATGAGAATGTTGTCGAGCAATTAACCCTCGGCGAGATGCCGGAAGAGACAGTAATCTTCCTGGGTTATAAAGATAGTATCGCGGACAGGTTCGCGCCCGATATACAACTGACCTGTCCTGATGGTGATGAACCTGCTTGGGTAATCGAGTTGGGCAAGGGTTCGGCTCCGCCACCGGCAATCGAGATAACCCCGGCCCCCGAAGGCCCAGATACATCACCAGCCACTAAGATTGTCCCTCGTGTAGACAAGAGAAAATTCGGCCACTAGCCACGAGCGATAACATGCAAAATAGTTTCAACGCTGACATGATGATGATGGCGCGGCGGGTGCGGGGATTCTCTCAAACTGGGCTCGCGAAGGCGCTTGGAATTTCTCAGGCAAAACTCTCGAAAATCGAGACTGGCCTCGTTGTTCCGGATGACGCATTTCTTGATCTTCTCGGAGAAAAACTTTCTTTTCATACTCTATTTTTCAAACGTGATTCACGCCAACGCCCGCCGCCTCCCAATTTCCATCGCAAGCGGCAGAAGTTAGGTGCACATGAGTGGGAAACGATATTGGCTCGGTCTGAGATATATCAACTGACCATTGAGGAAATGCTTCACAGCGTCGAACTGCAACCAGCGAAATCCTCCGCCCCACAAATTGACCCCGATCAATTCGACGGCAACATTGAACGCGTCGCTGTCGCTGTTCGCCAAGCTTGGATGGTTCCGCGCGGACCCATTCAGGATATGACTAAGCTTATAGAGGATGCCGGGATAATCATTGTCAGCTTCGACTTTGGAACCGAGTTAATTGACGCATTCTGCCAGCATACAAACGGCGACTTGCCACCAATGATTTTTTTGAATTCCAGATTTAAAGGGAAGGACAGAATTAGATTCTCATTGGCGCACGAGTTGGCCCATCTTGTTATGCACAGAATTCCCACACCAACGATGGAGGATGAGGCAAACATCTTTGCTGCTGCTTTCCTCATGCCCACCGAGGATATTCGCCCAACCCTATACAATCTAAGGCTCGATAAATTCATGGAGCTGAAGCTGTATTGGAAAACGTCAATGCAAGCTATCATTCGACGCGCCCGAGATCTGAATAAGCTTGATGACCGCCGCTACAAATATTTTCTGATTGAAATGGGAAGACGTGGCTGGCGTTCCAATGAGCCTATAGAAATAGTGGCAAACGAGAGCCCTAAGATTCTCAAAGATTTATTCCAAACTGTTTGCCACGATCTGTCTGCTGAAGAGCTTGGCAATATTTTCGGTCTTTTGCGAACTGATCTTGAGGAAATGTATCCTCGTAATCGGCCAAAACTAAGATTAATAACTTCAAAAAAATGACCTTATTGATGGCTGAGCAATAAACGAACGTGGAAGAAGTTTCACGCGGACCGGTTTGCATAAGGGCGACAGCCCGGTGCGTCGGGCGAGGCCGAAGGGCAAAAGGTTGGCGGGGAAAATGAGGAGTCTTTCCACCTTGATTTACAAAGGCACCCCCATTGTCCCCTCGCGAGATAACTAGCCCGAGACTCAGAATTCCATGTCTGCGGGTCAGTGTTTCAATTGGGGGATATCGCCAAAATCGATAGCGTTTCCAATAGTACAATATTTGGAGAAGATTTGACCAACAAGCCAACCAACAAATTGCTGTATGACGCCATCAAGGACCGAGGCACCGCCTATCTGATGGTCTTTCGCGAACTCAAGGCCCGCTACGGCGAAGATGAAGCCAAGGACGTGATGCGAAGCGCCAGCCGCGCCCACGGTCTTTATATCGGCAGATCGCTCGCGGGTTGCGCGCCCAGGGACTTTGAATGCATGGCAACAGGCTTCGCGAAATCACCGGATGACGGGTCAGTTTTTTGCCCGGACATCAGGCGGCTCGACAGCACAGGCCTCGAAGTGAAGATGATGGCATGCCCGATCAAGGACGCGTGGGTGGAGGCTGGATGCAACGAAGAGGAAATCGTCACCTTGCTTTACTGCGCCTCGGCACTTGACGAGGCGACTCTGGAAGCAGCGGGCTTCGACTTTGAGATTGAACTGTGGTCCCCCGGACAGGAGGGCTGCTGCCTGACCCGGATTACCGAGAAGGCCGCGCAATCCCCCTTCGCATCTGAACGATTATGAAGTCACCCGTCAATCGCTACGCGATTGACACCCTCCCCACGCGGAGCGCGTGAGGAGGGTGGGGCGCTAGTTGAAATGCGTGTTGCAAAGTTCCTCGGCGGAGGCGTAGGTGCCGCCGGTGACGAGCGGATCGTCGTCGTAGTCAAACACCTTCTGGGTGCTCGGGTCTTTGCTGGCTTGCTTCTCGGCCGCTTTGCGGGGGAGCCATTTGGTGCTGGCCACATCGACGTCGTTGAAGCTGTTGGGATTTTTTGTGGTGACCAGGCACACGCGGTCCTGGCCGGGGGCGGAGGATTTGGCTGCGAGCGCAGCGCTTCCCCCGCTTGCAATCAGCGCAAGAATGGCGGCGCTGTGAATGAAGGTTCTCATTGCTGTCTCCGGGGTTGAGATATGCCGTCCCGAAGGGATAACAGCGCGCGCGGGGATTTGTTCCAAAAGACTGGGTGAGGCCCCTCACCCTCCCATCGCTTTGCGATGGGCCCCTCCCTCTCCCCGAAGGGGCGAGGGGTTAGGCGATGTCGCGGAGGTCTTCGTGGCTGTGCATGGGGGGTGCGCCTTCGCGCAGCACATAGCCGCGGCCCCAGACGGTTTCGATGAAGTTCTTGCCGCCGGCGGCGCTGGCCAGCTTCTTGCGGAGCTTGCAGATGAAGACGTCGATGATCTTGAGCTCGGGCTCGTCCATGCCGCCGTAAAGGTGGTTCAAGAACATTTCCTTGGTGAGGGTTGTGCCCTTGCGGAGAGAAAGCAGCTCCAGCATCTGGTATTCCTTGCCGGTCAGGTGCACGCGGCTGCCGCCGACTTCGACGGTCTTGGTGTCGAGGTTGACGAGGAGCTCGCCGGTCAGGATCACCGACTGGGCGTGGCCCTTGGAGCGGCGGACGACGGCGTGGATGCGGGCCACGAGCTCGTCCTTGTGGAAGGGCTTGGTCATGTAGTCGTCGGCGCCGAAGCCCAGGCCCCGCACCTTGTCCTCGATGCCGGCCAAGCCGGAGAGAATGAGGATGGGGGTGTTGACCTTGGAGACGCGGAGCGTCTTCAGGACTTCGTAGCCGGACATGTCGGGCAGGTTGAGGTCGAGCAGGATGATGTCGTAGTCGTAGAGCTTGCCTAAGTCCACGCCCTCTTCGCCAAGATCCGTCGTGTAGACGTTGAACCCTTCGGACTTCAGCATCAGCTCGATGCTTTGGGCCGTCGCGGTATCG
>JBGTJO010000180.1:0-13242 GCA_041745135.1 Aestuariivirga sp. | reverse complement strand
CGAAGGCGAAGCGTTGGTGAAAGTGCCGAGGCGCCCGGAAACGATGTAAGCCACCTACCCTGGGTTTTTAGCGGTCACCTTCCAGGAACTCGAATCCATCATCACGCCGTTCGGGCGCTGATATGGGGTGAGCTTGGCCTTGAGTGCGGCAACGATCTCCTCGTGTCGCTGTTCGGCGATCTGGCCAGCCTCGCGGTAGACCTCGCCTGCCGGACCCAATGCCAACTGAAAGGCTACGGCATCATCCAGATCCTTGCCGACCAGCACCTGCGCGTCGACCTGTTCGAACGCGATGTCCGCATAGCCGGCGATTTCGAGCTGTTTGGTCACCATGCCGGTATCGGCCATGGAGAAGGGGCCGGGGCCGCAGGTCTGCGCGTTTTCGCCGGGGGCGGCAAAAATTTCAGCACGACATCTTTCGCCGACCCGAGCCACGGATTGTCCTTGATGCCGCGCCAGACGATCATCGTCATGGTCCCGCCGGGCTTGAGGGAAGCGCGCATATTGCGCAAGCCCGCGACCGGGCTTTCGAAGAATTGCGTGCCGAAACGCGAGAAGCAGAAATCGTGCACTGGTTTGAACGGATAAGACTGCACATCCGCGTCCAGGAACTTGATATTGGTAATGCCCGCCGCCTTCGCGTCGCGCCGCCCGAATTCCAGAAACCCATCGCAACAATCAATGGCCAAGACCGATCCGGTGGGACCCACCAGGCGGGCAAGCTGGATCGCCGTATCGCCGAAACCGCAGCCTGCATCGACGACCTTGTCGCCCTCGCGTACCTTGAGCGATGGGAAGACCTTGGCGCTGTGCAGCGTCAAGCCATCGACAATGACATGGCGCCAGCGCACGAATTTGGGCACGAGAATAGTGTTCCAGAAATCGACATACTGGTTTCTGGGCTCGGCGGCTGCTTCAGCGGTGCTCATGGCTTAACTCCTCACGGCGTATCGCACCTTGGCACGAAAACCTGTCGAGATAAAATAGGTCTATTCCGGCAGCAGCTCCCCCGAGCCGCCCATCTCTTTCGGCAAGTCCCTCTGCTTCGGCAAGCCGTCCTTCATCGGCAACACCGTCTCCTGATAATTGGCATGCAGCGCCGGTTTAAATCGTAAAGAGGGAATGACAGCAGCGTAAACATCGATCAGGTTCTCCCCGGGATGATCGGTGAAAAGATGGCCCCCGCAATTCTTGCACCACTTTCGGTGGCTTCGGTCGGTCCGGTGGTAGACCCCGATCCCGTCAGCGCCTTTGGTGATTTTTACACTGTCGCGCGCCCAGAGCGTGAAGGCGTTCAAAGGTGCGGCCGACCACTCCCGGCAGGAGCTGCAGTGGCAATAGCCCATAGCAACCGGCTCACCCGTTGCTGTAAACTCGACGGAACCGCAGAAGCACTTCCCCTTATGGGTCATCGCATCACCTCATTGGTTCGGCTTTCGGCCGCGCAAGGCGCGTTCTCCTTGAGCGCAAAAGGCTATCGCCCTTCTGCCCAAAACTGAAACGAGTTGCGCTAATTTCCCCGATAAGCAATCCTCATAACCATGGGATTCCCCGCAGGGCTCGATCTCGATCTGTTGCGCAGCTTCGTTGTCATCGCCGAAGAACGGAGCTTCACACGCGCTGCGGAGCGGGTTGGGCGCACGCAATCGGCGGTTTCGCTTCAAATGCAACGCCTCGAAGCAGCCCTCGGGCAGACGGTGCTTTTGCGTGGCAAGGGCGGAGCCGTGGACCTAAATCAGCAAGGGCAGTATTTGCTCGGCCGGGCCCGGGAACTTTTGGGGCTGAACGACGAAATTTTGAAGTCGCTGCGCGTTGCCCCGGTGCATGGCACGGTGAGGCTGGGGATCGCCGACGAAGTCTCGCCGCGCTACCTGCCGCGTATTCTGGAGCGTTTCTCCCAGATAGCGCCGTCGGTTGAAGTTCAGGTCACATGCGGGCTGTCTTGCGCGATCAGCGTTCAGCTCAAGAATGGTGATTTCGATCTGGCGATCATCGAGAGCGGACTGGAACCCCGGCAGTGGCCGGCCATCGAAATCTGGCGCTGCCCGCGAAGCTGGATCACCTCGGAATTCCATCGCCAGCATTTGCGTGATCCCCTGCCTTTGTCGCTGTCGCCAGCCGATTGCCAATGGCGTCCTGCCTGGGTCGTGGAATGTCTCACGCGCGCGCTGGCAATCCGGGCGTTGGAGCAGAGCGGGCGGAACTACCGGGTGGTTTCGACATCGCTTTCCACCGCCGGGCAGCTTGCCGCCGTACTGGCCGGATTGGCGGTGATCGCATCCATGGCGACCAGTGGATTGCCCGAAGGCTTGCGGCCGGTGCGCGCCGGAGAGGGGCTGCCTGAATTGCCGGGCACCAGTTTTCTCATGTTGAAGGCGCGTGAACCGCGTCAGCCGATGACCGATTTGCTGGCGGCGCAGATTCAGGAGGTCTTTGGCGCCGATGCAGAATAATCGCGTCGCCGTTCTCGGCATTTACGTGACCGATCTGGTGTTTCGCGCCAGCCGCCAGCCGGCCATCGGCGAAACGCTGATCGGCTCCAGCTATATCATGGGTCCGGGCGGCAAGGGCTCGAACCAGGCGGTCGCCGCGGCCAGGGCCGGTGCCGCGGTCACTTTCATCTCAAAGATCGGCAAGGACGCTTTCGGTGAGAGCGGGCTTTCCGCCTGGGAACGCGAAGGCATCACGTCGCGCGTGGTGCAATCTGAGACCGAGCCGACGGGCGCTGCATGCATCTTCGTGAACGAGTCGAGCGGCGAAAATGCCATCATCGTCGTGCCCGGAGCAGCCTTATCGCTCGGTGCGGCGGAACTTGATGCCGCTGCCGGTGCCATTACTTCGGCGAGGGTTTTCGTGACCCAGCTGGAACAGCCGATAGCCGCCGCGCGGCGAGGGCTGGAGATCGCCAGGGCCGCAGGCGTCATCACGCTGTTCAACCCAGCGCCTGCTATTTCCCTGCCGGATCAGTTCTATTCGCTGTGCGACTATGTGGTGCCGAACGAGAGCGAGGCGGCGAGCTTGACCGGCGTGAGCGTCTCCTCCGCCGATGATGCGCGCCGCGCCGGAGATATCCTCCTGAAGAAAGGCGCTGGCGCCGCGCTGATAACGTTGGGCGAGAAGGGTGCGGTTTTCCACACGCCCGAACGCTCGGTATATCTTGCGGCGTTCTTCGCGGGCCGCGCAATCGACACGGTGGGCGCGGGCGATGCCTTTGTGGGCGCCTTTGCCGCAGCCCTTGCCCGCGAGATTGATCCGCTCGAGGCCGCCCGCTTCGCCTCGGCCGCTGCGGGAATTTCCGTAACCCGCCCCGGCGCCGCCGCCGCCATGCCGACGCGCGAAGAGATCGAAAGGCTGCTAGCGCAGTCATGAAGAGGGCCCTCATCCGCCCTTCGGGCACCAGCAACAGAAGAGGGATCTGCGGGCATGATGGGGAGGTGTCATGAAAGAACTGCTGCGCAGCAACGATCTGGTCTATTTGTCCTACGTCACCCACCTGCTGTCGGAGGAGGGGGTGGAGCATGTGCTGCTTGACGCCTATACCAGCGCCGTTGAGGGCTCGATCGGGGCTATTCCCCGCCGGCTTATGGTCGAAAGCGGCGACATTGAGCGGGCGCGGCGCATTCTTGGTAACGCATCGCTAACCATCCAGGATCAATAATCGGCCCATATGCAGATGAGCGCCCAAGCCTATTCGGCCGCGACCCCGCCTCCGCCACCCCCCGGCGGGCATATTCCGGCGTCCCTGACCGAGGATGCATTCCTTGGCGGCAAGCTTAGCGTCCTGCAGCCGGAGAAGGGCTACCGCGCCGGCATCGATGCGGTCTTTCTGGCAGCGACCATTCCCTGCGCGCCCGGTGAAAGTATCTATGAGGCGGGGATCGGCACCGGCGTTGCGGCGCTTTGCGCGCTGGCCCGTACGCCAAGCATCCATGTGACGGGGATCGAAGTCGCTTCCCGCTATGCCCTGCTGTGCGAGGAGAACGCCAAGCGCAACGGTTTCGGCAACAGCCTCCGGGTCATCCATGCCGACGTGAAGGAGGCGCTCCGCAAGGATCTGGCTTCCATGCCCTCCCACGGTTCGTTCAACCACGCCCTGGCCAATCCGCCCTATTTCGAGGAGGGCAAGGCAACGGCCTCGCCCAACATCCTGAAAGCCCAGGCCCATGCCTTTGGTCCCAATGACCTCGAGCTGTGGATCAAGGTGCTGCACACCATGGTGACGCTCCGCGGGACCGTGACCCTCATTCACCGCGCCGAAACCCTGGGCAAGCTACTCCACGTCATGGAAGACCGTTTCGGCGATATCCGCATCGCCCCCCTCTACGCCCGCGAGGGCACCGCCGCCTCGCGCGTGATCGTCCAGGGCGTCAAGGGTTCGAAGGCGCCGATGCAGCTTCTTCCCGGCCTCGTGTTGCACAACGAGTCCTCGCAATTCACGCCCGAAGCCGAGTCGATCCTCCGCGACGGCATGGCTTGGCGCTTGCGCTGAAGGTTTCCGCCTACCGCCCCGCCATGCGGCTGGTCATGTCAGCATTTTATTTGGCGGCCGGGATTTTTCATATTGTTGCGCCGCGCGGGTTTCTGCTCATCGTGCCGCCTTATGTGCCGTGGCCGGAAGCGATTGTGTTCGTCACCGGCGTTTGTGAGATCGCCGGTGCCGTGGGCCTGATGGCACGGCGCTTTCGCCGCGTGGCGGGCATCGGATTGGCGGCCTATGCGATTTGCGTTTTTCCGGCCAACATTCATCACGCGGTGAACATGATTACGGTCGCGGGATTGTCTGACAGCTGGTGGTATCACGGCCCAAGGCTTGCCCTGCAGCCTGTTTTGGTGTGGTGGGCGCTGTTTTGCGCCGAAGTAACGGATTGGCCCTGGCGCAGCGCCTCCCGGGCCTGAACTTGCCCCAAGGCAGCCTCGCGCCTATCTGAGGCGCCATGGCGAGGCAATCCTTCTTGGCGCGGCTGGTTCCTCCGCGCTTCCGCAAATCGGTTCCAGTGATCCATCACGTGCGTCTGCACGGCGCCATCGGCATCGGAACACCGCTCAGGCCCGCGATCACCGCCAAGGACAGCATGGAGGTTCTGGAGCGGGCCTTTTCGAAGAAGGGCATTGCCGGGGTGGCGCTGTCGATCAATTCGCCGGGCGGCTCTGCCGTGCAATCGGCGCTCATCCATACGCGCATCCGGGCGCTGGCTGAAAAGCACAAGGTTCCCGTCTTTGCGTTTTGTGAGGATGTGGCGGCCTCAGGCGGCTATTGGCTAGCCTGTGCCGCCGATGAAATCTATGCCGATGACAGTTCCATCGTCGGCTCGATCGGCGTCATCGCGGCGGGTTTCGGATTTGTGGATGCAATCGAAAAGCTCGGCATCGAGCGCCGCGTCCATACGGCGGGTGACAACAAAGCCATTCTCGATCCCTTTCAGCCGGAGAAAAAGGAAGACGTAAAGCGGCTCTTGTCCTTGCAGGCGGATGTGCACGAGGCTTTCAAGGCAGCGGTTCGCTCAAGACGAGAGGGCAAGCTCAGGGGCCAAGAGAAGGAGATGTTCTCCGGCGCCTTCTGGGCCGGCCGCCAAGCGCTGGAGATGGGGCTGATCGACGGCATCGGCCATCTTCATGACGTATTGCAACGCAAATTTGGCGACAAGGTCGTGGTCAGGACCCTATCGCCCAGCTCGGGCTGGGGCTTGAAACGGCTGGGATTGGGCGCTGATTTCGCAGGCTCCCTGCTTGAGGCCATGGAACTTCGCGCGCTTTGGTCGCGTTACGGTTTATAGAAGGAGGAACGTGCCGTGTTTCTTTTCAAAATTCTGACCATCTTCGCCATGGGACTTGCGGCCGCGCGCTTGCTGAACCTCATGTTCGGCGTGATGCAGGCGACGCGCGTGCAAGTGAAGGCCGAGCGGGGGCGCGCCCCTGTAAAGCCGGGAACCCGGCTGGCCCAGGATCCGCGCACGGGAATTTATTACCCCGAACGCTGAGTTGCTTGACCCCGTGATACCAGCCCCCTAGGTTTCGCGCCGGCGGGGGGCTATGGGGCTGAATCCAACACAATCATTCCAGGATTTGATTCTGACGCTTCATCATTATTGGAGCGAAAAGGGATGCGTGATCCTGCAGCCCTATGACATGGAAATGGGAGCCGGCACCTTTCATCCGGCGACGACCCTGCGCGCCGTGGGTCCAAAGCCCTGGGCCGCGGCCTATGTGCAGCCCTCGCGCCGCCCCAAGGATGGCCGCTATGGCGAAAATCCCAACCGCCTGCAGCACTATTACCAGTATCAGGTAATCATCAAGCCATCGCCCCCCGATTTGCAGGAGCTTTATTTGGGCTCCCTCAAGGCCATCGGCATCGATCCCCTGCTGCATGACATCCGCTTCGTCGAGGATGATTGGGAAAGCCCGACGCTTGGCGCCTGGGGGCTCGGCTGGGAAGTCTGGTGCGACGGCATGGAGGTTTCGCAGTTCACTTACTTTCAGCAAGTAGGCGGGATCGATTGCGCGCCCGTCTCCGGCGAACTCACTTACGGGCTCGAGCGCCTCGCCATGTATGTGCAGGGCGTCGACAACGTCTACGATCTCAACTTTAACGGCCGCGTCTCGTATGGCGATGTCTTCCTGCAGGCCGAGCAGGAATTCTCCCGCTACAATTTCGAATATGCCGACACGGACATCCTGCTCCAGCATTTCATCGACGCCGAGAAGCAATGCCAGGCGTTGCTCGATGCGGGCGACATGGCGCTGCCCGCCTATGATCAGTGCATCAAGGCATCCCACACCTTCAACATGCTGGATGCGCGAGGCGTGATCTCGGTGACCGAGCGCCAGGCCTACATCCTTCGCGTCCGCGACCTGGCGAAGGGCTGCTGCGAAGCCTGGTCGAAAACCGCAGGCGGCGGCGCGGCATTGGGCAATGCCTGAACTTCTGCTCGAACTTTTCTCCGAAGAAATTCCCGCCCGCATGCAGGGGAAGGCGGCGGAGGATTTGCGCATGTTGATCACCAACGGATTGGTGGAGGCGGGGCTGACCTACGAAGGCGCGCAGGCCCATGCGGGACCGCGCCGCCTCGTGCTTTCTGTGGAAGGCTTGAATGCCAAGGCCGCCGATGTGGCGGAGGAACGCAAGGGCCCCCGCGTCGATGCGCCACAAACCGCGATAGACGGTTTTCTCAAATCGACGGGCCTCAAGCTCGATGAGCTAAAAGTCCAGGACGACAAGAAGGGCAAATTCTACATCGCCGCGATGCGGAAAGCGGGGAGGCCCGCGACCGATATCATTGCCGCATTGGTGCCGGAGGTGATCCGCAAATTCCCCTGGCCCAAGTCCATGCGCTGGGGTTCCGGGACTTTGCGCTGGGTGCGCCCCCTGCAATCGATCCTCTGCACATTCGATGGCGAAGTGGTACCCTTCGCGGTGGACGGCATTGCCAGCGGCAACACGACCCGCGGCCACCGCTTCATGAGCGCTCAGAAGATCGAGGCGCGGCGCTTTGAGGATTACGCCGTGAAGCTGCACAAGCAGTTTGTCGTGGTGGATGCAGCCGCGCGCGCAGAAACCATCCGCGCCGATGCCAGCAACCTCGCCTTCGCGCAAGGGCTGGAGGTGATCGAAGATGAAGGCCTGCTCAAGGAAGTAGCGGGCCTCGTCGAATGGCCGGTCGTGCTGATGGGCGAGTTCGACGAGAAATTTCTGGCCATGCCGCCGGAAGTGATCGCCACCACCATAAAGAACCACCAAAAATGTTTCGCCCAGCGCAAGACAAAAGGCGGCAAGCTCTCCAACAAATATATTCTCACTGCCAACCTTGCCGCCAGCGATGGCGGCAAGCAGATCGTCTCCGGCAACAACAAGGTCGTCGCCGCGCGGTTATCAGATGCGCAATTCTTCTGGGACCAGGACCGCAAGACACCTCTGGAAAAACTGTTGCCGAAACTCGACGCCATCACCTTCCACGCCAAGCTCGGCAGCCAGGGCGAACGTGTCAAACGCATCGAAGCGCTGGCCGGCGAGATCGCCAAAACCATCGGCGCAGATGTCGAGAAATCCAAACTGGCCGCGAAACTTGCTAAAGCCGATCTCGTCACCGGCATGGTCGGCGAGTTTCCGGAATTGCAGGGGCTGATGGGCCGTTACTACGCGTTGGATCAAGGCACCGACGCCGAAGTGGCCGATGCCGTCCGCGATCACTACAAGCCGCAGGGACCCTCAGATTCAATACCGGTCTCGAAGATTGGTCAAGCCGTGGCAATGGCGGATAAGCTCGACATGCTGGTGGCTTTCTGGGCGATTGATGAGAAACCAACGGGATCAAAAGATCCATACGCATTACGTCGTTCTGCGCTTGGCATTATTCGCATTATACTAGAGTCAAATGCCAGAATAGCGCTACACTCGTTAGCTAGGTCAGCCCAAGAGCGCTCACCGTATCGCAGAGTAACAATCGTTCCGAAGCGGTTGGTTGACGTCACAGCCAAAGAGATTCAGTCTGGCGACATCGGAACGACAATTGAGCACTCCGTTGCGCAGCTAGGTGACCTGCTTTCCTTCATCGCCGAACGCCTTAAAGTCTATCTCCGCGAGCAGGGCAAACGGCACGATCTCATCGACGCGGTGTTTTCGCTTGGCGGGCAGGACGATCTGCTGATGATGGTGAAACGCGTTGAGGCACTGTCGAAGTTTCTCGAAACCGATGACGGCAAGAACCTACTTGCTGGCGTTAAACGCGCCGCCAATATTCTCAAGATTGAAGAGAAGAAGGATGGCCGGAGCTATGGCGGCGATGTGCGGCCGGATTTCTTGATCAAGGGCGAGGAGAAGGCGCTGCATTCGGCGATCACCGTCGCCACAGGTCAGGCGCGCAAGGCAGTGGAGAATGAGGATTTTGAAGCGGCCATGCGGGCGATCGCCCGGTTGCGCGCGCCCGTCGATGCATTTTTCGACGCTGTCACCGTGAACGACAAGGACGCGACCTTTCGCGAAAATCGCCTGAAGCTCCTGAACCGCATCCGAGCGGCAACGCTTGAGGTCGCGGATTTTTCGAAGATCGAGGGGTAATCCGTACCTTGTTAGACGTCGGTCCCGGCTTTCGCCGGGATGACGGATTGGGGTGGAGGAACCATTCCCGCTTGGATGCCCTTATTGGGTATGCAAAGAAAACCCGAAAAAAGCAACATCCTTGATCTGGCGCTGGAAGCTTTTCCCGAAACGCTCGAGGAGGCGCGAAAGCAGGCGGCCAATTGCCGCCGTTGCCCGCTCTATCTCAATGCGACGCAGACGGTCTTTGGCGAGGGTCCGCGTCATGCGCTCGTCATGTTCATTGGCGAACAGCCAGGCGACAAGGAAGATATTGCGGGCCGGCCCTTCGTTGGCCCGGCAGGCAAGCTGTTCGACCAAATGCTGGAGGAGGCGGGCGTTGACCGGGAGAAGTGCTACGTCACCAATGCGGTGAAGCATTTCAAGAATGAGCCGCGCGGCAAATTCCGGTTGCACAAGAAGCCCAATGCCGGCGAGGTCGAGGCCTGCCGCTGGTGGTTCAAGATCGAAAGGGAAGTGGTGCGGCCCAAGCTTTTCGTGGCGCTGGGTGCTACAGCGGCGCTCACGCTCACCGGCAATGGTCGCGATATTCTGAAACGGCGCGGCAGTTTCGAGGCGGACGATGAGGGCACGCCGGTGCTCATCACCGTTCATCCTTCATCCCTGCTGCGCACAACGGATGCCGATGCAGCCGCGATGGCCCGGTCCGCTTTCCGCAAGGATCTCAGAAAAATTACCGCGAAAATTCCCGAAGCGGCTTAGACATTCCTGCCATGCGGCGCTACGGGTTGCCGCGGCCAGCCTCCAATGACAAAAGCAGCCATGATCGCAACGGCTCACACCCCCGACAGCCGCTACGCCTGGGCGCGCCTGGCGATCTCGCTGGCGCTGGGCACGATCAGCGGCGTGGGCATGTGGGCCTCCGTCGTGGTGCTGCCCACGCTGCAACTGGAATTCGGCGTGGATCGAGCCGGCGCATCGCTGCCTTACACCGTCACCACCATCGGTTTTGCGTTAGGTGGCGTCTTCATGGGCCGCCTGGCCGACCGCTTCGGCATCACGGTGCCGCTGTTTGTGGGCGCCATTGCCCTAGGCAGCGGATTTATGCTGAGCGCGGTCTCCCAGAACTTTCTGCAATTCCTCATCATCCAGGCCGTTCTCATCGGATTTTTGGGAAGCTCCGCGGCGTTCAGCCCCTTGGTGGCCGATGTGTCCCAGTGGTTCCTCAAGCGGCGCGGCATAGCCATCGCCATCGCCGCCAGCGGCAATTATTTCGCGGGCGCCATCTGGCCTCCCCTCATGCAACGAGGGATAGAGGCCTATGGCTGGCGGCCAATTTTCCTGGCTATCGGCATCTTCTGCATCGCCGCCATGCTGCCTCTGGCCATGTTACTGAGGCCCCGCCCAGTGTTCGACGACAGCGCCAGCCCCGCCAGCAATCGCCAGGGCAGAACCGGACTTTTGCCGAAGCCACCGTATCTCTATCCGCTGTTGATGGTGGCGGGCGTGGCCTGCTGTGTCGCCATGTCCATGCCCCAGGTGCACATCGTCGCCTATTGCGGCGATCTTGGTTACGGCGTGGCGCGGGGCGCCGACATGCTGGCGCTGATGCTGGGTTTTGGCGTGGTGAGCAGGCTTGCGTCCGGTTTCATCGCCGATCGCATAGGGGGTGCCGGCACCTTGCTGCTCGGCTCCTTCCTGCAATGCCTGGCGCTCTTGTTCTATATTCCCTTCGACGGGTTGGCCTCTCTCTACATCGTCTCGGCTTTCTTCGGCCTGGCCCAGGGCGGCATCGTGCCGAGTTATGCGCTCATCGTTCGCGATCATTATCCAGCACGGCAGGCGGGAACGCGCATCGGCATCGTGCTAATGGCAACGGTGCTCGGCATGGCGCTGGGCGGCTGGATATCCGGCGAGATATTTGACCTCACCGGTTCCTATCGCGCCGCTTTCCTGAATGGCGTCGCTTTCAATCTTCTCAACATGGCGATTGCCTTCTGGCTCGTCATGGGTCGCCGCCGCAGCAGGCCGGCTTTCGCTACTTGACCCCGCCGCCTTCGCGTGATTGTTGCCACGCCGATGCTGCGGAAAGCGGAAATGCCTGAAAAGCGCGTCTATCGATTCGGCGGCGGCCGTGCCGAGGGCAAGGCTAACATGAAGGCGCTGCTCGGCGGCAAAGGCGCCAATCTCGCAGAGATGGCTAATCTTGGCTTGCCGGTTCCCCCCGGTTTCACCATCACCACCGAAGTCTGCAACCTGTTCACCGGAGGCAATCGTCAGTACCCGGACGGATTGCGCCAGGAAGTCGAAGCCGCTCTGGCGGAAGTCGGTAACCTTGTGGGCGCGACGTTTGGCGACCCCGCCAAGCCGCTGCTTGTGTCCGTGCGTTCGGGGGCTCGCACCTCCATGCCGGGCATGATGGACACAGTCCTGAACCTCGGGCTCAACGATGAAACAGTTGAGGGCCTGTCCTCCCGCTCCGCCGACAGGCGTTTCGCCTATGACAGCTACCGCCGCTTCATCGGCATGTATGCCGCTGTCGTGCTGGACGTCGAGCACGCGGAGTTCGAGGACATTCTGGGCGGCTACAAAGAGCAGAAAGGCTACAATCTCGACACGGAGATTTCGGCCGAAGAGTGGCCCGCTCTCATCAAGCGCTACAAGGCGGTGGTGCAGGAACACACCGGCAAACCCTTCCCACAGGATGTCCATGAGCAATTATGGGGTGCGGTGGGTGCCGTGTTCGACTCGTGGATGTCCGCGCGCGCTATCACCTACAGAAAGCTCAACAACATTCCCGAAGATTGGGGTACGGCGGTCAATGTCCAGGCCATGGTGTTTGGCAATATGGGGGAACAATCGGCCACCGGCGTCGCCTTCACCCGCAATCCCTCAACCGGCGAGAAGGCGCTCTACGGCGAGTTTCTGGTGAACGCGCAAGGGGAGGATGTGGTCGCTGGCATCCGCACACCCCAGAACATCACCGAGAAAGCGCGCAAGGAAGCAGGGTCCGATGCGCCCTCTCTCGAAGCGTTGATGCCCTCGACGTTCAAGGAACTCCGGGAGACATTCGACAAGCTCGAAAACCATTACCGCGACATGCAGGACCTGGAATTCACCATTCAGGACGGCAAGCTCTGGATGCTGCAGACCCGCACCGGCAAGCGCACCGCCAACGCCGCCCTCAAGATTGCCGTCGACATGGCCCATGCCGGGTTGATCACGAGGGAGGAGGCGATCCTCAGAATTGACCCTGCCTCGCTCGACCAATTGCTGCATCCCACCCTTGACCCAGACGCCAAGCGTGAGGTGATTGCCACCGGTTTGCCTGCGTCCCCGGGCGCCGCATCGGGCGAGATCGTGTTCGACTCCGCCGAAGCGGAACGTCTCAAGGGTCTGGGCCGCCGGGTCATCCTCGTCCGCGTCGAGACCAGCCCAGAGGATATTCACGGCATGCACGCCGCCGAAGGCATTCTGACGGCAAGGGGCGGCATGACCTCCCACGCGGCCGTCGTGGCGCGCGGCATGGGCAAGCCCTGCGTCTCGGGTGCCGGTTCGGTTCGTGTCGATTACCGGGAAGGGACGATGAGCTCTCTAGGGCTGGTGTTCAGGAAAGGCGATATCATCACCATCGACGGCTCGACCGGCCAGGTGATCAAAGGTGAAATCGCCACCATCAAGCCCGCCCTGTCCGGCGATTTTGCCACCCTTATGGGATGGGCCGACGGGGCGCGGCGCATGACCGTGCGGGCCAACGCGGAAACGCCACTCGATGCCCGCACCGCGCGCGATTTCGGGGCTGAAGGCATCGGCCTCTGCCGCACCGAGCATATGTTCTTCGAGACCGACCGCATCGTTGCGGTGCGCGAGATGATCCTCGCCAATACGGAAGAGGGCAGGCGCGTGGCGCTGGCCAAGATCCTGCCCATGCAGCGCAACGATTTCATCGAGCTGTTCGAGATCATGGCGGGCCTTCCCGTCACCATCCGCCTGCTCGATCCGCCGCTGCACGAATTTCTGCCCCAGGCCGACCACGAAATCGAGCAAGTGGCGGACGAGATGAACGCCGACCCCGAGGCGCTCCGGAGCCGGGTGGCGGAACTGCACGAATTCAACCCCATGCTCGGCCACCGCGGCGTCAGGCTGGCGATCAGCTATCCCGAGATCGCCGAGATGCAGGCGCGGGCGATTTTCGAGGCGGCAACCGAAAT
>JBGTJO010000179.1:0-3770 GCA_041745135.1 Aestuariivirga sp. | reverse complement strand
TCCTGATCGGCGCGGGGGCTGTAGCCGCCGGCGATGGCGATGGCATTCTGCACGGTGATGCCGGGCTGGTAGGCAAAGCTTCCGGAATTGGTGACCTCGCCCAGGATGTAGAAGGGGCGAAGCGTTGCTACCTGAGCCGAGACCTGGGGCGCCCGGAGATAACCTTGGCGCAGCCGCGCCGAAATTAGCGTTTCGATTTGCGCGGTAGTCATGCCGGCGACGGAAACGGTCTTGATGAAGGGCATGGAGATATTGCCCGAACCGTCGACGAGATAATCGGCGGTCAAATCCGTTTCGCCCGCCACGCGGATTGTCAGGCGGTCGCCCGCGCCGACGCGGTAGCCAGTGTCGTATTCATAGGCGGCGGCTTTGCCTTGCGTTCCGTACGGATCAATCGCGCCTTGCGTGCTGCGGACGGGGAGTTGGGAAACGCTGGATACGGCATGCTCACCCTCCGCCAGCGTGCCGTCAACCATAACGCCGGTGCCGCCCGGAGGCGCTGAAGGCTGTTGCTCCTCCCAGCTGCGGGAACAGCCCGTCAGCGAGAGGACGATCAGAAGGATAAGGGAAAGCCGCATACGCAAGAGGAAAAATCCGTTGGGTCAAGGCTGGTCCGAGGTGGCCCGCCAATCCCCACGATATGCAGTCATGGTTAGCAATAACTTAAGCGCGACAGGGCGTTAAGGGATTGGTTACCATAACGGCGCCATTTTGGCGGCGAAGCTGTCCGAGGCGCGCGCCGCTATTCATGACGATATCACCCCATATACCCTCGGCAATCGGCGTGGGCGACGTCCTGCGCGGTGTCGCGCGCCGCAAGTTCATGATTTTGTTTTTCGCCTTCTGCGCGTTGCTCGGCGGGCTTGCCGCCGCTCATCTTCTCGATCCCGTCTATTCCACAGAAGCGCAGCTTCTGATCGATAATCTCGAAACGCGCTTCGACCGGATGCAGACTCTGGAGAACCAGGCTACCCCGAATGTCGATGATCGCATTGTCGCGAGCCAGATGGCCGTGCTCAAGTCGGAGGATATGGGGAGGCGGGTGATTGCCGCGCTGGCGCTGGAGAACGATCCAGAATTCAACGCCAAGCTCCGCAACATGAGCACGTTGAAGAAAATAAAAATCGCGCTGGGATTCGGCGAGGATCCACGGCGCATGACGCCTGAGCAGCTGGCTTTGGCGAGCTATCTTGATGGGCTTTCGGTTTATCAGCAGCCCGAGTCCAATGTGATTTCCGTCAAATATTCCGCGAGTTCCGGCGAGACTGCGGCCAAGATCGCCAACACCCTCGCGGAAACCTACATCATCGCAACCCGCGAGAGCCAATCGCAGCCCACTGAGCGGGCACGAGACTGGCTGGCGAAACAAATCGAGGCGCTGCGCCGGAAGCTTGCGGCTTCCGAGCAGGCCGTCGAAGAATTTCGCACCGAGGCAGGGCTTCTCAAGGGCGCCACTATGACGCTCGATACCCAGGAGATTTCCGAACTCAACACTCAGATTACCGTCGCCCAGGTAGCCAGCGCCGAGTCTGAAGCGAAGGCCGACGCGATACGCCAGTCGCTGCGGAGCCAGGGCTCGCTTGACGCTTCGTCGGAAGTGCTGGCTTCCCCGGTGATCCAGCGCATGAAAGAACAGCGCACCGAAGCTGCTCGCGCTGTCGCTGAACTCTCCGCCACCTATCTCGCCAGTCATCCCAGGATGATTTCGGCGCAGAACCAGCTCCGGAACGTCGACCGCCAGTTCCGTGGCGAAGCGCTCAAGATCGTCGGCGCGCTGGAGGAACAGGCGCGCACCGCAAAGGCGCGTGAGGCATCGCTTCGCGCCAATCTTGAAACCCTCAAGGGCCGGGCCTCGAACTCCAACCTCGATGATGTGAAGCTTAAGGCTCTGGAGCGCGATGCTGCCGCCGACAGGGCGCTTCTTGAAGCCATGCTGAGCCGCTTCGCGGAGGCAAGTGCCAGGCAGGATCAGGCGGCCCAACCGGGTCTCGCCCGGATCATTCAAAGCGCCACCGTGCCCGCCTCGCCATCCTTTCCGAAACGCGGGCCCATGGTACTGTTGATTACGCTGGCGGGGCTGGCATTGGGTTTGGGGCTGGCGTTCCTCAGAGAGATCATGGCCGCCGCAGCCCACCTCACCGAACGTATGGAGCGGGGAAGCAATGCGCCGCAGCCGCTTCCCGCTACAAGCGTCGATCCGCCGGAGGCCATGCAAACGATGGCGGCGGTACCTCTGCCACCGCAAGCTGATACCGTAGTGACGATGGATGGCAAATCATTGGCCGCTTGGGCGATTGCTGCGCAACGCGATGTCAACGCGGCGCGATTTGCCGTGACATCAATTGGAGGAGGTTCTTCCGATACTTCAACAGCAGCAGCAGAGCTAGCCCGGGCGATGGCGCAGGCCGGCCGCCGCGTCGTCATCGCGGATCTGGCGCGGTCGGGCTCGGACCTGGAAAAACTCTGTGGCGTCGCATCCGGTCCCGGCATTGCGGACCTCGTCAATGGCGAGGCCGCGTTCACCAAGATCATCGGTCGCGATCGGAAATCGGCGGCGCACCTGTTGCGCTTCGGCACGGACCGCTCCGCAAGGGCCATGGCGCAGCTCGACGAGCGCACCGGAAATATACTGGCAGCGCTTGGCAATTCCTACGATGTGGTGGTCGTCCATGCCGGAGAAGCGGCGCCGGAAACGGCGGCCCTTCTGAAGCAGTGCGAGGCCGCAATCATCCTAGCGCCGGCCGCCCGACGGGCCGAGGCTGCCGATGCCGCCAAGGCGCTCTCAGCGGCTGGATTGCGCGCGGTATGTCATGTGCCGATCAAGTCTTCGCGGGAACGCGAGGCGCGGGAACTCAGTCTTGCGGAGGGACATGCCTGAGGTGCGTGCCGAGCAGCGCCTTGCGCAACGCCATGGCCCCGTTGCGTATGGCGGGTGATTGTTTGATCCGGCGTTTCGCAATCGTCGCCGCGCCCTGGAAGCAGACCCAGGGAAGCCCTCGCAAACTGACTGCGGTGAGGAGCTCGTGGAACTGAACCACCTCGTCGGCCCAATGCAGCTTGTAGGCCGTATCGCCGGCGGCGAAATCGAAGCGGGCGAGACCCTGCTTGCAGCTTGCTTCGATCGTCCGGCGCAAGGCGAGATCGCCCGGCGAATATTTTCGCAGCTCCGTTTCGGCGAGCGATGAGATCATGGCCCAGAACGTGTTGCCCTGAACGCCGCCCAGGAGCACCGCCAGGGTTTTGCCATTGAACTGGAGCCTGTAGGGCAAGAAAACGGGGTTAGTTTCGTCTTGAATATCTGCCAAGCGATGGATGAATTCCCGTTCGACGGGACCGAAGACACCGTGGATGCCGCATTCGCCAAGGCGCTTTTCCTGTTGCTCGAACATTGTCGTCAATGTCGCGTGCATTTCTTCCCGGGTCTCCGGCACTCCAAAGGTTAGATTGCCCTGGGCCGTGAAGGCTCGTTCCTTCTTGCGATAATAGCGCCGCGTCTCCTTCGAGCGCTTCTTAGTGAGGAAAGCTTCGTAATTCGATTCGAGAGCCGTCCGGTAGCAGCGGTTGGCTCCGCGCATCGTGAAGAGTTGCTGGAATGGATGCGGCTTGCCGCTAAGCGTCTCCGGCATGTTGGCCATAAATATTGCATCGATGGGTCCCGCGAGCTTGGCAACGCCCGCCCAGTTGCGAGAGAGCCAATCCCGCGCGAGCGGCAGGTGCGCCGGCGAGAAGAGGCCGTGGCCGTAAGTCGTGTGTGGCGTTCCCAGCCATTC
>JBGTJO010000178.1:0-16665 GCA_041745135.1 Aestuariivirga sp. | reverse complement strand
ATTGCGGAACGTAGAAGGACCAATCGCCTGCACCCGTCAGCCAATAGATGTTGGCAGGGTCGGAGACGAGCAGGAGATCGACACCTTCCTCGCTCATGCGCTGGCGCACTTTGGCGGTTCGCGTCGTAAATTCGCTTTTGCTGAACGGTAATGTCATCTCCCCTGCATTACTATACTATGAGTGAGACCTCCAAAGTTTAAGCAGCGGCCCCTTTCCACCGAATACCGGGTCTTTGCGCGGCCCTGCAACCTTGGGAATGGTTTTGACTGCGCGTTTATGATCCTCGCTGGTGGTGCATTCGTCATATTTGCCGGAGGGCGGATAGGCGCCAACACCCATGAAATCCTTGCTGGCGGAGAGGCACTGATGTCCCGTGCCTGCGGGCAGTATCGCAACATCGCCGGCCTTGAGCGCAAGCGCCCGCCCGCGATTACCGCCGAAGCGGACCTTTACATTGCCCCGCGCGACACCCAGCACCTCGTGGATGCGCGAGTGATAGTGCACATAGTCATAGATGCCGCCGCGCCATGTATCGCTCCAGCCATTCGCGGCAAACACATCTTCAAGCACCGCTGCCGGATCGAATGCGTCGGGAAGGCGAACCGCGCCGCGATAAACGATGAGCGGCCAACGGGGATGATTGGGAATAATGCCGTCATCCTTGAATTGGAAGGTGTTGGCTTTCCGCTCCCGCACCAGGCCGGCTAGCTCGCGCTTGGAGGGTTTCGCCCAGCCGGTGAGCGTCTCGACGGTCTTCTTGATGGTTTCCATCGCGGTCATGATTTTGTGCTCATGGTTCTCAAGGTGATGGAGTAGCGCGCCGTTTCAACGGGCGGGATGCTGTGCTGCCAGAGATGGCGCACCTCGCCCGTCATCATGTAAAGGGAGCGCGGCTCGGCTTCGAGAGTGAAACGTTCCCACTTTTCGCCGGCCTTGCGCCGGAACCGGAAGTGGCATCCCGAAGCAAGGGACAGTCCGAAGACCTGGTCGAACTCCGGCTTGTCGCGGTGCCAACCGATGCCCACCCCTGTCTCATATTCCGTACACAGAACTTGTTTGATCTCAGCCCGCGGTAAGCTTGCGAAGGTTTCGATCCTCGTGGCAAAGGAGGCAAGCCAAGAAGGAATGTCTTCAGCCTGTTCCAGTTTCAGACGGGTGTAATTGTAGCGCCAGCCGAAGGAGGCGACCCGCCGTTTGCCCTCGAAGGCGCCGAACTGGAAAGGCGTGAGCGGCAGCGCGCGAATGTGGCCGATGAGATGCTCTTCCTCATCGGCGGTGATAAATTCCGGTTGGTAGCGAAGTCCCCGTGGACCAGCGGCGGGGCTTGAGAAAAGCCTGAGCTGTGCGCACACCGCCGCCTATTTCGCCTTTTCCCGGCGCACGCCCTTGAACTTCTTCGCGGCCGGGCTTTTCTTTTGATCCATGAACTGGCCCGTGGCCTTGCTGCGCTTGGTCCAATGGGTTTCACCTTCGATCTTGGTTTTCAGCTGGCTCCGCTTACGCACTGCACCTTTTCGGGCATCATCGCCCGTGGGCTTGTTGACGGCCATATTCGGCTCCTCTTCAAAGAACAAACCATCAACGTATGATAGGCCACCCGGTTCCCTCGGATTGCCTGACCGCTGGAACCTTCTTATGTGTGAGCAATGGCTAGACGAACCGGCAGTGCTGATCTTCCACTCCATGGCGGGCGCGTACCGCCTTGGCTGGCGGGGCGCATGACGACGCTGGGCGCCGTCGTATGCCAGGCAATCGTTCATCACTACGGGCGCGATGAATTCCTTCAGCGGCTGTCGCATCCCTTCTGGTTCCAATCCTTCGGCGCGGTCATGGGGATGGACTGGCATTCCTCTGGGATTACGACGAGCGTCATCGGTGCGCTGAAGCGCGGCCTCGCACCGCTGGCGGGTGAACTTGGCATCCATGTCTGCGGTGGACGCGGCAAGCATTCGCGGAAGACGCCGCAAGAACTAACGATGCTAAGTGAGCGTGTGGGATTCGACGGCGATGCCTTGACGCGGGCGAGCCGTCTCGTCGCCAAGGTCGACAGCGCCGCCGTGCAGGATGGTTTCGATCTCTACCTGCACGGTTTCTTTGTGACCGACGATGGCAAGTGGACGGTGGTGCAGCAGGGCATGAACGGCGACAAGCGCCAGGCGCGGCGCTACCACTGGCATTCGGAGAATCTGTCGAGTTTCGTCGATGCGCCGCACAGCGCCATCGATGGCCCGGCCCAGGGCGAGATCATCAACCTGACCGACCGCCGCGCCGGACATTCGCGGAACGCACAACTCGACCTTCTGAACTCGCTCGGTCCCGATGGTATCGTACGCGAGCTCAACAAGACAGTCGAGCCTGCGCAACCGCCATTGCCGCATCTCATCATGCCGGCGCACCATGACGTGCGCACGAGCGATGTGTTCACGCGCCGGCTGCACGGAACTCTGAAGGCCGCCGCCGAGCGGGGCGCCACGGATTTTCCGGAATTGCTGCTGACGCCGGGCGTGGGAGCGCGGACCGTGCAATCGCTTGCCATGGTGGCCGAGATCGTCCATGGCGCGACCTATCGCTTTGCCGATCCCGCGCGCTTTTCGCTGGCCCATGGCGGCAAGGACCGGCATCCCTATGCGGTGCCGCTCAAGGTCTATGACGAAACCATCCGTGTGCTGAAATCAGCGGTGCAAAAGGCAAGCCTCGGCCGCGATGAGGAAATGCAGGCGCTGAAGCGTCTCGATGACCAGGCGCGACAACTGGAGCGCACGGCGAGCGGTCCGTCGCTGGAGACCTTCATCGCCGCCGAGCGAGCTCGATCGGCTTCACTCGACGGGCGATCCGTTTTCGGCTGGGAGGAAGACCGGGCGCTGAAGCGCTCCCCATGAAAATCGCGACCTTCAACATCAACAATATCAACCGCCGCCTTCCCAACCTGCTCGCATGGCTCAAGACTGCGAAGCCGCACATCGTCTGTCTGCAGGAACTGAAATGCACCGACGCTGAATTTCCCGCAGCGGAGCTTAAGCGCGCAGGATATCACGCGGTCTGGCGCGGACAGAAGACGTGGAACGGCGTTGCCATCCTCTCGCGCCGCGAACCCGTCCTGACGCGGCTGGCGCTGCCCGGCGACCTCACCGATACGCAAAGCCGCTATATCGAAGCGGCGGTCGACGGCATCCTTGTCGGCTGCATTTATTTGCCGAACGGCAATCCGCAGCCTGGTCCCAAATTCGACTACAAGCTGGCATGGTTCAAGCGCCTCGCCGCGCACGCGCGCAAGCTGCTCAGTGAAGACATTCTCGTGGTGCTGGCCGGCGACTACAATGTGGCGCCCACGGAGGTCGATATCTACCCAACCACATCATGGGATGACGACGCCCTCGTGCAACCGGCAAGCCGTGCTGCTTACGCAAGGTTGGTCGGCCAAGGATGGACGGACGCTCTTCGTGAACTGCACCCGCAAGAGCGGATCTACACCTTCTGGCATTACATGCGAAACCGCTACGCCCGCGACGCGGGGTTGCGGCTCGACCACCTCCTGCTCAGCCCGCCGTTGGCCCAGCGCTTGAAACGTGCGGGCGTTGACCGGAAAGTGCGCGGACTGAAAGACGCAAGCGATCACGCCCCGACGTGGATCGTGATCTAAAGCGGCGTGAAGTGCTTCTTCCTCTTCCCGTCTTTCCAGCGAAAGCTGGAATCCAGCTTTTTACCGGAAGAGCTAAAATATGCGTTCAAGTGGAAGCGGGATTCCAGCTTTCGCTGGAATGACGGGGGGAGAGAGTTGCGTTCTCATCACAGGGGACAATATCTCATTTAACATCAGCGGCGGGCGGGAGAATTTGATCGAAGGTGCATTGGCGGGGGGATTTATCGGAGCGCCAGCGCAGGAGCTTGGTGCCGTGGCGGATGCGGTTGCCGGTGACGTGATCGAACTGCACCTCGGCCACGAGCTCGGGTTTGAGCGGCTCCCATTCGCCGGTGCGTTCGGTGCTCCAGCGGCTTGGTCCGCCTGGCGCATTGCCGGTGAAACCGGGTGGGCTTCTCAGCTTCTCGAGTTTTCGCGTCAAGGCGGGCCGCTCCGCATCGGTGATGGTGGAGGTGAAGCCCACATGATCGAGCTTGCCCTCGGCGTTATAAAGGCCGAGCAGCAGCGACCCGACCTCGCGGCTCTTGCTCTCATAGCGAAAGCCGCCAACCACGCAGTCAGCCGTGCGCAAGCGCTTGACCTTGATCATCATGCGTTCGCCCGGCACATAAACGTCATTAAGCCGTTTGGCGATCACGCCGTCGGTGGCACCCCTGCCCTCTTCGCTCAGCCATTGTGCAGCTTTGCTGTGGCGCGTGGTGGAGGGCGAGAGGACGAATTTTTTCCGCACCACCCCTTTCTTCATGAAAGCTTCGAGAATTTTCCGGCGCTGGCGCAACGGCTTGTCGAGCATCACCGTTCCCGTTTGATCCGCAAGAATATCGAACACGATGAGGCGTGCCGGCGTTGCGGCGGCAAGCTTGCGGATGCGGCTCTCGGCCGGATGGAGACGCATTTGCAGGGCATCGAAGGCGAGCTGCCCTCCGACTTCGACGGCCAGCTCTCCGTCCAAAACGAACTCTGCAGCGGCCATATCGCGGAGAAGCGCGACGACTTCCGGAAAGTAGCGCACCAGCGGCTTGCCTGACTTCGCGCGAAGATCGACGGTGCCGCCCGCTTTGAAGGCGAGGCAGCGGAAACCATCCCATTTCGGTTCATATTGCCAGGGGCCATCGGCTTGCGGAAGTTCCGTGGCGGAACGGGCTTCCATTGGCGGCGTATCCAGCGGCAGCGCGAAGCTAGTCTCTGCGCCGGCAGGTTTCACCCTGCTACTCCGTCGTCCCGGCGAAAGCCGGGACCCACGGCAAACAGGGTATGGACTCTCGCATAGTCATCACGGTGATAGGTGGGTCCCGGCTTTCGCCGGGAGGACGGCGTGTGGTCTCATGCGGCCACCAGTTTTGCTTTGCTAAGACGCTTGATGGCGTCTTCGAGCGGGCGTTCGCCGTCGCAGTAATCTTCCCAGGCTTTGCTTTTGCGGAGCAGCGCGGGAACGGTGCGGATCGTGTAGCGCTGGGGATCGAGACCCGGCTTCACCTGCGACCAGATCAGAGGCATCGATACATTGGCGCCGGCGCGCGCCCGCGGCGACAGCGGCGCTACCGCGGTCGCCATCCTATCGTTGCGGAGATAATCCAAAAAGATTTTTCCGCCGCGGAGTTTCTTCGCCATGTTCATCACGTATTTTTCCGGGTTGCCTTGCGCCATTCCCATGCACACCTCCCGGGCGAAGGTTTTCGCCTCGGGCCAGGTCAGCTTGCTCTTTTTGGTAACTTCAAGCGGCGTCACCACATGCAGGCCCTTGCCCCCGGTCGTCTTGCAAAATGAGACGAGCCCCAGGGCATCGAGCAGCTCGCGCATTTCTTTGGCGGCTTCGATCACCGTGGTGAACGCCACATCCGGTCCGGGGTCGAGATCGAACACCAACCGGCCCGGCATTTCCGGCCGGTGCGGGTGGCAGTTCCAGGGATGGAGCTCGAGAGCGGCGATCTGCGCCACCGCCGCCAGGCCTTCGATGCGGTCGATTTGCAGATAGGGCTTGTGATCGCCGAACACCTTGACCAGTTCCAAAAGGCTGGACGTGCCGCGCATGGCGTGGCGTTGAAAGAATTGCTCGCCCGCATAACCATCGGGCGCGCGCACGATGGAACAAGGGCGGCCCTTGATGTGCTCGATGAGCCAGGAACCGACCTCCTCGAAATAGCTGGCGAGGTCGAATTTCGTCACCGGCTCGTTGTCGCCGGCGTCTGGCCACAGCGGTTTGTCGGCGTTTGAGATAGCGACTCCCATGACGACGGGCTTCTCGGAACTGCCGGCACGCTTTGCGGGCTTTGCCGGCGCGGCGATCGCGGTCTTGACCGGCTTCTCGGCCTCGACTTCCTTGGCCGGCTTGTCCTCGCGGAGGCCCTTGAACGCCGCCTGGCGCACATGGCCGTCGCCGGTCCAGCCGGCGAACTCGATTTCCGCCACAAGCTCGGCCCGTGTCCAGGTGACGCCAGCTTCCCTCCGCGGTGCTCCGATGCCGGTGAAGGGCGATTTATCCGCAGCCACCGCCTTGAGGCGCGGCATCAGGTCTTTGACTTTGGCCTCGCCATAGCCGGTGCCCACGCGGCCCACATAGACGAATTTGCCATCGCGGTTGACACCCACCAGCAGGGAACGGAAATTGCCGTTGGTCGTGCTCCAGCCGCCGATCACCACTTCATGGCCAGCGCGGCACTTGGCCTTCATCCAGCTGCCGTCGCGGCCTCCCGTGTAAGGCGCATCGAGTTTCTTGGAGACGATCCCTTCAAGCGAAAGCTGGCAGGCGGAACGGAGTACGGCGTCTCCGCCGGTGTCGAAGTGTTCGACATAGCGAATGACGCCACTGTCTCCCTTGCCCGCCAGCATCTGCTGGAGCGTAGCCTTACGCTCCGATAGCGGGCGTTTGCGGATATCTTCGCCCTCATCGAACAGGAGATCAAAGGCAAAGAAAATGAGGTTCTTGCTCTCGCCTGCCGACAGGGCCGCCTGGAGGGCTGCGAAATCCGGCGCGCCATTCGAGTCGAGAGCGACGATCTCGCCATCGATGATGGCGTCGGACATCTCCTCTGCCGCATCCGCAATAGCGCGGAACTTGTGGGTCCAGTCGAGACCTTTCCTGGTTTTCAGCGTGACGTTTCCAGCCTGAATGCGCAGCTGCACACGGTAGCCGTCAAACTTGATCTCGTGGACCCATCCAGGTCCGTTGGGTGGGCGATCGACGGTTTCGCAAAACTGCGGCTCGATAAATTCAGGCATCTTCCGCGCGGACTTTTTCTTGGCAGCAGAGCCAATGTTCTTCGCAGCGCGCTTGTCCGGCACGAGGCCGGTTCTGCTGTCCCACACCGCGCCAGCGCCAGCGGCGCTCGCCAGCATGAAGGGCTTGGGGGCGCGGCCCCTGCCGGCGGCGATCTGGTCCATGCTGCGGCCCGAAGCAATGGACCTGTCTTGCTCCAGAACCGCTGCGCCGTAGCCATCGCGGGCAAAGGCATCGCGGTGCTTGATGAGCAGCCAGTTGGTGCGCTTGCCGCCCATGCGGTCATGCTTCATCCGCACCAGCACCCAGCTGCCCTTGAGGCGTTGCCCCGCAAGGATGAATTTGAAATCGCCGCCAGCCAGCCCCTGCTGGGCCGTTTTGCCGCCCTGCGGCTCCCAGAAACCCCGGTCCCACAGCAGCACAGTGCCGCCGCCATATTGTCCCTTGGGGATTGTACCTTCGAAGTCGCCATAGTCGAGCGGGTGATCCTCGACTTCCACCGCCAGCCGCTTGTCGCGAGGATCAAGCGAAGGCCCCTTGGTCACCGCCCAGGATTTGAAGACTCCGTCCAGTTCCAGGCGAAGATCATAGTGCAAGCGGGTTGCAGCATGCTTCTGGATGACGAAGCGGAGCCGTTGCGAAGGCTGTAGTTTCTCCTTGCCGGCGGGCTCCGCGGTTTTGGTAAAATCCCGCTTTGCCCTGTATTTCGCAAGTTTTTTGCTTTGAGCCGCCATGAGCATCACCAAGAGAAAGGGCAGGAGTGGTTGATATTAACGTCCAAGCTGAAGATTTGGTTCGCTAACGGCTGCATGGCAGCCCCGAGCCGAATTGCCCTGGCCAAACGCGTGCCGTAGCCGGTGCTGCCTGACATCTTCAGAAGCCGAAAATTGCCGCGCGGCTTCGATGAAGTTTCGCAACATCCTTGAGGGATTTCGTTTGTGCCAGGCGGCTATTGTGGTGATGCGCTCAGTGACATCGGCAATCGGCCGCACGACGACGCCTCTGGGATACATTCGGAACGGGCGTTCGGGATAAAGAGTGACGCCAAGCCCGGCGGAGACGAGGCCGAAGATCGCATCGCTATTGCCCGGTTGATGCGCCACCCGCGGCAGAAAACCATGATCGAGGCATATCCGGTCGACCACGTCCCGGAATGGCCGCCACATGGAAACCGCACCAAAGATAAAAGGCTCCTCGGCGAGTGCACGGAGATCGATTTCCGACAATTCCGCCAGGGGATGCGCCTCCGGCAGGACAGCCATCAATTGGCTTGAGCCGACCGCCAGGCTGTCGACATCAGGGTGTTCGAATGGTCCGATCAGAAAACCCGCATCGATGCCGCGATCCAGGATCAAAGCGCGTTGTCTTTCGGTCCACAGGTGTTCCAGCACAATATCCACTTCCGCGAACTTGTGACGGAACGCCCGCAGGATCCGAGGCAACGGACCGCTGATTGCGAAATCCATATAGCCGATGGTGACCGAGCCCAACAAACCCTGGGCGGCCTTGCGCGTGATTTGAAGCGTGTTCTCCGCTTGCTGGAGCAGCCGCTCGCCATGATCGAGAAACATTTTGCCAGCGGGTGTCAGCGAAATGTTCCGCGTGGAGCGCGCCAGCAGCGGCACGCCAACTTCGCTCTCGATGAATTGAACGAGACGGCTGAGCTGCGGCTGAGCCATGTTCAGGTTCTCCGCCGCGCGGCCAAAATGCAAGGTTTTGGCCAGCACAATAAAAGCGCGGTAGTGCTTCAGCTCGAGATTCATGGAGCGCGGAACTATTGTACCCCGCCGCCCGATTGTCAACGAAACGGGTCTATGCCGAGCGGAGCCGGTCCGTGCCGGCCTGATCCAGCTTCATGGTTTTGTCGTCGATCACCACGCCGTATTTGTCCCTGGCGTCGTCAAGGGAGATCAGCTGGTCCAGAACATCGTCAAGCACCTGCGCTGCGGGGCGATCCTTGGGCTTGCCGTAACCGCCGCCGCCGGCGGTGCGGTGGCTGAGGATGGTGCCGGCTGGAATCTTGACGCCGCTCGCCCTGGCGAAACGCTTTTCCGCGGGCGTCCCAGGAGAAATCACCAAGCCGCTCGGTTGCCCGGTTTCGCCACCGAACAGGCCGTAGGGTGGAAACTTGTCGCGATCGAGTGCTACGGTGAAT
Organism: Aestuariivirga sp.; assembly: GCA_041745135.1. GTDB lineage: Bacteria > Pseudomonadota > Alphaproteobacteria > Rhizobiales > Aestuariivirgaceae > Aestuariivirga. The sequence continues at coordinate 7,652 of JBGTJO010000178.1, read as the reverse complement.
TCGCCGGGAATGGTCATCTCGTAATCATAGGCGACACCGAAGCCGCCGCGATGTTTGCCCGCCCCTGCCGAACGCTCGATGAGGCGGTAGCTTCTGGCCCGAAGACCCGGGAACTTGGTTTCCATCACCTCGCAGGGAACATTGTAGTTGTCGCCTGAGCCAAGCGAAACCATGGCGCTGTTGCCATCGGCGAAGGCGCGGCCGCCCCAGCCGCCCGCGTAAGGCGAAAAGTGCACGAACTCGGTGCCATGCTCGGCATCGAAGCCGGCAAGCGTCAGGCAACTGAAGTTTCCGAAAGTGCCGGCGATCACTTCCTCCGGCAGCACATCGGCCAGCGCCTGGAACAGCAATTCGATGAGGCGCGTGCCCATATCGCCCATGCCGGTGGTGACGGGCGCTGGATAGCTCGGCTTGAACACGGAGCCTTCGGGCGCCGTCACATGGATCGGTTTGTAGGAGCCTTCGTTGCCGCCCAGCGCTATATCGGTCAGGAACATCATGAATTCGCGGGTCATCGAAACGGTATTCACCCAATGGCAATTGCCGGCAGCACCGTCGCGCTGCTTGTCGCTTCCCGTGAAATCCACATAGATGTCGCCGCTCTTGACGGTGACGGTCACTTCGATGTGGATGGGATTGTCGGTGACGCCGTCCGCGTCGGCAAAGCCCCTGGCCTTGTAGACGCCATTCGGAATTTTGGCGATGCCAGCGCGCGTGATGCGCTCGCCATGGGCGATCAACTCGTCGACGGCGCTCTTGAACAATGCCACGCCGTTCTTTTTCAGCCAGGCATGGGCGCGAAGTTCGGCGGTCTTTCCAGCCGCGATCTGGGCGGCGAAATCGCCTCGCGAAAGTGCGGGCACACGCATATTGGCGAACAGGATTTCGGTGATCGCCTCGTTGATGACGCCGCCCGTTGCAAGCTTCATGGGCGGAATGCTCAGGCCCTCCTGAAAGGTATTGCGCGCATCCGACGACCAGCTTCCCGCATCCTTGCCGCCGATATCAAGATGATGCGCCTTGCTGGCGCTTAGCATTACAACTTCGCCTTCCCAGAACACCGGCATCACGATGTTGATGTCGTTCTTATGGGTGCCGCCACCCGTATAGGGATCGTTCGAGATGAAGATATCGCCGGGCTTCATGCCCGCGACCGGGAAGCGCGCCACTACGGCGTCGATGACGAAATTCATGCTGCCGTTGAAGATCGGTATGCCTTCGGCCTGGGCGATCAGCCGGCCCTGGCCGTCGAACAGCACGCAGCTATAGTCGTGAACTTCGCGGATGATCGTCGAATAGGAAGTGCGGTCCATGGTGATCGACATTTCATGGACGATCGACACAAGGCCCGCCCGTACGACTTCGAGAGTTACGGCATCGACAACCGGTGGGGAGACCTTGGCGGCCTTTTTCAGCGCTTGCGGGGTCATGCTATGCCTCCAGGTCTTCGATCAGGATGTTCTTGTAGGTATCGACGGTCGCGGTTTGTCCGCGCAGGATGACGATGGTTGAATTGGGGTCTTCGATCACCAGCGGTCCTTTAAGGCTGTCGCCGGGATAGAGCGCATCGATCCGGTAGATCGGCGTGTCGATGAAAGCGCCGTTGAAATAAACCTTCCGCCGTTCGTAAGGCTTGAGCGTTCCGTCTGTCTTCGCCCGCTTGCTATAGGTCGGAAATTTGGGCCGCGAGACCTTGCCAAGCGCGGTCACCCGCAGATTGACGAATTCGCAAGGGAACAGCGAGGTCGAGTATCCGTAAACGCGCTCATGTTCCTTGTTGAATGCCTTCTCCAGCGATTTGACATCGAGCGCCGATTTCCCGACCGGTATCTTGAGGTAGTATTCCTGGCCGACATAACGCACGTCGATATAGCGCTCGATGCTGATATCTTTCGCCTTGAGGCCTTCCTCGACAAGCTTGCCTGTCGCCTCCTTCTCCAGTTTCGCAAAGAGGCCGGCGACCTCCCCGGGATCGGCGATTTTCAGCGCTCTCACCTTCGTCGCGGCCGCATCGTAGCGGAAATCGGTCACCAGCATGCCGATGGCGCAAAGCGCACCCGGGTTGTTGGGAACGAGTGCGCGGGTAACATCGCTGGAGCGGAGCAAGTCTCCCACCACCATGCCGCCGGCGCCGCCGAATGCCATCAAGGTGAAATCTCTGGGATCAAGGCCGCGGGCCACCAGAATCTGGCGCATGGCTTTCGCCATGTTGGCGGTGACGACCGTGATCATGCCTTGCGCCGCTTCTTCCTTGCTCATCTTGAGCGGTGCGGCGACTTTTTCTTCGATAACCCAGTGAGCTCCCTTGCGATCGAGGTCCATCTCGCCGCCCAGGAAGAACTCGGGATTGAGGCGGTTGAGAACCAGGCAGGCGTCGGACACGGTGGGTTCCGTTCCGCCGCGCTTGTAACAGACGGGACCCGGCACGGCGCCGGCACTTTGCGGGCCAACGCGCAAGCCCCCTCCCGCATCCAGCCAGCCGATGCTACCGCCGCCGGCGCCAATCGCCAGAATTTCAATCATGGGCGCCAGGATCGGCCAGCCGTCGACCTTGCTTTCGTCAACGGTGACCGCGCGGCTGTTGGAAACAAGGCCGATATCCGTGCTGGTGCCGCCCATGTCGAGGGTCACGACATTTTCGAGCCCGATCTCATTGGCCAGATAGGAGCCGCCGACGACCCCGCCGCTGGGGCCGGAAAGAATGGTGCGCACCGGCAGATCGCGCGCCACATGCGAAGTGATGACCCCGCCATTCGACTGCATGACATACAAATCGCGTTGCAGGCCGAGGGCGCGCAAATCGCCGCTCAGCCGGTCGAGATAGGAGGCGATGATAGGCACGGTCGCGGCGTTGATGACGGTGGTCGAGGTGCGTTCGAACTCGCGGAGCTCGCCCGCCACTTCCGACGACAGGCAGACGACGATATCCGGGCAGGTTTCCAAGATAATCTCGCGGACGCGCCGCTCATGGGCGGGGTTCGCATAGGAATGGAGCAGGCACACGGCGACCGTGCTCGCTCCCGATTGTTTCAGTTTCGCGGTCGCCGCCCTGACGCTTGCTTCATCGAGCGGCGTCAAAACCTCGCCCGTATGCAGCATCCGCTCCGTTACCTCGAAGCGAAAACGCCGGGCGATAAGGGGTGCGGGCTTGACGTAGCGCATATCGTACATGAACGGATTGTTGGTCCGCATGATTTCAAGTACGTCGCGGAAACCTTCCGTGGTGATGAGCGCTGTCGCCGGCAGCTTGCGCTGCAGCAGCGCGTTGAGAACGACGGTTGCGCCGTGCACGAAATATTCGATGTCCTTGAGTGCTATGGGGCCGCTGCCGTTGCGTCCCTTGCTTACTGCCGTGAGCGTTTTCTGTATGCCGTTGAGCACGCCTTCCTTGAAATCGCCCGGCGTGGACGGCGTTTTTTCCACATGGAGATGGCCCGCATCGTCGAGCAGCACGAGATCGGTGAACGTGCCTCCGATATCGGCGGATAGCCGGTTGCTCATGGCGTTACCCTTCCTATGCAGCGGCCCGCTCGTTGCCGCGCACCTTGGCCAATACGATGTCGAACTCCTCCACATCGACATAGCGCATGCCGATGTCCTTCAAGTTTTGCTCATGCGCGACCGAACCCTGATCGTAGACGCATTGGCGGGGCACGATGGTGCGGTAGCCATGGGCAAAACTGTCGATCGAGGATGCTCTGATGCAGCCGCTGGTGTTAGCGCCCGTCATGATCACGGTGTCGACGCCATGCATGTTCAAAACCGAGGCGCAGTGCGTGCCGAAGAAGATCGAGGGCGTCTTCTTGCAGACGAGAACGTCGCCGTCGCGCCACAGGCGCTTGTCGATTTCAACCACCTTGGAGCCGATGATCCAGTCGCGCATGCACTCGATCTTCCATGGCGGCATGTCGCTGAGATCGGGCTGGAAGGCGGTGTTGCAGTGGACGATGGGCAGGCCGTTTTTGCGCGCCGCGTCGAGCAGAATGGCCGTCTTTTCAACCGCATCCTGCGCCATGGGGCTCTTGCCCATGCGCTCATCCGGATTGGTGACGCCGTTCATAAGATCGACCGTTAGAATGCCGATCTTGCTGCCGAAACCGATTTTCTTGTAGCCGTAGCCACCCACGCCGTAGAGCTCGAAGCCGCCCGTATTGGTCATCTGCAATCCTCATCCGATAAGAAGCGAGACCACGGAGTGGACGCCATCATGGCCGCGATTTAAAGATCGCTTTTTTCATAAATCCATGACTTTGCCGTTATGCCTGTCGAAGGGGCGGACTCTCCGAGAAATTGCGCGCCTCGCTTGTCGAGATGGAGTTTTGCACTGGCGAAACCGCATAGAAGAACCTCGTGGCAGCGGTAGCTTCGTATACGATCGCGGTTCCAGAAGGAATCCAAAGCACGTCTCCCGGCCCAGCTTCATAAATCTTTCCAGCCACATGCAGGCGCAACTTGCCATCGATGATGAAGAGAACTTCGTCGTAGTCCAATGTCCATTTGACGCTGCATTTCTCGAACACGCCAACCCCTGCTCCCAGCCGCTTGCTGAAGCCGGCATTGATCAGGCCATGAGCGGCGATGCCGTTCGGGCCGGGCTCGAATTGCGCCTCGTCCCTGCGGAACAGTTTGACGCCATCACTCATTGCGAACTCCAAGCTTGATCTCGCGCTCTCTTCGCGCGGCAAATGCCTTCAGTTCGCCGAGCAGCTCGGGATTGAGTTCCGGCTGCTCGTAGGTTTCGAGCAATTGCTTCCACACGCGATTGGCGCGCTGCGCCGCGCTCAAGGCGCCGTCATCGCTCCATGCGCCGTAGCTCCTCCAGTCGGAAACCAGCGGCTGATAGAATGCATCCCGATAGCGGTCGAGCGTGTGCTGGGTGCCGAAGAAATGGCCGCCGGGGCCTACCTCCTTGAAGACGCCTTGCGCCAGCTCGGCGTCGTTCACGCTAATCGGCCGCAGCACCTCGGTCATCATTTGCAGCATCTCGGCGTCGACGATCAGCTTCTCGAAGGAGGCGGTGAGGCCGCCTTCCAGCCAGCCGCCGCCGTGGATGATGAAATTGCAATGGCTCATCACCGTGGACCAGATCGACATTTCGGATTCGTAAGCGGCCTGGGCATCGACGACGTTGGCGACACAGGCGCTGGATGAGCGCCATGGCAGATTGTAGCGGCGCGCCAATTGGCCGGATGCGAAATTCGCCTTGGTCGCTTCCGGTGTGCCGAAGCAAGGGGCTCCCGTTCGCATATCGACATTCGAGGTGAAGGAGCCGTAGACGCAGGGCGTGCCGGGATATGCCGATTGCAAAAAGGCGATGACGGCGAGTGCCTCCGCATTCTGGCCAACGAGTGCACCCGCCAGCGTGATCGGCGCCATGGCGCCCGCCAGCGTGAACGGAGTCACGATGATAGCTTGTCCCGCTTCGGCGAAAGCAAGTGCACCCGCGGTCATCTGAACATCGAGACGGAGCGGCGAATTGGTGTTGATGTTGCCGATGCAAGCGGGCTGGCGTTTGAGCTCGTCCTGGCTGACGCCCAGCGTCATGCACGTCATGTCGATTGCATCCTGCGCGCGGAACCGGCCGAGCAGCCAGGAGCCCCAGCACTTGTCCGATAGCTCAATGGAATTGATATAGCCTTGCAGGTGGCGGACTTCGGGGGCCAAGTCCATGGCCTCGAACGGCGTTCCATACAGCAGGTGGATCGAATTCAGCGAGTGCAGCAGACGGACGAAGTCGCGCACGTCTTGCGACGTGCCGGTGCGGCGGCCGCGATCCAGATCATTGCAATAGGCGGGACCGATCACTGAAACGAAATTTATGTTGGAGCCGCCCATCTCGAGGCTCCGCTGCGGATTGCGGGCGCGCAACTGGAAATGCGACGGCGCCTTGGCGATATTCTCCTCGATGAACGCCGGATCGAAGCGGACGCGCATGGTGGAGTGATCGACATCGCAGCCCTGCTTCAACAAAATATCGCGGGCACCCGCCTCCATGAACTCCATGCCGGTTTCGGCGAGCACGCGGAGCGAAGCTTGGTGAATGTGCTCCACTTCATCGGCGCTCAGCACTTCGACGGGTTTGATCGGGTTGACGAGCTTCTTCCACGGCAGTTGCGGATTGGCGATCTTCAACCGTTCGGCGCGCTGGGTGTTACGTCTGGTCATGGCTATTCCTGTCTTCCGGTTAAACGCGCGGCGGTTAGTCGCGCCGTCACGCCCCATTTCAGCAACGGCTCCGGCGGGAGTTTCGAGGGCGTGCCATAGGCAAGCACATCGTTGAGCAGCGGGGACTCGTGGCCGGAGGCCCATTCGGCCATGAGCGCACCGTGAACGGTGCCCTTGGCGATGCCGATGCCGTTCTGGCAAGCCACGGCGTAGAAATTAGGTTCGACGCGGACGAAGTACGGCTCGTTGTTGCGCGAGATGCACAGGCTGCCGCCATAGGTGTGGCTGAACCCAACGTCCTGAAGTTGCGGAAAGCGGGCATGGAAATTCTTGAGCAGCCTCTCGCCGGAGCGTTCAAGCTGGGTTTTTGTATAACTGAGATCGCTTGAATAGAGGAAATCCGCGCGATACCAAATGCGCTCATCCTGGGTACGGCGGATCGTGGCGCCCGCGGCTCCGACCGGATGCACGCCCCAGTCGCGGTCGCCGCCAAGACGCTCCTGTTGTTCCTTCGATAATGGCTCGGTCAATCCGACAAATGATGTGATGTTGAATATTTGCCCCGTGAGGAGGCCGAAAGCCGGGGTAAACCCGTCAGTCGCGAGAATGGCTTGGGGCGCAATGATTTTTCCTTTGGGCGTTTCGGCCACGATAACGGCACCCTTCGACAAATATGTGACTGGCGAGTTTTCGTAGAGATCGACATTGGCGGGCAGGCTTTTCGCAAGCCCACGGGTGAGTGCGGCGGGATTCATCAGGCAGGTGCCCGGCGTGTAGATCGCCTCACTGTAGCGCGATGTTCCCAAGTGGCTGGCGAGAGTTTCAGCGCCGACGACCTCGAACGGTTGTTTCAGATCGGCCAGCAGTTTTGCCGTGGCATCAAGAATGCGTCGCGCCTTGTCGCCGCCCGCCACCTGATATTTGCCGCTACGGCTCCACTGGCATTCGATCTTGTGGGTTTCCACCAGCCGGTCAAGCATGGCGACGCCTGTTTGGTGGAGACGGAGCACGCGGGCTCCTCGTTCAATATCGCCGTTGGCTTCCTGCAGGAAGGGATGATCGATGGCAAAGCCTGCATTTCGGCCGGCCGTGCCGCGTCCGACTCGGTCGGCTTCAACCAATGCTATGCGCTGTTGCGGATGAAGCTCGGCCAGCCGCCTCGCCGCCGACAGTCCTGCGTAGCCAGCACCGATCACCAGCCAGTCGGCTGACTGGGAACCGGCCAGCACGCGCGCCGGCGTGGGCTTTGGCAATATGTTGTACCAGCCATTGCCGTCGTCGAACGACGGCAGATAGGTTACTTTCCGCCGCACGGTGTTTGTATGGACTGACCGGTCCATGCCGGGTCACACCCAGCTGTGCAGAACGGTTCCGCCGGTGATCGTGCAGCCATTTTCGAAATAACAGGCGCCAACGACTTCGCGCACGGCGAGGTCCGTGTGTTCTTCCAGGCTGCTTTCGAAAAGTTTGATCTTGCCCCTGCCGCC
>JBGTJO010000177.1:0-7200 GCA_041745135.1 Aestuariivirga sp. | reverse complement strand
GGCGCTCACAAAATCGAAGGCATTGGCATCGGCTATGCGCCACCGCTTTGGGATTCCGCTATCGTGGACGAGATCATACCTGTTCCTACAGCGGATGCGGAAGCGATGGCACGCCGCCTGGCGCGGGAGGAAGGGCTGTTCGCCGGCACATCGTCGGGGGCGAACGTTATCGCGGCCATCCGCGTTGCCGAGCAGCTGGGCCCAAGCGGCAGCGTCGCGACCCTGTTGGTTGACTCCGGGTTGAAATATCTCAGCACGGAGGTGTACCGGCGGCGGACCTAAGCCGAGGGCGCCATGGCGTCCAGATATTCATCAAGATGCTCGAGGTTTTCAAAGCGCATCCAACCCTCGTCGGTTTCAGCCTCCACCGTGCCGTCCGAGAGAATGCGGGCCGGGTGGCTGCGGATCGTGCGCTCCTCGACGACGTAGAGTTGCTCGCTGGCTTCCTCCGCCGCAGGCGACTCTTCTGCAGGCGACTGAGCTGCAGCCGGTTGATCGCCGAAGGCTTGCTGGATGCCGGTCTTGGCCTGCTCCAGGGCCCTGATGGTTTCACCGACGCCGGGGGAAACCTCGTCGGTTTTTGCAGCGGTGCGCCGCCCGAACTCGGGAATGACGGTTTCAGTCTGCTCCGCCGCCGCAGTCAAGGGCCTCGCCGCCCCTTCCCTTTCAAGTCCCGAGATAACGCCGCCGAAACCCAGCGCTCCGACGCCGCCCACCAGAAGGATGGCGGCGAATTCGGGGGTGATACCCCAGGCCACGACGGAGCCAGGTGACAGAAAAATCATTACGCCGAGGGCTATCGCCACCGCCATCAGCAGGATACCGGCGATCAACATCAGTTTCGACATCTATTCCCCCTGGGGCAGGCCCCCACAAAACGGCATTCGTGGTTAACAATCTCTAACAGTCTAGCCCGGCGGGCGTCAGGATTCGACTATGATTTTCGGAGCCGGACGGGACAAGGTGCCGCCTTCGATCGCAGCCCATACCTGGCGCGCGATATCGCGGTAGAGTGCGGCATGGGCCCCATCGGGTACTGTGGCCACCACCGGTTCGCCACGGTCGGAACGTTCGCGCAGGTCTTTATCCAAGGGAATTTCGCCGAGGAAAGGCACGCCGAGCCTGCGGGCTTCCTCGCGTGCACCGCCATGGCCGAAAATCTCGTGGCGCTCGCCGCATTTGGTGCAGATGAAGTAGCTCATGTTCTCGACGATGCCGATCACCGGCACATTCACCTTGCGGAACATGTTGAGGCCCTTGCGCGCGTCGATGAGCGCCAGATCCTGCGGCGTTGAGACGATGACGGCGCCCGACAGCGGCGTTTGCTGGGCGAGCGTCAGCTGCGCGTCGCCGGTTCCAGGCGGCATGTCGACGATCATCACATCGGTTTCGCTCCAGGCGACTTCGCGCAGCAATTGGGTCAGCGCCGACATGACCATGGGGCCCCGCCAGATCATCGGCGTGTCTTCGGCCACTAGAAATCCGATCGACATCAACTCGACGCCGAAGCGCGTCATGGGCTTCATCTTCTTGCCTTCCGCATCGGAAGCCTGGGGCTTGCCGGTGAGGCCGAAGAGCTTGGGCATCGAAGGTCCATAGACGTCGGCATCGAGCACGGCGACCTTGAGGCCGAGCGAGTGGAGCGCCAGCGCCAGGTTGATCGCGGTCGTCGACTTGCCCACACCTCCCTTGCCTGAAGCGACAGCGACGATGTGCTTGACGCCGGCAACGGCGTTGCTGCGCGTGGCGGCTTGAGCCTTTGGTCCAGGGGCGCGTTCCGCCGTCAGCGCTATCATGGCTTTGGTGACGCCGGGGATTGCGAGGACCGCCTTCTCCACGGCGCTGCGTAAAATTTCCATGGTCTTGACGTGGGAAGGATCGGTGGTGAGCGCAAACATCACCGTACCGCCATCGATGGCGATGTCGGATACAAGTTTGGCCGAGACGAGGTTGCCGCGCCCATCGGGTGCGGCGATGCGCTTCAGCACCCCCAGCACATCATCTGCGGTTACAATGGTCACTCGTTGCATCCCATTGCTGCGGCATAGAGCCTTTCTGGTTTCAATGGAACCAGTAGACCGAGACATGTTCTCCCTCCCCCTTGTGGGGAGGGATTAAGGGTGGGGGTCGCTCCGGCCTATCAAAACAACGGCAACAAACTTTAGTTGTTAGACCACCCGACCCCCACCCCTGCCCCTCCCCACAAGGGGGAGGGAGAAGAGGGGATCACAGGCGGGCCGCAACCTCGCGGCGGAGAACGGGAAGCAATTCGGTTTCAAACCAGGGATTGCGCTTCAGCCAGGCATTGTTGCGCCATGAGGGATGGGGGAGCGCAATGACCGGCGGCGACAGGGAAAGCCCCTCGCGCCAGGCGGCCACGGTGTCATGGAGGCTCGCTTGGTAGCGCTCGCCCATATGCCAGCGCAGGGCGTGGGAACCGACCGCGATCACCAGTTCGATCTGCGGCATGGCGGCCATAACCCGGGCGCGCCAGGCTTTGGCGCATTCCGGGCGGGGCGGCAGGTCGGAGCCCTTGTCCGAAAGTCCGGGAAAGCAAAAGCCCATGGGCACGATGGCCACCCGCTTGGAATCGTAAAATATCTCCGGTCCGATCCCGAGCCAGCTCCGCAGACGCTCGCCTGAGGGGTCGGTAAAGGGCCTTCCAGAGGCATGAACCCTGGTCCCCGGAGCCTGGCTGGCGATCAAGATACGCGCCGTGGAACTGGGCTGCAGGACCGGGCGCGGTTCATGCGGCAAAGGCCGGCCTATGCCACTGTCGCGGCAGATGCGGCAGGCGGCGATTTCGTTAAGGACCTTTGCGAGGTCTGGTTCAAATTGGTTCATCGCCAACTGTCTCTAAATTTAAGGGCTGCAAAAAGGCCATCTTAGAAGCGAGCCGCCTACCGTGACGCCGATGACGCTCAACCGGCACAATTTCTTTGAAGATAAGGAACTGGGCGAAGCCCAGGCCAAGCCCGCGCGCAAGAATCCCGCGATATCCTGGCAACGGGATCTTTTCGTGCTCTTCCTGCGCAATCAAATTCGCGTGGCTCCGGCCATGCCGACGCTTGCGGTCTTGCTGGCGCTGACCAGCGTCACATGGGCGCCCTTCACCGTCGTTCTCGGCTGGCTAACGGCAGCGCTCGGGTGCCAGGCCATCCAATGGTATCTGTGCCACGCCTATTTTCGCAAGGACCGCAGCGCGGAGGAGCAGCGCGACTGGATCGGCATGCTCTCGGCCTCCGAACTGCTGATCGGCGCGTGCTGGTCCGCACCCCTCTTCCTGTTCTGGGATACGGCCGGCAGCATGCAGCAGGTCTATATGATCGCTTCCGTCATGGCGGTCGTTGCCGTGCGCCTGCTCATCGTCAACAGTTTCATGCCGGTTCTGGTGGCGGGAACTGGCGCACTCACGATTGGTGTGGCGTTGCGCTGCATATCCGAGCCTGAGCCCATCTATGTGGCGCTAGGCGTTACTGTCATGGCAATGGAAGCCTTTTTCCTGCTGGTGGCGCGCGATCTCCAGGAAACCGTCCGCCGCATGCTGGTTTACAAAGCCGAGAAGGATAATCTCATCGCCGATTTGCAGCAGGCAAAAGAAAAAGCGGAAGAAGAACGGAAAAACGCCGAGGACGCCAACCTGGCCAAATCGGCCTTTCTCGCCACCATGAGCCACGAATTGCGGACGCCGCTGAATGCGATCATGGGCTTTTCCGAGATTCTGAAACGGGAGATGCTGGGCCCGCTGAAGGTCGAGGCCTACCGGAACTACGCCGAGGATATCCACCACTCGGGCCACTATCTTCTCGCGTTGATCAACGACATCCTCGATCTGTCGCGCGTCGAGGCGGGCCGCAGGGATCTGCAGGAGGAACCGGTCAATGTTCTGGCAGCCGTCGAGGAAGCCAATCATCTGCTGCTCATGAAAGCGCGGGAAAAGGCGATCGGCGTCAACATAGAGATTTCCGCCACGCTGCCAAAGCTCATGGCGGACCGGAGGGCGGTGAATCAAATCGCCATCAATCTTCTTTCCAACGCGGTCAAGTTCACGCCCGCGGGCGGGCATGTCGACATCAAGGCTTCAAAGAACGCCGCGGGCGGCCTGTCGATCAGCGTGCGCGACAGCGGGCCTGGCATTCCAGCCCATGAAATCGAAGCCGCCATGGGAGCGTTCTCGCGCGGCAGCTATGCGAAGAAGAAAGCCATCGATGGCGCAGGCCTTGGTCTTCCCATCGTCAAGGGTCTCATGGACGTGCATGGCGGCGATGTCGTGATCCTGAGCGAACCCGGCAAGGGTGCTGAGGTCATCGTCAGCTTTCCGGCATCACGGGTGCTCGATGGACCGCGCGGCGAAATACTGGCAGCGCCTGGAGTCAATTCCGAAAGTCAGCGCAAGCTGATCGCTATCACGGGATGAACGCTGAAGTTGTCGGTCGAGGCATTTTCAATCTTTGATTGTATAGCGCCTTGTTTTGGCCGAGCATTTTTCTCCTAGACTAAAGGACATTAATAATTTCGGCTTAGGTTGCGAGCGGTTCGAAAGCGCTCCGCCACATGCCGAATACCAAATCGTTCATGCTCGACTTTGGCATCAAGGTCTTTCTGCCGTCTCTTGCGGCGGCCGCCTTCATATCCCTGCTTCTGCTTCACGTCTTCAACGCCATCTTCGAGGAAACCAACGCCCTCGACGACACCTATGCTCGCCGCTCCGCCACGGCGGCGATCCAATCGCTGCGCGAGAACATGGAAGGTCTCATCCTCGATAATGCCTACTGGGACGATGCGGTGCGCAATGCCTATGGCAACGGCAACGCCGATTGGCTGAAGGAAACGTGGGGAGCGGGCGATGAAGAGGAGGTCTATGACGCCGCCTTCGTGATCGACGGCGCCGGCAAAACCATATTTGCCTCCACCCGCGAGGACCCGGACAATCTCCGTAAGATCAGCATCGAAGATTATTTCGGCGGCGACATCCGTGTTGTCTTGGCCAGCCTTCCCGACAGCGGGACCGGCTTTGCCAAAACTTCGGCGATCCTTAAACGGGCGGGCGGGCTTAGTGTGGTTGCCGCCGCGGTGATCGTGCCATCGACCAAGGGAACGCCCATTCCCCGGGAAAAGACATCGCGGCTCGTTTTTGCCAACACCGTCAGCCCGACCGTTCTGGCCCATCTTTCCCAGCAGTTCGTACTCGACAATCTGCGGCTCACCGAGGCTGGCGAAGCTTTGCCGGTGAGCATCGACATCCTGTCGCCTTCCGCCGAAAAACTCGCGGTGCTCACATGGAACACCCGCAGCCCCGGCATGATTCTGCGCGCCAATTTCAGCGCCATCGTGCGCGCCGTGCTGTTTCTGTTTCTGCTCACGGTGTGCGTGCTGGTCTATTGCAGCTGGCGCGGGTTCAGGCAGGCGCATGAAAGCAAGGCTGCGGCCATCGCCGCATCGATGCGTGACGATCTGACGGGATTGGCCAATCGCCGCCAGTTGATGGTGGTGCTTGGCGAAGGTCTCGCGGCGCGTGGCAGTGGCCAGCTGTCAGTGGTCTACGCCGATCTCGACGGCTTCAAGGAAGTCAACGACGCCTATGGCCATGAGATTGGCGATCAGCTTCTAAAAGCAGTGGCAGCAGGGTTTCGGCATCTCGCGGCAGGAGCAGATATTATCGCGAGGCTGGGCGGCGACGAATTCGCAATCATCGTGTCGGGCGCGGATAGCGCCGGGCTGGCGCGGCAGCTGGCGCGAAATATGATCGCCTTCCTGGCGGAGCCCATGCAATTCGGCGGGCGTGTAACTTCGGTTTCCGTGAGCGTTGGAATCGTAGACCATGTGGGTGGCCAAACCGCTGGCGACGAGATTCTACGCCGCGCCGATGCGGCCATGTATGCGGCGAAGGCCGCCGGCCGCAACCGCGTCCACGTCTATGACGCCTCGCTGGAAGCGAAGCGCGAGGAACGGCGCGCGATGGCGCGGGCCCTCCGCGATGCCATGGAAAACAATAAACTCGCCGTCGTCTACCAGCCCATTGTCAATGCGCGGACACGCCAAACGGCAGGCGTCGAAGCCTTGGTGCGTTGGGGCCAACACTCCCCCGATATCTTCGTGCCGATCGCCGAAGAGTTCGGGTTGATCGAGGATCTCGGCCGCTTCGTGCTGGTGGAAGCCTGCACCCAGGCTGCGCGCTGGCCCGGCATTTTCGTGTCGGTCAATGTCTCGCCGATCCAGTTCCTGAACCCGGCCTTCGCCGATATCGTGGAAGCGACGTTGCGGGCGACTGGGTTGGAACCAAAGCGGCTGGAGATCGAGGTCACCGAAGGCTTCGCCATCGACAATACCGACCGCGCCAGTGCCATTATCGACCGGCTGCATGAGTTGGGAGTCTCAGTGGCGCTCGATGACTTTGGCACGGGCTATTCCAGCATCGGTCATTTGCGCCGTTTCAAGTTCGACAAGCTGAAGCTCGACCGCTCAATGGTCACGGATATTTTGGTGCAACCTTCAGCACTCCGGCTGGTGCAAGGCACCATCGCCATGGCGGATGCCCTAGGTCTCAGGGTCACGGCTGAAGGCATAGACGATGAAAACCAGGTTTCGGTGCTGCGGCTCGCCGGCTGCAGCCTGTTCCAAGGTTTTCTGTTTTCGAAGCCGCTTGAGGCGGGCGAGGTGATGGCGTTCGTTGATCCGGAAATGGCTGCGGTCGCGGTGTAATCGCCTGCTCCGTCATCTCCCCAATCGTCACCCCGGCGAAAGCCGGGGCCCATGGCTCAGCGCGAAGATTCTGCGAGAGTTCGTACCTTATTTGCCGTGGGTCCCGGCTTTCGCCGGGATGACGAAATTAAGATGGTGATTCTCTACTACTAACCCCGGCACCTTCGAACGTCGTCATGCCGTTGTGAAGATTGACGGCGGCTTTGACGATGCCGGCCGCCAGGGCGGCACCCGAACCTTCGCCGAGGCGCATGCCGAGATCGAGCAACGGAACTTGGCCAAGCTTGGCTAAAAGATTGCGATGGGCGGGCTCGGCGGAACAATGGGCGGCGATGCAGTGGTCGAGCGCGTCGCTCCGCATGGCGTGAAGCACGGCGGCGGCGGCGGTTGCCACATAGCCATCGATGAGCACCGGAACCCGCTGGAGACGCGCGGCGAGGATGGCGCCGCTCATGGCGGCGATCTCGCGGCCGCCCAGCCGGCGCAAGACTTCGAGAG
>JBGTJO010000176.1:0-36250 GCA_041745135.1 Aestuariivirga sp. | reverse complement strand
ACCGCCGGTCCATTTCATGGCGGAGGCCACCATATCGTCGATCAGGCGATGTTCGAAAGTAATCTTGCGTTTCTCAAACTCGCTCCTGAATTCCGCATCATATATCTCCTGGAAGATGTCCTTGAAGCGGCCGTCATAGGCCTTGAGGATCGTGTTCTTGGTGGAGAGATAGACGGGATAGCCGCGCGACAGGCCATAGTTGAGGGAAGCCCTGGCGAATTCCTTTATCGACTCGTCGAGATTGTACATGGCCATGGCGACGCCCGCCGCCGGCGCCTTGAACACTTCTTTCTCGATTACCTTTCCGTCTTCGCCCACGAATTTGATGGTGAGGGTGCCGGCACCCGGAAAGGTAAAATCGGTGGCGCGGTATTGGTCGCCGAAGGCGTGGCGGCCGATGATGATGGGTTTGGTCCAGCCGGGCACGAGCCGTGGCACGTTCTGGCAGATGATCGGTTCACGGAAGATGACGCCGCCAAGGATATTGCGGATGGTGCCGTTGGGACTCTTCCACATCTGCTTGAGGTTGAATTCCTTGACGCGCGCCTCATCGGGCGTGATCGTGGCGCATTTGACGCCGACGCCATGCTTCTTGATGGCGTTGGCCGCATCGATGGTGACCTGGTCGGCGGTCGCGTCGCGGTTTTGGACCGAGAGATCGTAATAGTGCAGGTCCACATCGAGATAGGGATGGATCAATCTTTTCTTGATGAGGTCCCAGATGATGCGCGTCATCTCGTCGCCGTCCAGTTCGACGACGGGGTTCTGCACCTTGATCTTCGCCATTTTGCGTGCCCTGCGTTGCATTTGCGCTATAGCAGCCACCTTGCGGCGGAGCAATTCGGCCGTCACAGTATCCGGCGATGACTCCCGCGCGCATCGTCTTCACGGCCCTTCTGCCCTTCGCTTCCGGTTACTTCATGAGCTATCTGCTCAGGGCCGTGAATGCGGTGGTGGCGCCGGATCTCGTCCGCGATGCCGGCCTATCTCCAGCTGAACTTGGCCTCCTGACCGCAGCCTATCTCGGCGCCTTCGCGCTCTTTCAGTTGCCTTTGGGCGTGCTGCTGGATCGCTATGGGCCTCGCAAAGTGCAGGCCGCACTCCTCTGCATCGCGGCTGCCGGCTGTCTCGGCTTTGCGCTGGCTCCCGGTTTTGCGGGCCTCTTCGCGGCGCGGGCGGTCATCGGCCTCGGCTTTTCCGCAGGGCTGATGGCGAGTTACAAATCATCCTCCACCTGGGTTCCCATCGAGCGGCGCTCGCTTGCCAATGCGGCGATCATGGCGTTCGGCGCGCTGGGCGTGATCGTGGCCACCGAACCCACGGAACTTCTGGTATCGCTGGTCGGCTGGCGCACCGCCTTCGTGGTGTTCGCAGCGTTCATTCTCGCTGCTGCGGTGTTTATTTCCGCCGTAGCGCCGCGCGCCGATACGGCGAAAAGCTCAGCACCGCTCAGCCGGCAGTTCGCCGATATGATCGCCATCGTGCGCTTGCCGCTGTTTCGGCATGTGGCCCCGCTGCTCGGCCTGACAGCTGGCGTGCAGATCGGCATTCAGACATTGTGGGCAGGCCCATGGTTTCGCGATGTGATGGGTCTGGCGCGGGAGGATGTTGCCCGGCACCTGCTGTGGATGGCGGTGGCCTTCATGATCGGCATTCTCTCGGTTGGCATTATCGCAGACCGGTTGGGGCGCCGCGGTGTCGGCGTCATTCAAGTGATGCTGGGGTTCAATGTCATCTACTTCATCGCTCAGGCGCTCATCGTCTTTCAGGTGAAGGCGCTGGTGGTGCCTGCGTGGCTGGCCGTCGCCGCCTTCGGGCAGGTGGCGATACTCGCCTTTCCATGGTTTGCCGCGCGTGTCGGTCCGGACGTTGCAGGCCGCTCGAACGCCACCATCAATTTCACCATGTTCATCGCCGCCTTCGCTACGCAATATGTCATGGGCCTGATCATCGGCTGGTTTCCCGCAACGGCCACGGGCTACGATCCGCGCGGCTACAGCTGGGCCATCGGTTTTTTCCTGGCGCTGCAGCTTGCGGCTTTCCTGTGGTATCTCACCCGCGCCGAACCGAAGGAACGCCCCAATGTCTAATCCCGTGATCGCCGAAGTCACGCGCGGCGGCTGCGTTGAAAGCCGGCATACGGGAGCTTACGCGGTGATGGACAGCGAGGGCCGCGTGACGGCTTCAACGGGCGATATCTCGCAGGCGGTGTTCCCGCGCTCGGCCACCAAAGCTTTTCAATGCCTGCCGGTGATCGAAAGCGGCGCTGCCGCCCGCTTCGGCTTCAGCGACGAGGATGTGGCACTCGCCTGCGCTTCGCACAATGGCGAACCGGAACATGTGCGCGTGGCGCGCTCTATGCTGAAGAAGGGCGGCAATGACGAAGACCTTTACGAATGCGGCGCCCATTGGCCCATGGGGATAGACGCGCAGCATGCGCTCGCGCGCACCAGCGGCGGGCCGCTTCAGGTTCACAATAATTGCTCGGGCAAGCACGCCGCCATGCTGGCGCTGGCGCGGCATCTTGGGGCCGATCCCACGGGTTACGTGAAGCGCGATCATCCCGTACAGAAAGCTGTCGCGCATGCGATTGGCGAAATCTGCGACTGCGATATGGACGGCGCGCCTTGCGGCACGGATGGCTGTTCTGTTCCCACCTGGGCGATTCCCATCCGGAATATGGCGCTGGGCTTCGCCAGGTTGGCCGGCCACGGAGCCGGACAGCGCATCATCCAGGCGGTGAGGAGCAATCCCTTCATCGTTGCGGGTACCGGCCGCTTCGATACGATATTGATGCAGGCGCTGCCGCGCGCGTTCGTCAAAAATGGCGCGGAAGGCGTCTATTGCGGCTTGGTTCCCCATGCGGGGCTGGGGATCGCGCTGAAATGCGACGATGGTGCCATGCGCGCCGCCGAAGTCGCCATGGCATCGGTTCTGGCGAAGCTTGATGTTTGGACGGCGGAGGAGAAACGGATTCTCGACGGCTTCACCCGCCACGAACTGTCAAACTGGCGCGGCATCGATGTGGGGGAAGTGCGCGCCGTAAAGCCCTACTCCTAAAGGAAGAAGGAGGGACCCATCGCGTAAGCGCATTGTAACCCCTCACCTTCCCAAGCTTCGCTTGGGCCCCTTCCTCTCCCCACCGGGGAGAGGAGAAAACCTGTCGATCACCGTGATACCCGTACCCGTATAACCATCCATCGCAGCGATGGCGGGTCCGGCTTCGTCGAGGCTTATGCGTTTGGTGATGAGGCGGGCGGGATCAATCAGGCCTGCGTCCACCATGGCGAGGAGGGCGGGGAAACGGGAAGCTGCAATGCCCCGGGTGCCCATGATGGAGATCTGCCGGGAATAAACTGTCTCGAGCAGCGGGATCGTGGGTTGCACGTGTTTGCCCACGGGCATGCCGATCTGAACATGGCGGCCAAGCTTGCGGAGGCTGCGGATCGAATGGTGAAAGGTTGCTGTGATGCCCAGAGCATCGAGGGAGACATGGGCGCCCCCATCCGTCATGTCGCGGAGCGCTCCGCCCACATCCGCTATGCCGCTGACATTGAGCGTCGCGGCAGCACCCAGCGTCTCCGCCATGGCGAGGGCTGCATCATTGATATCGACGGCGATGACGCGAGCGCCCATGGCGTGGCCGATCATCACGGCGGCAAGGCCGACGCCGCCGCAGCCATGGACAACGAGCCATTCGCCCGGCTGTAACTTCGCGCGATCCACCAAGGCGCGGAACGATGTGGTGACGCGGCAGCCCATTCCGGCAGTCTCGGCGAAGCCCAGCGCTTCGGGTATGCGAACGAGATTGAAATCAGCGTGGGGCACCGCGATCAATTCGGCGAAGGCGCCCCAGGAGGAAAAGCCCGCCACATGCTGATGATTGCACACGGTCGGATCGCCGCCGAGGCAATCCGGGCATTTACCGCAGGCGAGGATGAAGGGCGCAGTTACGCGCTCGCCTTCCTTCCAGCGCGTGACCCGAGGGCCCGTTTCCATGATCACGCCCGCGAATTCATGCCCCGGCACATGCGGCACTACCACATCGGGGTCCATGCCGGCCCAGGCATGGTGATCGGAGCGGCACACGCCACAGGCCTCGACGCGGATGATTGCGCCATCGGGCGGGCAGGCGGGGTCCCGCACTTGCACGACCGTCAACGGCTGGCGGAATTTTTCAAATAAGGCAGCGCGCATTAAAGCATCAACTCAGCCATCTTGGGGCGGCTTTGCACATATCGGCGATGCACGTCGACATAGGTTTCTTCATACAGCCGGTCAACCTCCGCCGCCGCCATGAAGCCTTTCGCCAAACCGGGCGATACGGAGTCAAAGGCAAGCTCGGCGGCGCGCATCATATGGGTGAGAAGCACGCGCGGGTCCTCATTGCCGACCGCAATCCGGATGGTGGTGCGCGAGATGCCCGCTTCCGCGAGCGCTGCGTCTGACATTTCCGAATGGCTGGTAAGGGCAGGGCAAAGCACCACAGTATTGGTCTGGCCGAGGCTCACCTGCAATCCGAACACCGGTTCGAGGCAATCGAAGAATGCCTTGAACGCGTCTCGCGGTAACGGTTCACCGCCGGGTTTCGGCTCGAAGTCGATGGTGAACAGGGGTGCGGGCAGGCCGAGGAACATGTTGGCCTCGCGCAGGGGCCCATTCGAATGCCCGGGCACGGCGGAACAATTCACATTGATGCGGGGATGGGACGCCAGCGTCCGGGCGAAAACGATCGTGGTGATGCATTTCGCCAGCATGCGGAGTTCCAGCGTGCGCATGCCGTTGATCACTTCGTAAGCCTTGTCGGCATCAAGAAAAGCGCCCTTGATGTAATAGACGTTCCAGAACATGGTTTCGTCCCAGTTGATGGTGCGCTCCTTGCCATCGGACCCGGTGATCGTAGCGCTGCTCCCTTTCGGGAGAAACATATGTTCGTTGCGCGCGATCACCACGCCCGCCGTCGTTGCGCCATAACCTGCGAGGTCCTTGGTATAGGAGTGGATGACGAAATCCGGCCGCTCCGCCGGATTCTCACGGCGCAGCACAGGATGGAGGAACGGTGTTCCCACGGTTGAATCGCAAATGACGGTGAGCCCCTCTGCATGAGCGGCGCGGCTGATGGCGGCTACGTCCAGCACATGGCCATGCGGGTTGCAGGGGCTTTCGAGATAAACGTAAATCTTTCGTCCCGCTGTAAGGCGCGCAGCCGCAGCTCTTTTCACCGCCTGCAGCGCGTTTGAAAAATCCTCCGCGCCGAAGCCGTCGAACCAACGCACGGCGATATCGAGATTGCTGCGTTTGCCATACCAGTCGTGCAGTAGCTGATAAGCGCCGCCGTAGATATTACGGCTCGCCAGAATGATATCCTGATAACCTACGAGATGGGCGAGCGTTGAATCGATGGCGGCCATCCCGGAGTTGAAGTTCCAGGCGAAATACTGGCGCGCAAGCGGGCCTGCCTCGACATCCACAATATGATTGGCAAGGCTGATCGACGTTGGATTAAGCAGGCGCGAATAGATTTCGTGCAGCAGTTCCTTGCCCTTGAACGCATCCTCCACCCATTCGACGCAGGCGTAGAGAAAGGTCGCAGTGCGGGTGATGACCGGAGTGGCCGAGAAGATCGCGGTCACATTGTCGAATATGGGGTAGGGGCCGCGCGCGGCATCGGGCCCATGTTTCGAGGCGAGAGACTGATAGGTGCGGCGCATGGGCGTCTGGAGGTTGTCGAGCACCTTGGCAAGCTGGAAGCAGGCGAAGCGCTTGGCGTTGAACCAGGCGATGCGATCCTTGCGATCGAGTCCCGACAGCGTCTTCACCGTTATGGCGACAAGATCCTGCGCCGCCGCATTGGCTTCGTAGAGGCTTGACGTGAGATGGGCCATGGCCTTGCCATGTTCGGTTGCGGGATCGATGGCGAAGTGGCGCAACTGCTCCTCCACCAGCGCGGCGATGGTCGAAGCTTCCGTAGAGTTGCGGAGCGGGCTTAACTGGGAAAAAGCATTCCGGTCGGGCATAAATGTTCTCCTCGGCGTCCGCTTTGAACCTTAATGCAGCAACCACCCCACTTTGTCATCGCCTCGCTCGTCCTCTTCCCCCTCTCGCGGGGAGCGGCGGAGCGACGGATGAGGGGCCTGCTTTAGCGAGTCAGGTGCTCGACGATTGGATTGTCTGAACCAGCCCCCTCATCCCTCTCCACCTTCTCCCGTGAGCAGAGAAGATGAAAGGTGCAGTTCGGGTCCACTTTGACACAAGTGCATTACCATGGCAGGGCTCCGCCGATGACTGCTGCCGAATCCGCTATCGAGCGAGGCTCCGCCAACGCACTCCATCACCGCCCGTTCGTATTCTACTGGCTCGCGGTCGCCTGTGCTTCCTTCGCCGTGCAGATTATGTCGGTGTCGGTGGGTTGGCAAATTTACGATATCACGCGGAACCCACTCCATCTAGGTTTTGTCGGACTTGCGCAGTTTCTGCCGCCATTGCTCCTGGTGCTCGTAACCGGGCTGGTGGCCGACTCCTTTAACCGTCGCTTGGTTATGGGCATCTGTCTTGCCCTTGAAATGGCTTGTGCCGCGGCGCTGGTAACATTTACGCTTGCCTCTCCTTCAGTTGTGTGGCCGGTCTTTGTCATTCTCGCTGGACTCGGCGTGGCGCGGGCTTTCTTCAACCCTTCCGCCGATGCGCTAGCTCCCAATCTGTTGCCGAAGCATGCCCTCTCCCATGGCATTTCGCTCAATTCGATGAGCTGGCAGGTCGCCACCATTGTGGGGCCGGTTGCGGGCGGGCTGCTCTATGGGATCGGCGGAACGGTTGCCTATGGCACGGCCGCCGCCTTGATCGGCATTGGGGTCATCCTTGTTCTGATGATCGGCGCTGTTCCGCAGAAGAACCACGCGCAGGAGACGAGCCTCGCAACCCTGCTTGCCGGTGTCAAATTCATCCGTCACAAGAGGATCGTGCTTGGGGCCATATCGCTCGATCTCTTCGCCGTGCTGCTCGGCGGAGCCGTGGCGTTGATGCCGATCTACGCCCGCGATATTCTGGAGGTGGGGCCATGGGGCCTGGGGCTGCTGCGGGCCGCGCCCGGCATCGGCGCTATCCTTATGGTGCTCTGGTTGTCGAAGTTTCCGATCCGCGACAATGCCGGTATTATCCTGTTCGTTTTTGTTGCGGGCTTCGGATTGTTCACCGTGGTGTTTGGCCTCTCGACGTGGGTTCCGCTCTCGATCGTAGCGCTCGTCCTGATGGGAGCATGCGACATGGTGAGCGTCTATGTCCGCGAGACGCTTCTGCAGCTGTCGACGCCGGACGAAGTGCGCGGAAGGGTGAACGCCGTCAACCGCGTGTTTCTCGGCGCGTCGAACGAGCTGGGTGAATTCCGGGCGGGAGTGGTCGCCGCGTGGATCGGCGCTGTCGCCGCCGTTACGGTTGGTGGGGTGGGCACCATGGCGGTCGCCGCCCTGTGGGCGCGCTGGTTCCCGGAGCTCACAAAGGCGCGCACCTTGGACGGGCGGAGCTAGCTCGATGGCTGGAACCGACAAGACGCGGAATCAGGCTTTGGGGGCAGCGCCCATCGTGGTGCTGGTCAATCCGCAGCTTGGCGAAAATATCGGTACCGCGGCGCGCGCCATGGCGAATTTCGGCCTGCATGAATTGCGGATCGTTTCGCCCCGGGATGGCTGGCCTAACAGCAAGGCGTTCACCGCATCTTCGGGCGCGCACTGGATACTCGAGGGAGCAAGCCTGCATAATGATCTGGCCGCCGCCCTGGCAGATATTAATTTTGTCTATGCCACCACGGCGCGGCCCCGCGGCATGACCAAGGAAGTGATCACCCCGGAGCAAGCCGGCAGCGACATGCGCTTGCGCGTAGCGCGGGGCGAGAAAACCGCGGTGCTGTTCGGACGCGAGCGCTGGGGCCTCGACAATGACGAGATTTCTCTGGCCAATGTCATCGTGACGGCCCCGGTCAATCCGGCTTTCGCCTCTATCAATATTGCACAGGCCGTTCTGCTCATCGGCTATGAGTGGTTCAAGAATCAGGCTGCAACGCTGGGCCAGCAAACACCGGAGCTTCCGGCACTCGCGGGTCCAGGTCTTCAAACGCCCGATACGCGCCTTGCCATGAAGGAAGAGCTCTATGGCTTCTTCGATCACCTGGAGCGCGAGCTTGACGAGGCCGGGTTCTTCAAGACCAAGGACAAGAAGCCCGGAATGATGCGCAACATCCGCAATCTCTATTCGCGCGCCGGATTGACCGAACAGGAAGTGCGCAGCCTCCGAGGCATGGTGGCTTCGCTCACGCGCGCCCATGTGAAGCGGAAGGAGCAGCCGTGACGCGCGCCCGCATCCTTCTCTTCGACTCCGGCATGGGCGGCTTGACGGTGGCGCGTGCTGTCGCCGCGCAATTGCCTGATGCCCATCTCAATTATGCCGCGGACAATGCCGCCTTTCCATATGGTGCATGGCACGAAGAGGCCCTTAAGCGCCGCATTGTCGGCGTGCTAGGCGCGCTCATCGCCCGCTGCGACCCGCACATCGTCGTCGTGGCGTGCAACACCGCATCCACCATAGCGCTTGCCCAATTGCGCGAGGTCTACAACGTGCCCTTCGTGGGCACGGTCCCGGCGATCAAGCCCGCGGCGGCGCAGACGAAGTCGGGCATCATCGGCGTGCTGGCGACGCCCGGAACGGTGGCTCGCGAATATACGCAATCGCTGATCCGCGCCTATGCCAAGCAGTGCGAGGTGGTGTTGCATGGCGCGGGGCGGCTTGCCGAGATGGCGGAGAACAAGCTGAAAGGGCAGGGTATCGACCTTGCAGCGCTGCGGGAGGAAATTGGACCCGTGTTCCGCGAGCGTGAAGGCAAACGCACGGATGTCGTGGTGTTGGGCTGCACGCATTACCCGCTAGTCGTGGAGGATATTGCTGCGGTTGCCCCATGGCTCGTTAACTATATCGATCCGGCGCCAGCCATCGCGCGCCGCGCTGCCGATGTGCTCGATGAAACCCCGCTGCGCGATGCGCAGGATATTCCGCCGCATGGTACGGTGCTGCTGACCTCAGCCCAGGGAGCATCAGGTTCACTTGCTGCTTACGCCGCTATGGGTTTTCGTAAGCCCGAGTATCTTGAGATGCCGGTTTGACAAGATCATTCCGGTATCCTATATGCCGCCCAACCACGGAGCGCCGCTCGCGCTCCGTGTTTTGCTTGCCCGTGGGCTTTGGCCCTGTCGGCCGGGAAACCGGCGTTGAGGAGGGTGGGTTCCAACAGCATTTTTGGAGACCGTAAATGACAAAGCGCCTGACCGCCAAGCACAAGATCGACCGCCGCATGGGCGAAAATATCTGGGGCCGCCCCAAAAGTCCCGTCAACAAGCGCGAATATGGCCCCGGTCAGCACGGCCAGCGCCGCAAGGGCAAACCCTCCGACTTCGGCATTCAGCTGAAAGCCAAGCAGAAGCTCAAAGGGTATTACGCCAATATCTCAGAGCGTCAGTTCCGCAGCATTTACGAGGAAGCCTCGCGCATGACGGGCGACTCATCGGAAAATCTGATCGGCCTCCTGGAACGCCGGCTCGACGCCATCATCTACCGTGCCAAAGTCGTGCCCACGATTTTCGCCGCGCGCCTGTTCGTGAGCCACGGCCATGTGAAGGTGAACGGGAGGCGCGCGACGATTCCCTCGATGCGCATCAAGGCGGGCGACCAGCTTGAGCTGACGCCGAAGGCCAAGGAACTGGCCGTTGTGCTTGAAGCCACGCAACTTGCCGAGCGCGATGTGCCCGATTATGTGCAAGTGAGCCATACGGCGATGACCGCGAAGCTGGTGCGGGTTCCCGCGCTCACCGACGTGCCATACCCCGTGCAGATGGAACCGCATTTCGTCGTCGAATATTATTCGCGCTAGACAGACTTGCTCAAGAACTTTGCCTGCCTCGCGCTCGACTATGTTCGATTGCAATGATAGTCTCGTCGCAATGAACGGGAGACCGAAATGACAAAGTTCCTGAGCTTGCTTTTTGTCGCTTTCATTTCTTGCGTCTCTGCGGCTGCCGCGGCGGATGAACGCTGGATGACGATTCCCGATGCGCCCGCAATGCCCAAGCCCGTTGAGAGCGGCTATGCGCCGGTCAATGGCATTGAGATGTATTATGCCGTCTATGGGGAGGGCGATCCCATCCTGCTCATTCATGGCGGGCTCGGGCACGCCGATTTATGGGCCAATCAGGTGATTGAGCTTTCCAGGACACATAAGGTGATCGTTGCCGATAGCCGCGGCCACGGCCGCTCGACGCGCAATGAGCAGCCCTACGGCTACTCCATCATGGCGTCCGATTATCTGGCGTTGCTCGACTATCTCAAGATCGACAAAACCGCGCTGGTCGGTTGGAGCGACGGCGGCATCATCGGCCTCGATATCGCGATCAATCATCCGGAACGGCTGACGAAGCTGTTCGCGCACGCAGCGAATGTGACCGTCGATGGCGTCGACCCGGCGGTTGCAACGAATGCTACTTTCAATTCCTACATCGAGCGGGCGGGCAAGGATTATAAGCGAGTTTCCAAAACGCCGGACCAATATGATTCCTTCGTCGAGCAGATCAGCAAGATGTGGGCGACCGAGCCCGCGTGGACGAAGGAGCAGCTGGCGGCGATCAAGGTTCCGACTGCCATTGTGGTGGGCGATCACGATGAGGCGATAACCCGCGCCCATACGGATTATATGGCATCAGCTATCCCGGGCTCCAAACTGATCATCCTTCCGGAGGCCAGCCACTTCGCGATGCTGCAGGACCCCACCGGCTATACGAAAGCCGTTGTGGATTTTCTCGGAGAAAAATAGAGCCCTAGTGCAGGCGCCACTCGTAGCCGACGTGGCGGAGCTCTCGCGGGCCGACTATTCCGGTGTGCGCGACACGGACCGAGGCCAGAGGGCCATCGAGGTTCTTTGACCAGAAATCGAGGAACTTGATGAGGCGCGGGAATTTTGGGGCGAGATCGTATTCCTGCCAGATGAAGGTTTGCAGGATGTCGCGGAAATCCGGCATGCGGTACATGATTTCCGCCGTCGTCAGACTCCAGCCACGCAACTGACTTTCAAAATCCCGATCGGCCATCGCATTCTCCTTACGACAACGAATCCTTCAATGCATAACTTACATATTGTGCGGCTGGTTCCTCAATGGATTGTTAACGCAGCCGTGGCAGCCGGCGGGTGCGAGTGCCAATCACGGTCCGAACATGTCCGCGGCCTTGGCATCCGCCAGGGCGAAGCATCCCGCGATTGTGGGGCTAATGGGCAGTTCGCGGTAGGCGCCGATGGCGCCTTGTTGTTTCAGCCGGCCGGCAAGCCCTGGCCCATCGCCGTTGACGATCCAGATGAAGCCGAAGGCGGTAGGGCGCACGGGCCGCGCCTCGGCGCGGGTGAGGCTCGCAAAGATATGGTCTTGCGGCGTGCCAGGATCGAACACCGCCAACATCGTGCCCGAGGCCTCAGGTTCCAGCGCGGCGGCGCGCATGACGATGGCCATGACCGCAAGCCACACCACGATCACCGAAATAAAAAGTGCTACGGCGAGGCGATGGCCTGACCGGGGCATCGCTCAAGCGGCGGCGAATTGCTCGGCGCGCTTTTCGCGAATCGGCAGATGCACAATCGCCGCGAACACGCCAAGCGCCACGCCCATCCACCACACAGGGTCATAGGAGCCGAACTGGTCATAAAGCCGGCCGCCAAGCCACACGCCGAAGAACGAACCCACCTGGTGGCTGAGGAACACGAAACCATAGAGCGTCGCCATATAGCGGGTGCCGAACATCACCGTGACCAATCCCATGGTCAGTGGCACGGTGGAAAGCCACAGGAGCCCCATGGTGGCGGTGAAGACGAACGTCGATGTAGCGGTGACCGGCAGCAAGATGAACGCCGCGATGCCGATGGAACGCATGATGTAGATCAAACTAAGCGGCACGCGTTTCTGATACTTCCCGCCGATGATGCCGGAGGCATAGGAGCCCGCCACGTTGAACAAGCCGATAGCACCCATGGCGAGGCCTGCCAGTTCCTTGCTGATGCCGTGTTCGGCGAGATAGGGCGGAAGATGCACGGTGATGAACGCCAGCTGAAATCCGCAGACGAAGAAGCCCGAAACCAGCAGCACATAGGAACGGTGGCCGAAGGCCTGGGTGATCGCGGTGCGCATGGTGATATCGGCTTCGCCCGCGGTCGCCTTGCTGCCCGAGGTGTTTTGCACGAGGAGCGGCACTGCGAAGGCGACGATCAGCAGCGTTGAGGCGGCAAGGAACAACAGCGCGTTGTACCAGCCATAGGCGGAGATCAGCGCGCCACCGAGCGGCGCGAAGACGAACTGCCCCATGGAGCCCGATGCCGTGGCGATGCCGAAGGCCCAAGAGCGCTTTTCCGGCGGCACCATCCGGCCAAGAGCCGCCATGACGATGCCGAAGGACGACATGGCGACACCGATCCCGATGATTATGCCCCCGCCAATCGAGAAGAGAAGCGGCGCCTCGGCCACGGCCATGATGACGGTGCCGGCCGCATAGAGCAGGGCGCCGACCATGAGCACGCGCGCCGCGCCGTAACGGTCGGCCAGCGCGCCGGCAATGGGTGTTGCGGCACCCCACAACAGGTTTTGCAGCGCCATGGCGAAGCTGAAAGTTTCGCGGGGCCAACCATGTTCGAGCGAGATGGGGCCGGTGAACAGGCCAAAGCTTGAGCGTACGCCAAAGTTCACCATCGCCACGAGGCAACCGGCCACGATGATGACGGTGGGTGTGAAATACCAGCGCGTGTGAGGGGAAACCGTAATCATGGGAATTACACTAGATCATCCCTCCGGCCGTTCCAATTGCGTTCCGCGCATATGTGGCCCGAACTGGACGATGGCCACGCCGAGCAGAATCAACGCGCCGCCGATCAGCGTCGCAGAGGTTACCGTTTCGCCGAGCAGGAGTGCTCCCGCCCAAACGCCGAATACCGGCATTAAATAGAGAAGGGCGCCCGAAGTTGCCGCTGGAAGGCGGGAGGCGCCGTAGTTCCAGGCGAGAGTTCCAAGGAATGTCGAGAGCACGACCACATAGGCCATATCGAGCCAATTGCTAACCGTCATGGACGCCACGGTTTCAAGGGCGGAAGGCCGCGCCAGCAGAAGCAGCATCGCGGCGGTGGCAAGCGCAGTCGACATGGCGCTGATGCTGTAGGTGCCGTATTTTTTGACGAGAGGCTTGCTCACGATGACGTAGACCGCGAAAGCAGCGAGGCCGAGAAAGATGTAAGTGCATCCGAGAAGAAAGCCGCTGCTGTTGCGAGTGAGGCCGAGGTCGTTCCAGATCAGCATCACCACGCCCGCGAACGCAACGGCCAGGCCAGCCAATGTTGCGGGGTAAAGTTTCTCCCGCGCGGCCATGGCGCCGAGAAAGGCAATCAGCAGCGGCTGCGTGCCGTTGATCAGACTGCCGACGCCGGCCGTCACCAATTCAAAGCCGAAGGCCGCGCCAAGATTATAACCTACAAGGCCGATGAGTGCGATGACGAGAAGCCGCGGCCAGTCTTGCCGCTCGATCCGCCAGCCGCCAAGGAGCGACAGACCCGCGAGATAGGCCATGGTGACGAGCGTATAGCGGATCACCAGATGATCAGCCGGTCCAAGCTCCACCGAAAGCGTTCGAATGAAGACGGGTCCTATGCCCCAAACCGTCACCGTGAACAGGATGGCCCAGAGGGCAAGATTGTTGGAAGGTAAACGCAATCATTTCTCCGGCGGTTTCATTTCGGCTTTTTTCATGGATGGGCCGAACTGCGCGATGGCGATGCCCAGAAGGATGAGCGCGCCGCCTGCCAGCATTGACCATGTCACCGATTCGCCAAGCAGGATAGGGCGGGATCACGCGATGCCTTTATCTGCCAGCATCTGCTTCAATTCGCCGGACTGGAACATTTCCATCACAATGTCACTGCCGCCCACGAATTCGCCCTTCACATAGAGCTGCGGAATGGTGGGCCAGTTGGTGTAATCCTTGATGCCCTGGCGAAGGTCGTTCGAGTCGAGCACGTTGACGCCCTTGAACGCTACGCCGAGGTGGTTGAGGATTTGGGTCGTCTTGCCGGAAAAACCACACATGGGGGCTTCCGGCGTGCCCTTCATGAACAGTACCACATCGTTGCTTTTCACTTCATTGTCGATCCACTTATTGATGTCGGTCATGCTTTTTTCCTGGATTGGAGTACCTTCCGTCATCCCGGCGAAAGCCGGGACCCACAGGAAATAAGGAACGAGTTGGAAGAGTCTTCACGCTGAAGGATGGGTCCCGGCTTCCGCCGGGATGACGGAAACGGAGATGATTTGCTCATGGATCAACCTCCGGCGCACTCGTTTGCAACGCCAGTGCATGGAGCTCGCCGCCCATGCGGCCCTTCAGTGCGCTGTAGACCATCTGATGCTGCTGCACCCGGCTTTTGCCCTTAAAGGCAGCGGAGACGACATTAGCGGCATAGTGATCGCCATCGCCCGCCAGATCGCGGATGCTGACGACCGCGTCGGGCAGGGCCTCCTTGATGAAGCGTTCAATATCGATGGCGCTCATGGCCATTGTGCTGGTCCTAAATCTCGCCCGCCATATAGGCCGGAAACCAGCCTTCATGGGCAGACCGCAGTTCTGCCAGCGATATAGAGACTTGATCCTCGACAATCAATGAAGGCTCGGCGGTAACCGTGCCGATTTGCATGGCGTCGGTCGAGACGATCCTTGCCGCCTCACTGGGCTTGCAGGTTACGATGTAGCGAGCCTGATCCTCGCCGAAAAGCTGGGCGTGATCCATCGTTGAAAGCCTGGCGCCGAGATTCCCAGCAAGGGCCATCTCGATGATGGCGGTCAACAGCCCGCCATCGGAAATATCATGCGCCGCAGTGACTTGGCCGTGATTGATAAGATTCCGCACGAAATCCCCATGGTAGCGCTCACGGGCCAGATCGACGAAAGGCGGGGGCCCTTCTTCGCGGCTCTCGATCTCGCGCAGATAGATGGACTGGCCGAGATGGCGGCCGTGGCCGCCGATGAGAAGGATGACATCGCCCGGTTGCTTGAAAGCCAGCGTGGTCATCTTTGAGAGGTCATTCAACAGCCCGACTCCGCCGATGGCGGGAGTGGGCAGGATGGCCTGGCCGTTGGTCTCGTTGTAAAGCGACACATTGCCCGAGACGACGGGGAAATCGAGCGCCAGGCAGGCATCGCCAATGCCCTGGATGGCCTTGACCAGTTGCCCCATGATCCCGGGGCGCTCGGGGTTGCCGAAATTGAGATTATCGGTGATCGCGATGGGCTGCGCCCCCACGCAGTTGAGGTTGCGCCAGCATTCGGCTACCGCCTGCTTTCCGCCTTCATAAGGATCGGCTTCCACATAGCGCGGTGTCACATCGACGGTGACTGCAATCGCCTTGTTGTTCTCGATCCGGATCACGCCCGCATCGCCGCCAGGGATTTGCGCGCTGTTCGACTGGATCAGATGATCATACTGCTCCCACACCCAGCGTCTTGAGCACATATCGGGCGAACCGATGATTTTGAGAACTACCGCCTTGAGATCGTGAGGGGCAGGGACATCTTTCAAAACCGGCGGCTTCTTGGGCTCGACCCACGGCCTGTCATATTCGGGAGCTTCATCGCCCATCTGCTTGATCGGCAGATCGGCTTTCACCTCGCCCTGGTGCTTGACGATGAAGCGCAGCGTATTGGTGGTCTTGCCCACGATGGCGAAGTCGAGGCCCCATTTGT
Source organism: Aestuariivirga sp. (assembly GCA_041745135.1). Taxonomy (GTDB): domain Bacteria; phylum Pseudomonadota; class Alphaproteobacteria; order Rhizobiales; family Aestuariivirgaceae; genus Aestuariivirga. The sequence continues at coordinate 20,452 of JBGTJO010000176.1, read as the reverse complement.
GGAAGATGGCTTGAGCCTCGCTCTCCAATTCGGGGCGCAGCACCATGAGCATGCGCTCCTGCGACTCCGAGAGCATCATCTCGTAGGCCGTCATGTGTTCTTCGCGGCAGGGCACCTTGTCCAGATCGAGTTCTATGCCGAGGCCGCCCTTGGCTCCCATTTCGACGGCGGAAGAGGTGAGCCCCGCAGCCCCCATATCCTGGATGGCGATCACCGCTCCTGAGGCCATCAATTCGAGACAGGCTTCGAGCAGGCATTTCTCGGTGAAGGGATCGCCCACCTGGACCGTGGGTCGCTTTTCATCGGCGTCCCCGGCGAATTCAGCGGACGCCATGGTGGCGCCATGAATGCCATCGCGCCCGGTTTTGGCGCCGAGATAGACAACCGGAAGGCCCACACCTTTGGCTTTGGAATAAAAAATCTTGTCTCTATCGGCGAGCCCCACGGCCATGGCGTTGACGAGGATGTTGCCATTGTAGCGGGCATGGAAATTCACTTCCCCGCCAATCGTCGGCACGCCAAAGGAATTGCCATAGCCGCCGATGCCCGCCACCACGCCGGACACAAGATGCCGCGTCTTGGGGTGATCGGGCGCGCCGAAACGGAGCGCGTTGAGGCAGGCAATGGGCCGCGCCCCCATGGTGAACACATCCCGGAGAATGCCGCCCACACCGGTCGCCGAGCCCTGATACGGTTCGATGAAGGAGGGATGGTTGTGGCTTTCCATCTTGAAGACGATGGCCTGGCCATCGCCCACATCGATGACGCCCGCATTTTCCCCAGGACCCTGGATGACTCGCGGCCCTTTGGTGGGCAGCGTCCGCAGCCACTTCTTGGAAGATTTGTATGAACAGTGCTCGTTCCACATGGCCGAGCAGATGCCGAGCTCCGTGAGGCTCGGCTCCCGCCCCAGCAGCATGACGAATCGCTCATATTCCTCGGGCTTGAGGCCGTGCTGCTTGACGAGGTCGGGAGTTATTTGTGTTCTGCGCGCGCTGCTCATGTGATCGGCGTTTAGCGGCGGAGCATAAGATTCACAAACGCGATTTTCTTTGGATTATCGCTGTTCAGCGGCGATCCTCGCACCAAGGCCGATGAGCAAGGTTCCGGTTACGGCTTCGATAACGCGGCGAATGTTATGCCGGCGCAGTAAGTCTCCAGCCTTGGCAATCACCACGGCGTAAAGCGCGAGCCAGGCAAAGGTCATCATGGCGAAGACAATGCCGAGAAACAGAAGCCCTGCAAAGGTGGGTGCTGCGAATTGCGGAAGCAAACTCGCGAAGAAGATAGCCATCTTCGGATTGCCGAGATCGCTGATCAGGCCTTGACGGAAGCACGGAAGGGCCGTGAGCCGCCGCTCCGGCCGGGCCGCCGACACATCTCCCTCTTGGCAGCCGGCGCCTCGAAACGCCTGCCGTAGCGCTTGAAGGCCGAGGAAGATGAGATATGCAGCGCCTGCGTATTTGATGGCGAGGAACAGCGGTTCCGATGCCACCAACACAGCAACGATGCCGGCACTCGTCGCCAACGCCCAGACGATCTGACCGGTGGCCACTCCCAAGGCGGTGAACACCCCGCCCAGGCGGCCGCCCATCAGCGTGTTGCGAATCGTGATGGCGGTGTCGGGTCCCGGCGTGACGATGACCACCAGCGAAACACCGATAAAAGCTAAAAAAGAAGACATGCCGCTCTCGTGAACAAATGTATCGACAGAAACGTTATTTATCACCCAGCTTAACCTTGAGTTTACCTATAGGTAAGCTTATGTTTCAAGCGCTTTGTCTCGACGGCCAGCGGAGCACCTTGTGGACGAAATCAATTTCGATTGCCTGTGCGAACTTGCGGCTCGCACGGCGCGGGCCCGGGCTGCTCTCATAACGCGAATCGACAGGGACGTGGGCTCGATGGAGGTCCTGGGGCGTTATGGCACGGTAAAAACCTTTGAACCGGAATTCGATTTGCCCCTCCTCGATCCGGTTACGAAACCGATGATCGCCATTCAGGATGTGGCCCGCGAGGCAGCTTTTGTGGGTCACCCCATCACCAAAACGGTGCCCACGATTCACTCCCTGATTGCCGCCATTCTCAGCAGCCGCGGCGCCTCCGAGAGGACGACGCTGAAGGTTCTGAACCCTGACGTCGGAATTTTCGATGATCTCGAAGGTTTCGCCAGCCTGTCGAAACTGATTGCCGTCTACCAGCTGCTGTTTCACTACATGGAACTCGCTGGAGTCGATCCGGTGCATTCGCTCCACCCCCTGATCAAGGAGGGCGGTTTTCACGAGGCGGGCGCTGCCGATGTCGGGCCCGCCGCCAAATTTCTCCTGGACACGTTGTTTCATCGGCTTTCGCTGCGCTCGCGGAGCACAGCCACCTTCGTGTCGCTCAGGACCTGGCGCAAGGCAATAAAAGCCCACCAGATCGCCGCGTTCGTTGCGGTTAAACAGGCGCCGCCGCCGGGGTTTCTGAATGCTGTCGCGAACGAAATCGTCTCCGCGGCCCGGCACCTCTATGGGGAGAAGACGATCAAGACTGTTGTGCCGATTCCCGGGGGCAGTTCGGGGGTTAGCGAATGCTTTTCGGTTCTGCTGGCGCGGCAAGTGGCAAAGAAGCTCGATTGCCCCTGCATCGAGGCCCTGGCCGGTTCGCAGGCTGAGGGTGGAGCGTCGCACCCCAGGAAGAGCAGCCGTCTCAAACCTTACAAAATCGTGCAGCCGGTCAACGGCATAACTCTCATTGTCGATGACGTGGTAACGTCGGGCCGCCATTTCGAATTGGCGCAAACGGCGCTGAGAGCAAGCGGCGCCACTTGTTTCGCCATCGCCTGGATCGGCGCGTAGTCTTCAAGCGGCGCCAGGAACGCGCCGCGTCAGCGTCGACCAGGATAACCACCTGGGAAAAGCGAAGTCCTTCTCCACCAGGCCGGGAATATACGTTAAAAGCCTTGGCTCGATATAGCGCCACCAGGTCAAAACCGCGGCCAGCATGACACAGCCGCCGGCAATGACGTCGACAAGATAGTGGCCGCCATAGATGGGCGTGGCCGCGACGATAGCAAGCCCCACGGCGCCGCCCATTGTGCCGGTCAGCCAATGCCCGCGGCTGCACCACAATATCATCAGACCGAGGCATGTGTGAAAGGAAGGAAATGTTGCGAGGCCCTGCATGGTTTCGGGGATCATCGCAATTGCTTCTGTGCCACGCAGGGCGAAAAGCTGCTCCAAGTGGTAGACGCCGGAGCCGATAGACAGGCGGGAGAGAAGTTCGGAGTCCGCCAGCAAATCCATGGCGGCGCGCGCCGGAAATGCGCTGGCGATCATTATGCAAACGAAGGCCGTCGAAAGCAACAGGAAGCCGATCTCGATCACGCGCTTCCGCAAGTCGAGCCAAACCGCGATGCTTACTACAACGAGAAGGCCCTGGAAGGTCATGTCGTTGTAAGCGAGGAAGAGAAGCTTGGTGAGGAATGGCGATGTTGTCATGGCTTTGGCATAGGCCAGCCAGTCAAATCCCAAAGCGCGGTCCCAGGAGAACAAAGTGGCGTCCGCGAGCGGGAAGGGAATCGTCATCAGCAAGTGATTGGACACCTGGAGATTCTTCATCAGTATCGCCGTCAATAGGACGGTCATCAGCAGGCACCACAGGCGATGCAGGAACCAGTCGAAACTTTCCATCCGCCAGGCGCGGAACGTCACCAACGCCAAGCACCCCACGAGGGGCAGAAAGCTCGCGCCATACCAACTTGGTGCAATTGAAATGCGTGGGTCCGCGGCCAGCCACAGGGCGTTTACCACGAACAGCGCCAGGACCGTCATCCATAGCGAAACATGGGGGAACGCCAGATCTTTGATCTGCCGCAAAGAGGGCATTGAACGTGAAGTGCCGGCATTTGCCGTCGTCTGAATTGCAATCGACATATTGCTTCGACCAGGTTGATGCGGGGAACACTACGCAAAACCGGTCGGAAATTAGTTAACGAAAATGCTGAATTATGCCGCCAGCAGGCTTTCGAACAGGGGCCGGCAATCGGTCTTGCCGTGCAGCGGCTCGATCATGTTTTCGGGATGGGGCATCATGCCGATGACGTTTCCCGACTCGCTGGCGATTCCCGCAATGTCATTCATTGCCCCGTTAGGATTTGTGCCTTCAACGTAGCGGAACACTACCAAGCCATCGCCCTCAAGGCGTTTCAGGGTTTCTTCGTCGCAAATGTAGTTGCCTTCGCCGTGGGCCACGGGGCAGGAGACGACGGCACCCTGGTTAAGCTGGTTGGTGAACCAGGTGCGGGTATTTTCAACCCCGAGCCGCACTTCACGGCAGACGAAACGGAGCCCGGCATTGCGAACCAAGGCGCCAGGCAGAAGGCCGGCCTCCGTGAGGACCTGGAAGCCGTTGCAGACACCGAGAACCTTGAGACCTTTCAACGCTTTATTGCGCATATCTTTCATGACCGGCGAGCGCGCCGCGATTGCTCCGCAGCGCAGGTAATCACCGTACGAAAATCCACCGGGGATGACCGCCAGGTCAATATCTGGAAGAGTCGTCTCCGTGTGCCAGACGAGCACGGGCTTCGTGCCGGTGACAGCCTCCAAGGCGTTCATCATATCGGTTTCGCGATTGAGGCCGGGGAAAAGGACGATCGCGGTTTTCATCGAAGGTTACTTACAAATTCCGTCATTCCGGCTTTGCCGGAATGACGGATGGGGTTGCCAGGACGAGGGCTTGTATCAGGCGAGCTCAATCTCATAATTTTCGATTACCGTATTCGCGATCAGCTTTTCGCACATGGCTTTGGCGCCGGCGAGGGCTTTGGAGCAGTCGGTCTCCGCGAGGTCGATCTCGAAATATTTGCCCTGGCGCACATGCTCCACTTCGGAGAAGCCCATTGATCCCAAGGCGCCTTCGATGGCTTTGCCCTGGGGGTCGAGCACGCCCTTCTTGAGTGTGACCTTGATCTTCGCTTTCATCAATCCGTCTTCACCAGCTTCGGACGCGAGCGCTCAGGCTGTTCGTTGGCGGCAATGATGCCGAGTCTCCGGGCCACTTCATGGTAAGCCTCAACGAGGCCGCCCATGTCGCGGCGGAAGCGGTCTTTGTCGAGCTTGTCGTTGGTCTTGATATCCCACAGGCGGCAAGAGTCGGGGCTGATCTCGTCGGCCAATACGATTCGCATCATGTCGTTCTCATAAAGCCTGCCGAACTCAACCTTGAAATCCACAAGCTTGATGCCGATGCCGAGGAACAGGCCGGTGAGGAAATCATTGATGCGGATCGCCATGTGCATCATGTCGTCGATTTCCTGGGGGCTCGCCCAGTTGAACGCGGTGATGTGCTCTTCGGATACCATGGGATCGCCGAGTTCGTCGTTCTTGTGGTAAAATTCGATAATGGAGCGGGGGAGAGCGTGGCCCTCCTCAAGGCCCAGCCGCTTGGACAGGGTGCCTGCCGCGACGTTGCGGACCACGACTTCAAGCGGAATGATCTCGACCTCGCGAACCAATTGCTCGCGCATGTTGAGGGTGCGCATGAAATGGGTAGGGAGGCCAAGCTCGTTGAGCCTGGTGAAGATGTATTCGGAAATGCGCTGGTTGAGGACGCCCTTACCTTCGATCACCGCTTTTTTCTGCGCGTTGAAGGCTGTGGCGTCGTCCTTGAAGTGGACGATAACCGTGCCGGGTTCAGGGCCTTCATAGAGGATCTTGGCCTTGCCTTCATAAATGCGAGTGCGCCGGCTGTTCATCTGAATGATCCTCATCAAAACTCAATCGCCCTGCCACTCTAGGCTTGGCAGGGGGCCCACACCACCGCCAAGCGGCTCATACAGCCATTTATTGCGACGCACAACGATCAAGAAAAGTTGCTTTGGGTGAGTCCACTGGCTATCTCCATAGCGGATCAGGGAGATTGGCATGACGACATTCGACAAGCGCCAGGAAGGGTTTGAAAAGAAATTCGCGCTCGACGAGGAGCAGCGCTTTAAGGCCATGGCCAGGCGGAACAAGCTCCTCGGCCTGTGGGCCGCTGAAAAGCTTGGGCTTTCCGGGAGCGAGGCGGACGAGTATGCCAAGGCTGTGGTAAGGGCGGATTTCGAGGAAGCGGGCGACGACGATGTATTCCGCAAAGTCCGCGGCGACTTTACTGCCAAAAACGTGGATCAGTCCGATCATCAGATTCGCCGCACCATGGAGGAGTTGATGCAGAAAGCCGTAGATCAGGTCAAAGCCGGCAATTAGGGCATGTTGCTCTCGCACGTATCCCTAAACTGTCATCCCGGCGAAAGCCGGGACCCACGGCAAACAAGGTACGGAATCTCGAAGAATCATCACGCTGAGAGATGGGTCCCGGCTTTCGCCGGGATGACGGAATTTTGGAAGGCGTCCTAGTGGCGGCGCATTACGATCTGAGGGAACGGCTCGCTAATCCCAAGCCCTTCCTGTTTTCATGGATGACACTGGCGGGCGCGGGGCTGGCCGCGCAAATGGCGCGGTTGCCTATTGAAGGTGTTTGCATCGACCTGCAGCACGGCATGATCGGCTTTTCCGACGCGGTGCCTATGATCGCTGCGATCAATGGGGCAGGGCGGCCGGCGATCATTAGGTGCCGGTGGAACGATCCCGGCCTTGTAGGGCAAGCGCTCGATGCCGGGGCGGCGGCGATAATAGCACCCATGATCAACAGTCGCGCGGAAGCCGAGGCGCTGGTGAAGGCCACGAAATACCCGCCCATGGGTGGACGAAGCTGGGGTGGTCCCGTCTATGCTTCCGGCCTTGGTGCTGGCGAATATCTTGCCCACGCAAATCGGCTGACGATGGTGTTTGCGATGATCGAAACAGATATCGCTGTTGACCATGTCGAAGAAATAGCTGCGACGCCTGGCGTTGACGGTCTTTTCGTAGGTCCTAGCGACTTGTCGATCTCGCTGTCCAAGGGACGGGGCATCGACAAGATCGGGACGTCAACCCTCGCCGCCATGGAGCGCGTCGCCGCCGCCGCAAAGGCAAACAATCTGGTAGCGGGAGCGTTCGGCCCAGAAGCGGAGACCGTTCAGATCTACAGGAAACTGGGATACCGGTTTCTGGCGGCGGGAATCGATGTTGCCCTGCTTCAGGCCGGAGCGGCTGCGCTAGCTGCCTCTCTTGAGGGCATTTGACGCGAACCCGGCTTTCAGGTGAATTGCGGGCCATGATGGACAAGGTGCTAGCACCCTCGACGGAAACCGGTGAAATTCTCGACCGTCTCGTAGATATCGCATTGGCCGCGGGGCCTATCGCCGCGCAGACCGACAAATATTTCACCAACACCCGCCGCATTGTTGCAGCGCATGGCGATTGCCAAGTGACATTCGCCATGTTCATGCGGCGGCGCGTAGTGGCAGCACTGGAGCCGGCCATCCGCCTCGTCAGGCGTTTTGTGCCCGATGTGACGATCAGGCGCTTCTATGAGGAGGGCGACATCGTGCCCTCCGAGAGCAAAATGCTCGAGGTTTCAGGCTCCATGGCGAAGCTCATCGAAGTGGAAACGCTGCTGTTGCAAAAGACCGGCATTCCCTGCGTTGCCGCCAACAACGCCTATGAAATGTGCCGCGCCATGCCGAAGGCGGGCTTCATGGATATGCATGCAAGGCACGCCAGCGGTGCGGAGATGAACATCCTTGCTGCCTACGGCGCTTCAGTCGGCAGCATGGCGGCGAAAAAGGCCGATGCGGCTGTCAAGGGATTCGTTGGATCATCGCAAGACCTGACGGCGCCGTTCTTCGATTCGCCGGGCGGCATGGGCACCATGCCCCATGCCTTGGTAGGTTATGCCGATGGCGATGTCCTCAAGGCGCTCAAGCTTTTTGCCGACACGATACCGGAGGCTCGAACGCTGACAGCACTCGTCGACTACACGGGTGAGGAGGTGACGGACGCGGTGCGCTGCGCCCGCTGGTTTTATCAGGAGGCGAAACTTCAGGATAAAGGCAAGAGCTTCGGCATCCGGCTCGACACCCATGGCGGGCGCTTTGCCGAAGGGCTCGACTACGAGAAATCCGTAGATGCCGTAGGGCATTGGCTCGGGGTGCACGGCGAATACAACATCGTCGAGCATGTGCTGGGCGGACGCGCGTTCCAGCTCGATCCCAACAATATCCTGGTGGACAAGGTGCGTCGCATTCTCTTCGGCAAAGGCGTTTCCGTGGCCTCGACCATTCATGTGCGCCGCGCGCTCGACCAGGCGGGTTTCAAGGAGGCGATCATCGTCGGCTCCTCCGGCTTCGACGCGCAGAAGTGCCAGGTCATGGGAGCAGCCCGGGCGCCGCTCGACCTCGTCGGAACGGGGAGCTTCCTGCCCGCGACGTTAACCGAGACTTATGCAACCGCGGATATCATCGCCTATGACGGCGCACGCAGAGTGAAGATCGGGCGGGAGTTTCTATTCGATGAGGAATGAGGTTCGCGAGCGGGCAGCATCATGACAAGACGGCTTGTCGTCTTTGTGCTTTCTCTCATGCTGGCGAACATAGCGTGGCAGAACCAGGCGGACGCGGGCACGGGCAAGGCCGTTAGTGTAAAGATCGATATTTCCAGCCAGACCATGGCGGTGCATGTGAACGGCTGGCCCCATGGCCGCTGGCGCGTTTCGACGGCGAGGCGCGGTTATCACACGCCGCGCGGCAGTTATCGGCCATATCTGCTCAAGAAAATGCATTACTCGAGCAAATATGAAAACTCGCCAATGCCGAACTCGATCTTCTTCCTCGGCGGCTACGCCATCCACGGCACCCATTATGTCAGAAGTTTGGGCCGGCCCGTCTCGCACGGCTGCATCAGGCTGGCGCCCCAGCACGCCGCGCGGCTTTACCACCTCGTGAAAAAACACGGGATGGGGTCCACGCGGATCAGGATAACCAATTGAGGATGATGACCGGACGGGATCCGAAACTTCAGCAATTTCTTGACCTCACCCAAGAGGCCATTCTGGCCCGCGCCAGCTCCTGTGAGGGAACTCGCCGAGCCGCCACTCGCATCTTCGCTGCCCTGCGTGAATGGGCTGGGACCAAAAGCGATGCGGCACCCGAAATCCTTCCCGTCTGCAAGGCACTTGATACGGCGCTTGACCTCGCGGGGCAGGGACCCGCCCCCATTCCACGCCTTGCATCGGCGCTGGCGAAACTTGCCCCCGAACTGGTTTGGAGGCGCAGGAAAAATGCCGACAAGGAGTCCAGGAAGTTCTTTGATGGTCATGCCAATGCCCTCATCGTGGGGGCCGAGGGGATGGAGAGCCGCGAGGATGTGATGGTCGGCATCAGCCTGATGGCCCCGCATGTGCGTTATCCCGACCATCAGCACCCGCCGGAGGAGGTCTATGTCTCGCTCGCGGGCGGGGCATGGTGGAAGGAGGGGCGGGAGTGGCACCGCCCGGGGTCCGGCGGACTGGTCTATAATAAGCCGGGGGTGCTTCACGCCATGGCGACGGAAGAAGACCCGCTCCTTGCGGTTTGGTGCCTGTGGGTGGGGTGACCCCTGATCAGTGAAATTTTCGCGCCATCCCAGCATCTTGGGAACCAGGCCTGGGCATGCGCATTGCTCCCCCGGTGATGGAGCAGCGGTTCGCCATTCTGGAGGCGCCATCGATCCTTGGGCTGTTCCCCAAGGGCGTCGAAACGTTGCCCGACGCCTTGCTGGAAGCCGGGCTGGCGCGCCGGCTTGACGCCATCCATGCAGGCCGGGTTGAGCCGTTGCCCTACAGCACCGAACGGGATGCGGAGACCCAAATGCTGAACCCCCGCGCCATCGCGGACTACTCCGTGATGCTTGCCAATGCGGTGGGCGGTGTTTTGACCGGGGGTAAGGTTCCAATCGTCCTTGGCGGCGACTGTTCGATCCTGTTGGGCTGCCTGCTGGCGCTCAGGCGCCGAGGCCGCTACGGCCTCCTTTTCCTCGATGGGCATGCGGACTTCTATCAGGCGGAAGCGGAACCGAACGGCGAGGCGGCATCGATGGATTTGGCCCTCGTCACCGGGCGAGGCCCTGCCGTCGTGAGTAACCTGGAGGGCCGGTCACCCCTGGTACGCGATGAGGACGTGGTGGCGTTCGGGCGGCGCGATGCCGCCGAGGCGGCCAAGCATGGCAGCGCCCGGGTTGAGGATACCCTCATTCGCATGATGGATTTGGATGCGATACGCCGGACGGGGGAGCAGATCTGCGTGGAGCGTGCTGCCGCCCATCTCTCAGTGCCAGGAATCGACGGCTTCTGGATCCATCTCGACGCCGATGTTCTCGACGATGCCGTGATGCCCGCGGTCGACTACCGCATGCCCGATGGGCTGTCCTGGGATGAGCTTGCAATCGTGTTGCAGGTTGCCATCGCCACGGGCCGGGTGGCGGGAATCGACATCACCATTTTCAATCCCAAGCTTGACGCAGACGGCGCCATCGCCCGCGAATTCGTCGACGTGCTGGCGAAAGCACTTGCGTCCTCGCCCCCGCGTTAGCGGGGAGAGGAGGGGCCCCGTCATGCGAAGCATGAGGGGGGAGGAGAGGGGCCAACGGAGTAGCTATCAGTATTGTCCGTCGGCTTTACATTCCGGAAAAATGACCGATAGCCTCTCTCCTCCCCATCGCTACGCGATGGGTCCCTTCCTCTCCCCGCTTCGCGGAGGAGAGGACAAGGAATTACTTCAGTGTCACCTGCATGGTGACGTTGGAGTTCACGTATATGGTCGGAGGCTGGCCGTATGTGCGGTTTACTTGGGTTGAGACGCTGATGCCGGTGATCGAACACGATGTGGCGATCGATGCGAGAATGTCGGTACATTCTCGCGCGCTGCGCTCATACATGGCGCGCTTCAGGCTCTTTTCCTGTTCAGTGATTTTAACTTCGTCGTCGACGGCAACGACGATCTGGGCGCTGAAACTGGCGTTGGCCTGGATGGTTTCACTCGCGGCCGTCGCTTGAGACACGGCGGCGAACAGCATGAAACCGCATAAGACAATACGCATCGGCAATCCTTCCCACAACCGCCGCTCATGTGCACGATGAAATGCGGCGGCATTGGGACTAGCCGAACACGCGTCTGAAAATTGTGTCGACATGCTTAAGATGATAGCCGAGGTCGAAAAGCGCATCGAGTTCGGGCGGGGGGAGGAGGCGGGAAACATCCTTATCTTTTTTCAGGAGATCATGGAAGCCGGCTTCTCCCCGCCATGCCGGCATGGCGTTGCGTTGCACGGCTTCATATGAACCCTCGCGGCTCATGCCCTTTTGCGTAAGGGCCAGCATGACGCGCTGAGAGTGGATGATGCCGCCGAGACGGTCCAGGTTGCGCTGCATGTTCTCGGGGTAGACCAGCAGCTTGTCGATGACGCCCGTGAGGCGCGCCAGTGCGAAGTCGAGATGGATGGTGGCATCAGGCCCGATGCCCCGCTCGACTGAGGAATGGGAAATATCGCGCTCGTGCCATAGCGCCACATTCTCGAAAGCGGGCATGGCGGCGGAACGCACCAGACGGGCGAGGCCGGTGAGATTCTCCGTGAGCACGGGGTTGCGCTTGTGGGGCATCGCGGAGGAGCCCTTTTGGCCCGGCGCAAAATATTCCTCGACCTCGAGCACTTCGGTCCGCTGCAGATGCCTGATCTCGGTGGCAAGGCGCTCCACGGAGCTGGCGACAACGGCAAGGGTTGCGAAGTACATGGCATGGCGGTCGCGTGGAATGACTTGGGTTGAAACGGGTTCCGGCGAAAGGCCGAGTTTCGCCGCCACATATTCTTCGACGCGGGGGTCGACATTGGCGAAGGTGCCGACGGCGCCTGAAATCGCGCAAGTTGCGACTTCGGCGCGGGCGGTTGCGAGACGGGCGCTGGCGCGAGCGAACTCGGCGTAGGCAAAGGCAAGCTTTACGCCGAACGTCGTGGGTTCCGCGTGGATGCCGTGACTGCGGCCAATGCAGACGCTCATCTTGTGCTCGATGGCGCGGCGCTTGAGGGCTGCAAGCAGTTCTTCGACATCTGCCATCAAAAGATCGGCGGCGCGGACAAGCTGAATGTTGAAACAGGTGTCGAGCACGTCGGAGGACGTCATGCCCTGGTGGACGAAACGCGCCTCGGGGCCGACGATTTCCGAAAGATGAGTGAGGAAGGCGATGACGTCGTGCTTTACCTCGCGCTCGATGGCGTCGATGCGCGCTACGTCGAAGACGGCGTCGCGGCCTTTCTCCCAGATCTTCCGCGCCGCCTCCTTCGGTATGATGCCAAGTTCGGCTTGCGCGTCCGCGGCGTGAGCCTCGATTTCAAACCAGATGCGAAAGCGCGTCTGCGGCTCCCAGATGCGGGCCATTTCTTGACGGGAATAACGCGGGATCATTGGGTGGTCGTATCCTCGGCGTATTTTCCCTCGGACCAGCGGTACCAGGCGAATTGCGGATCGCGGATATCGCCTTTCTCGTCGAAACGAAGCTCGCCCAGCACCGTGCTGATGGGGCTTCCGCCGCGCAGCCAGGCGGCGATTTTGGCGGAGTCGGTGCCCCCCGTCGCTTCCGCGGCTTTCACCCAGGCTTGGACGGCGGCATAGGCGTAAAGCGTATGGCCCTCGGGGTTGTAGCCTTCCGCGAGGAAACGCTGGATCACCGATCTCGCCGGTTCGGACTTCTGCGGGTCGGGCGTGAAAGTCATCAATGTTCCTTCGCCGCTTTCCTTGGCGACGTTCCAAAAATCGTCGGCGACGAGACTGTCAGCGCCGATGAGCTGGGCCACGGAACCCAGGTCGCGCAAATCCCGAATGATGATGGCCGCCTCGACATAAGTGCCGCCGATGTAAACGACATCGATGAGGCTGGCTTGCAGCCGTTGCGCCAGCTCGATGTAGTTCTTGGAGCCCGGCGTGTAGCTTTCCATGATGGCGATCGCCACGCCCGCTTGCTCCAGGGCGAGGCGGGCTTTCTCTGCAAGTGCTGCGCCGGCGGGGGATTTGTCGTTGAGAACCGCGATTTTCTTTCCGCGATAATGGCGCGCGATGTATTCGCCGGCGAATGTACCTTGCGCATCGTCGCGGGCGCTGACGCGAAGCACGTTCCAGCCGCCCTCTTCGGTCAGCTTGGGGTTGGTGGATGCGGGGCTGATCTGGACGATGCCGGCCGTTTCATAGACCTTGGAAGCCGGTATCGACGCGCCCGAACAGAAATGGCCGGCCACAAGTTTCACGCCCTGGGCTACAAAGCCGGTGGCCACCTCGACGGCCTTCCGGGGATCGCAGGCATCGTCGCCCACGGTGAGCGCCAGGCGTTCGCCGCGAAAGCCGCCGGTCGCGTTGATGTCGTCGACAGCGCGCTGGACGCCGCGCCGCATCTGTTCGCCGAAGGCCGCATTGCCGCCCGTCATCGGGCCAGCGGTGGCGATGAGAATTTCGGCCGCGACGGGCGTTGCGCCGAGGAAAAGAACAAGAAGCGTTGCCGTGAATAGGCGTGTCATGAAGCCGGTTGCATCCCTAATCACGTCTTCCCGGCAAAAGGCGGGACCCATTTGTCCGCGTGAGAGCTCCCAATATTTCTGTTCGTGCATGTTGCGCCGTGGATCCCGGCTTTCGCCGGGATGACGATGAGGGGTTATGAAAAGACCCGCGCACTTGCGCGCGCGGGTCCAGTGTCATGGAAGGTCGCGCCGTTTATTGCAGCGAGGCGTCTTCCGTGTATTTGCCGTCGCTGAATTTGTACCAGACGTATTTGGCGTCCTTGACGTCGCCCTTCGCGTCGAGTGCTAGGTCGCCGAGAACGGTCTTGACCGGATTTCCGGCGCGGAGCCATTCGGCGATCTTCTTGCTGTCGGTACCACCGGTTGCCGCAGCGGCCTGGGCCCAAGCCTGGATCGCCGCGTACTCATAGAGCGTGTAGCCTTCCGGATCATAGCCGTCGGCCTTGAAACGCTCGACCACTTCCTTGGCGGCCGGGTTGTTGCGGGGCTCGGGTGCAAAGGTGAAGATCATGCCTTCACCGGCGGGGCCGGCGATGGTCCAGAACTCTTCGGTGTTGAACGCGTCACCGGAGATCATCTGGGAGTTCATACCCTGTTCGCGCATCTGGCGCAGAATAAGGCCGCCTTCCGTGTGATAGCCGCCGACATAGACGGCTTCGATGCCCGCGTCCTTCATCTTGGAGACGAGTGCGGTGTAGTCCTTTTCACCGGCGGTGTAGGACTCATTCATGGCTTCCTTTTCGCCAGCCGCGTTCAGCGCCTTGCGGGTTTCGTCGGCGAGGCCTTTGCCGTAGGGCGATTTGTCGTCGATGATGGCGATCTTCTTGCCCTTGTAGTTCTTGGCGAGGAAGTTGCCGGCAACGATGCCTTGCGCGTCGTCACGGCCGCAGACGCGGTGGGTGTTCCACTGGCCGCTATCGGTAAACACGGGGTTGGTCGAAGCGCCGGTAATCTGGATGATGCCTTCTTCGGCGTAAATCGCGGAAGCTGGGATCGAGGAGCCCGAGCAGAAATGCCCGGCCATGAACTTGACGCCCTTCGACACCATCTGGTTGGCCACGGCCACGGCTTGCTTCGGATCGCAGGCGTCGTCGCCAACTTCCAGCGTGAGCTGTTCGCCATTGACGCCGCCGGCGGCGTTGATGTCCTTCACGGCCATTTCGGCGCCGCGCTTCAGCTGCTCGCCGAAGGCTGCATATTGCCCGGTGATGGGCCCAGCCACCGCGATGGCGATGTCGGCGAGCGCCGTAGAGGCCGAGAGTGCCGCGGCAAAGCTCAGCGCAATGCCTGACAACAGATATTTCTTCATTCGATGACTCCCTTGAGATTTTATGACCATACGGTCTTTCGGGGTTTGCATGGCCCCTTGGGCGGTATTTAGGCCCAAAGGGCTACGATTGGGAAGGGCCTAAAGGGGCCGTTCCGAATTCATGTAGCGGATTTAACCCTCCAGGATAGCAGGCCGGCGCGCTCGTAAGCCCAGGGGTACTGGCGGACCATCTGGCGGGCCATGGTGAGCCGGTAACCGATCAAGGTTGCCACAACGAGCACCAGCGTATCGGTGATGAAGTAGTGGACTGACAACAGGTTCCCGTTGAACAGGGCGTAATGGAAGAAGCGCAGCGCGATCCCCAGCAGGATCATGTAGGCCGCGGGAAGCCAAGGGGACCGCCACCGCGATGCGAGGTTGCGCCCGGCTAGGAAGGCAGCGCCACCGCCGATGATGACGGTCAATATCAGAAACACGGGCAGGCTGGTTTCGACCAAAAAGCTCATGGCTACTGGTTTCCTTCGAGATAGGCGGCGCGGATCTCGGGGCGGGCCAGCAGCTCTTTGCCGGTGCCGGACATGGCGATGTTGCCGTTCACCATGACATAGGCGCGGTGGGCGAGCTTCAGCGCATGGAAGGCGTTCTGCTCCACGAGGAATACCGTGATGCCTTCTTTCTGGTTCAGGTCCTTGATGGCGGCGAAGATCTGCTTGACGATAAGCGGCGCCAGACCCAGCGAAGGCTCATCGAGGAGGAGGAGCCGAGGTCTTGCCATGAGCGCCCGGGCAATGGCCAACATTTGCTGCTCGCCGCCCGACAGGGTGCCGCCGCGCTGGTTGCGCCGCTTCTCCAGAATGGGGAACAGGGTGAAAACGCGGGCGAGATCGCTATCGTAGAATTTGGGGTCGCCGACGGTGGCGCCCATTTGCAGGTTTTCTTCGACCGTCATGCGCGGGAAGATGCGGCGGCCTTCGGGCGACTGCGAGATGCCGAGCCGGACGATCTCGTGAACCGGCATATGGGTAATCTCTTGGCCATCGAAGGTGATAGTGCCGGTGCGGGCGCGGGGCGTGCCGCAGATCGTCATCATGAGCGTCGATTTGCCGGCTCCGTTGGAACCGATGAGCGTCGCGATCTCCCCTTTGTTCACATCGAGGTCGATGCCCTTCAGGGCCTGGATCTTGCCGTAGAAGGTTTCGACACCCCGGACGGAGAGGAGGGCTTCGCTCAACGGCTGCCTCCCTTCTTCCGCGCCGCCGGTTTTTTCGCGGCGGCTTTTTTCTTGGGCTTATTGGCAACAGCGGCGACGGCGCGCTCGACCACGACTTCGGCTTCTTCCTCATCCTCGACGCCGAGATAGGCGCGGATGACGGCAGGGTCGTTCCTGACCTGGGCGGGTGTACCATCGGAAATCTTCACGCCATAGTCGAGCACCACGATATGATCGGAAATTCCCATGACCACGCTCATGTCGTGCTCGATTAGGAGAATGGCGATTTGCTGTTCGGTGCGGATGTTGAGCAGGAGACGATTGAGGTCCTCCGACTCGCGCGGGTTGAGCCCAGCGGCGGGCTCGTCGAGACAAAGCAGCACGGGTTTTGTGCACATGGCGCGGGCGATCTCAAGCCGGCGCTGGCCGCCATAGGGGAGTTCGCCCGCCGGATCGTCGGCCCGGTCGACGAGGCCTGCCTTTTCCAGCCAGAATTCCGAGAATTCGACTGCTTCGGCATTGGCGCGGGCATAGGTCGCGGAGTTGAAAATGCCGGTGACAGTGAAGCCCGAGGCCCGCATCAGCGTATTGTGCTGGGCCACCATCAAATTCTCCAGAACCGTCATGCCGGCGAACAGCCGGATGTTCTGGAAAGTGCGCGCGACCTTGGCGCGTTGCGCGATGCGGAAATCGTCCATGCGTTCGAGCAGGAATTCCTTGCCGTCCTCATGGGTGAGGATGACGCTGCCTTCGGTGGGCTTGTAAAAACCGGTGAGGCAATTGAAGACCGTGGTTTTGCCAGCGCCGTTGGGGCCAATGAGCGCGGTGATTTCGCGCCGGGCTGCGGTGAACGAAAGATCGCCAATGGCGGTGAGGCCGCCGAAACGCATGGTCAAGTGTTCGACCCGGAGCAGGGGATCGGGATTGACGGCCGCCATCAAGCGCGACTCTCGGCGGCAAGAGCGGTGGGCACGGCTTTTTTCTGTTTGAGATAGACGGTGGGATCGCGCCGGGTCACGAAGCCGCGTGGCTTCCAGCGCATGATGAGGACGAGAGCGATGCCGACGGCGAGCATGCGGAACTGTACGGGATCGAAACCCGCCGGCATGATGGCCCGAAGGAAACCTAGTTCGCGGAATACTTCGAAGGCCCCGATGATGACGATTGAAGCCACCACGACGCCGATCTGAGAGCCGAGGCCGCCGAGCACCACGATAGCCAGCACGATGAAAGATTCCAGGAAGACGAAAGACTCAGGACTGACGAAGCCTTGCCGCGTCGCAAAGAAACTGCCGGCGAAGCCTGCGAACATGGCGCCGATGGCGAAGGCCGTGAGCTTGGTGCTGGTGGTGTTGATGCCGAGCGAGCGGCAGGCGATCTCATCCTCGCGCAAGGCTTCCCAGGCGCGGCCGACGGGCAGCCGACGCAGCCGCAGCGTCACGAAATTGGTGAAGAGGGCGAGGACCAGGATGACGTAGTAGAGGAAGATGATGCGGTGGATGGGCTGGAATTCCAAGCCGAAATAGGCCGCGAAACCGCCTTCACCCTCCGTGAATGGGAGGCCAAAGAACGACGGGCGTGGGATGCTGCCGATGCCGGCGGGGCCGCCGGTGAAGTCCGACCAGTTGATCAGCACGACGCGGACGATTTCGCCGAAGGCCAGCGTCACGATCGCGAGGTAGTCGCCGCGCAGGCGCAAGACCGGAAAGCCTAAGATGACACCCCAGAAGGCCGCGAGACTGCCGGCAATGGGTAAGGTGATGAAGAAGGCCCAGGGGATGATGTCGTCGCCGAACCAGGCGGGAAGATAAATTGTGGAGAGGAGCGCGTAGGCATAGGCGCCGACTGCATAGAAAGCGACATATCCAAGGTCGAGCAGACCGGCCAGGCCAACGACGATGTTCAAGCCCCAGCCAAGCATGATGTAGGTGAGCACCAGTATGGCAAGGTCGACGATGCGGCGGTCAACTCCGGGAAGGAATGGCAATACTATCGCCACGACAAGGACGACCCATGTCATGTATTTGCCGAAATTTCTTACGGTTGGCGAGGCGGACGCCGTCGATGCCTTTTCCGGCACCAGCAGACGGTAAACATGACGGCCCGCCGCCTTAATGCCCTCGAGGATCGCCTGCCAGACCCGCAGGTGGAAAAGCAGACGGCCGCCAGCGACGATTGCTGTGAGGTAGGCGACCACGTCCCAGCGTTGCTGCAACGCCAGGCTGCCGGTGACGGCGATGGTTTTAAGGCCGATGATCGGACCCAGGATGACGAAAGCGAGGATGGCGGTGAACAGCACATCCCTGGCGATCACGGCTGCTCCAAGCGGCCGGCCCTCTAGCGTGCTGCCGGTGGGTTTCGGGCTTGCGGCCACGGGCGGCTAAACCTTTTCCACTTCGGGTTTGCCGAGGATGCCCTGGGGCAGGAAGATCAACACCGCCGCCAGCATGGCGAAGGCGGCGACGTCTTTGTATTCGATGCTGAAATAGGCGGACCAGAAGACCTCTATCAGGCCGATGATCAAACCGCCGATCATAGCGCCGGGAATGGAGCCGATGCCGCCGAGCACCGCTGCGGTGAAGGCTTTAATGCCTGCGAGGAAGCCCACGTAGAAATCCGTGACGCCGTAGTAGAGGAAGAACATGAGACCGGCGACAGCGGCGAGGGCTGCTCCCATGATGAAGGTGATCGAGATCGTCCGGTTGATGTCGATGCCAAGCAGCGAGGCCATCTTCATATCCTGCTCGCAGGAGCGTTGCGCCCGGCCGAGCGACGTGCGGGTGATCAGGAGGGTGAACACCGTCATCAGAATGAGTGTGGTGACGATGATGAAGATCTGCATGTTCGACAGGCGGACGATGAACTCGCCCCGGTCGGCGGCGCGGCGCATGAGTTCATAACCGCCGGTGACGATGGGCTGCAGCGGTTTCGGCCGTCCATCTTGGGCGATGCGGACGAACTCCTGGAGGACGAGCGACATGCCGATGGCGGAGATCAGGGGAGCCAGGCGGAAAGAACCGCGCAGGGGCCTGTAGGCGAGGCGCTCTATGGTCCAGTTGTAGGCGGCGGCAATCAGCATGGCGATGATGACGACTAGGATCAGGGCCAGGATGATGGGGGTCAATCCGCTGCCGCCCGTGAGCCCTAACATCACGATGGCAATGAGCGAAACGAACCCGCCCACCATGAACACATCCCCATGGGCGAAGTTGATCATGCCGATGATGCCGTAAACCATCGTATAGCCGATGGCGATGAGACCGTAGATGGAACCGAGTGTGATGCCGTTAATGAGCTGCTGGAGAAAATACTCCATGCCCCCTCCCTTAATTTCTCACCCCTCGCGGCTCTTGGGTTGCCTCGGCCGCTTCCGGTGTAAAGTCTTAGACCGGTCCGCAATTTTAGACAAGCTGTCTGAAATGGCCATCATCTCCCGCGATCCGTCATTCCAGCGAAAGCTGGAATCCAGCTTGCCGTGCGAGAATTGCAATGACATTTGACACTTGCTTCTTATTGAAAGCGGGATTCCAGCTTTCGCTGGAATGACGGGAAAAGTTGGTTGAGTTGATCCTGTTTGAAACCACATATGAGTTCGGGCAAATCCCAAATGATATTGGAGAAGTACGACATGAAAGCAAAAAGTTTGAAAGCCTTGCCAGAGATCGTATCGCCATCAGAGTGGCAAGCCGTTCACAAGAAACTTT
Source organism: Aestuariivirga sp. (assembly GCA_041745135.1). Classification (GTDB taxonomy): domain Bacteria; phylum Pseudomonadota; class Alphaproteobacteria; order Rhizobiales; family Aestuariivirgaceae; genus Aestuariivirga. The sequence continues at coordinate 823 of JBGTJO010000176.1, read as the reverse complement.
TGGCGAAAGAGAAAGCAGCGACACGCGCGCGGGACAAGCTCGCCGCGGAACGGCGCAGGCTGCCGATGACGAAGATCGACAAGAACTATGTGTTCGAGGGGCCGAAGGGAAAGGCGAGCCTGCTCGATCTGTTCGAAGGACGCCCGCAGCTTATCATCTATCACTTCATGTTCGCGCCGGATGTGGAGGGCTGGCCTGAAGCGGGCTGTGTCGGCTGCTCGTTCGTTGTCGATCACATCGGCCATCCCGCCCATCTGCAGGCGCGCAACACTTCGCTTGCGCTCGTGTCGCTGGCGCCCTTGGCGAATATCGAGGCGTATAAGAAACGCATGGGCTGGAATTTGCCATGGGTTTCCTCAGCCGGCAGCGATTTCAACAGGGATTTTGGCCGAACAACCGATGAAGGCGAAATGTTTGGGTTGAGTGTTTTCCTGCGCGATGGCGATCATATCTATCGCACCTATTTCACCAGCGGGCGCGGCGTTGAAGCGTTGGGCAGTCCCTGGACGTTCCTCGACCTGACACCGCTGGGCCGCCAGGAAGATTGGGAGGATTCGCCCGAAGGCTGGCCGCAGACACCGGGCTATACATGGTGGCGCCGCCACGACGAATATTAAGCCCTCCCAGGCGATTTTTTGACCGGACAATCAAAAGTGACTTGACTCTATGCCGGAATGACATATCTCCGCCCGAGATATATCGGAGCAACATAGAAGCCCATGAATGTCCGGACCTTGTGCCTAGGCGTCCTCGCGGTGGGGGAGGCCAGCGGCTATGAAATCAAGAAGGAGATCGAGGAGGGGCATTTCAGCCACTTCATCGA
>JBGTJO010000175.1:0-15182 GCA_041745135.1 Aestuariivirga sp. | reverse complement strand
TGCGGCGACAGCGGCCATGCTGTTTGAGTTGGGACTGAAGTTCTGCAACGGCCAGGACTACGTCACGGCGCACAAATGGTTCAACCTCGCAGCGCTCAAGGGGAGCGAAGAGGCGAAGCTTCACCGCTCCGAGCTGTCACGCGAAATGACGGCAGCGCAGGTGCATGAGGCCCAGCGGCAGGCCCGGGCCTGGTTGACGCTGCACTAAGCTAGTAATCGAGAAAGTCGCTCGTGCCCTCGAGCTCCTGCTCGCTGGAGAACTGATCGAGGTTGCTGCGGAATTCCTTTGCCCGGCGTGCGCGGGTATAGACGTCGGACTCGAAAATATCGACCTGCGCGTTGATCTGATCCTGCTCGCTGTTGAGCGGCGGCAGAATCGAATCGTCCGGCGAATAATTGTGGCCGAGCGGTATGAAGTTCTCATAGGCGCTGGCGTTGATGGGCCAGAGCGCGCAAGCCGCCAGCAAAAGTGCAAAACTTATCCGCATGTGAATAACCCCCGACTCGACCCACTATAGGTCACCGTGCAATCGAAAGCACCAAGATTCCATTAACTCTTCCCGAAGCCTGATAGTTCCACGGAGCTCGCCTCCAACGGAAGGGGCGAGGGCCTCAATGCGATGAAATCGGCGAGGACGGTTTGCCGGATTTGGGCGCATCGATGATGGTTTGCAGGACGGGCAGGGGTACGGGCAGCAGCACTTCTCCGGCCTCCAGCAGGGCCGCGGCAAAGGCACGCGACGGCCCGCGCATGGATTGAACCTGCTCCTTGTCCGAATTCCCGCAAAGCGCCCGGAGGGCGCAGCCGGCACAACCTTCATCCTCATGTTGCAACGCCGAAAGCAGGGTGAGCAGCAGGCACTCGTCGCGGCAGACGTGCCGGCAACCCATGGGATAATAAGTGAGCGAGTAATCCGCAGCCGCCCTGACGCCGCGCACCCAATACTGCAATTCGCCCATCAGCCGCCGCGTGGTGGGCGCCCCGACCTCGGCCACGTAGATATCCCAAAGGCAGTTCCAGCACTCGGGATCCCCAAGGTCGTAGCCGGCCATCGTGCAGCGCAGGCCCGAGACGACCAGGCGCTCCGGCCGATAGGCGAAGAGATCGTCGCGATGGCGATTGAGTTTCACTGGCTTCAATCGTTGAACTGCACCTCGTCGACGAGGCGGGCCGCGGCGGGCTCGTATTTGGCGATTTCAGCCACAGCCAGCGAATCGGGCGTGAACGTCCCCCAGGAGCGCACCAGCTCCGAGGCCGGTATCGCCGGATTGACGGGATATTCGAAATTGCCGTCGGCATAAAGGCGCTGGGCCTCATCGCCCGCCAGGAATTCCATGAGCTTGAGCGCATTGTCGCGGTTGGGCGCGTTCTTCGCCATCAGCATGCCGGAGATATTCACATGTGTGCCGAATTCGGGCGAGGCGGGAAAAATGATGCGCACGGTTTTGGCCCAATCCTTCTGCTCGGGCTCTTTGTCGTTGGTCAGCATCTTGCCCATGTAATAGGTGTTGGCGATTGCCAGATCGCATTCGCCCGCAAAGACGCTCTTGGCCTGGGCGCGGTCACTGCCGCTGGGCTTCACGGCGAGGTTGGCCTTGAGGCCTTTCAACCAGTCGCGCGTGGCATCCTCCCCCCTATGCGCAATCATCGCAGCGATGAGGCCGAGATTGTAAGGGTGGTTGCCGGGGCGGAGGCAAATCTTGCCCTTCCACTTGGGGTCCGCGAGCTCTTCATAGCTGATTGCTTCTGCACTCACCCGGTCCCTCGACGCATAAATGACGCGGGCCCGCATGGTGAGGCCGAACCACAGATTTCCGGTGTCGCGAAGATTGGCCGGCACCTTGCCGTTGATCGCCTTTGAGTCGACAGGCTGCGCCAGATCGCGGGCCACGGCCTCCACCAAACGGCCCACATCGGCGCTGAGCAGCACATCCGCCGGGCTGTTCCGGCCCTCCTGGGCCAGGCGCTCGACCAAACCGTTCTCCGCGAAAACCGTCCTGACCTCGATTCCCGTGGCCCTGGTGAACGCTTCAAAAAGCGGATCGATCAACGTCGGCTGCCGGTAGGAGTAGACATTGACGACGCCTGCGGCTTGAGCGCGGCTAGTAAGCCCTGCAAGGGCCGCCGTGGCGGCGAAACCAAGAATAGAGCGGCGGGTGATCGGCATTGCAAAACCTCTGTTGAACGACTTCGCAGCCTCTCTATGGAGGTAGGAATTGCATGTCAAGAGAAACCGACTAAATTAGTCGGAATTAGAATTGTTATAAACAGGCGTTAACGCGCCCACCTATGAGCAGTGGGGGGTGCTGACATTCAAGAGGAGGCTAAGATGCGCGTCATGATTCTGGTGAAGGCGACGAAGGACAGCGAAGCGGGCATGATGCCTTCAACAGAGCTGCTTGAGGCCATGGGCAAGTTCAACGAAGAACTGGTCAAGGCCGGCATCATGCTGGCCGGTGAGGGCCTCAAAGCTTCTTCGCAGGGCAAGCGCGTGGCCTTCAATGGTGCGAGGCGCACCGTCATCGACGGACCCTTCGCTGCAACAAGTGAACTGGTCGCCGGCTTCTGGCTATGGCAGGTCAAGGACATGGCGGAAGCTGTCGAATGGGTGAAGCGCTGCCCCAATCCGATGCCGGGTCCAAGCGAGATTGAAATCCGTCCCATATTCGAGGCCGCCGACTTCGGCGAAGCGCTGACACCGGAATTGGCCCAACAGGAAGACTGGCTCCGCAAGAAAATGTCCGGTCCCTGAGGCCCGCCTTGCACCTCAAGTCAAATCCGGGCAAAACCCGGAACACCGGAGACGTGGCCGAGTGGCTGAAGGCAACGGTTTGCTAAATCGTCATACGTGTTACAGCGTATCGAGGGTTCGAATCCCTCCGTCTCCGCCAATTTTTCTTTCTAAATAGCTGAATTGTTTATATAATCTGATTTTAACTTGGGCTCTGCCCTACCAGGTGCCCTACCTTTTCAACCCCCCCGCATTGGCACGTTGGGCTTGAAATACTACTTGGCGAAATATCACTTTATTATCTCTTTTGTTCGGGGCCACCCCTCGTTATCCCCTTTTGTCCCGGTGGATTGGGAAATTGGTGATTGTGAAAGAAGCGACCTTTGCCAGAACCCTTCGGCTTGCTAGAAGTGCGGATGCCAATTTGGTGCCAGCGGATACTGTCGACCGCCTTAATCCTTGTAGCGATGGGGAATGTAGCTGTGGTGGTTACGTTGGGTTTTGCCCAATGGGGTTGGTGGTTTTGGTTCCCCTTGATGGCGTGCGGCTTGCTTATCGCGTACCTCCTCGATCGCTTAACGGGTGGGCTACGTTCTGCCGCGAGGCATCGCAAGAATCGAGAGGAAGAGGGTTCACAATCGTTTCAATTTGCTACTGACGAGACGGTTTCGAACGGCGCTCGCCGCTCAAAGAGTTCCATGCCTTGATGGCCGCCACTCGAATGTTCGAGAACTGGCTCAGGAAGTCTCTGTGGCTTATCGCTATAAATTTTATGGTGTTTATATCCATGTCGGTATCCGCACTGTTGCTGCTTACCGCCGGCAACGATATGTGGAGTTTTTACATAAAACCACTGACTAAGACCAAGTCTATTGATTCACGCGCCGCTCTCCCCGCCTATGCGGACCACGATCGGGCGGCGCGGGTCTTTAAAGACCAGAAGAAGAAGGAAGCCAATTACCGTTATGTGCCGTTTCTCGAATGGCGCCACCGGCAATTTGCGTCGGAGACGGTCAATATAGATGTTGCAGGTAACAGGAAGCATACGAAGGGCCAGCAGAACAACGAGGCGACAACGACGGTGGGCTTTTTTGGCGGATCAAGCATGTGGGGATCGGGCGTTGATGATGATAGCACTATACCTGCATTTTTTGATCAGCTAACGGATGAGTTTCATGTCACTAACTATGGGGAACGCGGCTACACCTCGAGGCAGAACCTCGATCACCTCATCAATTTGATTGTTGATCGGGGTGCACCGCAAATCGCTATCTTCTACAATGGCTATAATGAAGTATGGGCTCACTGCAATTATGCGGTGTCCCGCAGCCTCAATGCTCATATGAAGGAAGGACGTTTCCAAGACGCTCTGCTGACCGTGGAGGGTACCAAAAGCAAAACTTATGAGGTCTTCATTGCTCCCGTATTGAAGTTCTTTGCCCAATTTTGGGATAGCCCTGAGAAAGCGAATGAGTTTGCGTGCAGCAGCGATCCGGAGCGGGCGGAAGCGGTTGCCAACATGATAGTTGAAAATTGGAGAATGGCCGAACTGCTTGTATCCGGATATGGAGGAAAATTTTATGCCTTCTTACAACCGACTGCCCACACCGGATCGCCGCGGATCGACTATCTCCCTTCATCGGAGGTGCGTAAGCAGGCGGATTCGGAGTATCAAGTGGTATATCAGCTGGTGCGAAAGAAAATATATGAGAGAAACCTGTCATGGATAAAGGATCTCTCTGTAGCATTTGACATTAACAAGCCAATTTTCATCGACGAGGTGCATGTCGCACCGGAAGGTAACCGGATAATCGCCCAACAAATTATTTCAATCATCAACGATTCAGCTCCCGCTTCCCCCGCCTTAGTCGCAAGACCTCGCAAATGGGGCAATCGGTCGGAAGGGCTATCTAAAAGGGAGTTAGTGCGCTAAAGTATGACGGACTCTGTCTCCGCCACCCCTGCTCAGGTATCCCTTGTCATTGTGCAGTGCAGCAACGATATGCTGCATCAAGTTGCACGGGAGCAGGAGAGGTAGCTTGGGAAGCCTTACCGACAATATCGCTCGCTTAACCGCGTTTCGTGCAAAGCCTAAGTCCCACGGTGCCCGCCCGGTTTTTGACCGGCTCTCCCATCTCGCTGGTTTCGGATCAGATCCTGGCGCGTTGCGCGCAAGATTATATCTTCCCAAGCGACTGCCTGCCGCAGCGCCCCTCGTCATCGTGTTGCATGGCTGTACGCAATCGGCCGCTGTGTACGACGAGGGTTCGGGATGGTCTCATCTCGCCGATCAGGAAAAGTTTGCCGTGCTGTATCCCGAGCAGCAGCGCGCGAACAATACCAACCTTTGCTTCAATTGGTTCGTGCCCGGGGACATTCGGCGAAATGAGGGTGAAGCGCTCTCCATCCGTCAGATGATTGAAACCTTCGTCACGGCTCATGGCCTTGACCGCCGCCGGATATTTGTCACCGGGCTTTCCGCCGGCGGCGCGATGGCGTCTGTAATGCTAGCGACCTATCCGGAAATATTCGCAGGCGGGGCGATCATCGCGGGGCTACCCTTTGGCGGCGCCACGACGATCCCGGAGGCATTCGAAAGCATGCGCGGCCAAGATGGCCATTCTGAGTTCAAGCTCCGGGGATTGGTGCTTGGCGCATCTATGCACCAAGGTCCGTGGCCCACCATATCGGTTTGGCAGGGTTCCGCCGATAGGACGGTGGATTCTTCCAACGCCGAGGCCATTGTCCGGCAGTGGCGCGAAATTCATGGACTGCGTGAGAAACCGACCCGCATGGAAATGATCGAGGGGCACCAACGCCTGGTCTGGTGCGATGCTAAAGGCCGCGCGGTGATAGAGAAATATATCATCGCCGGCATGGCTCACGGCACGCCGCTCAAGACAGCGGGTCAGCACGGTCTGGGACGCGCTGGCGCGTTTATGCTCGAGGCGGGAATATCATCGACAAGGCACATCGCCAGGTTTTGGGGACTGTTGCAGTCCAGTGAAAGTACAACCGATACCGAATCACGCAGTGTGGATGATCCCCAGGAAACTGCGGTTGCGGCGGCAGGAAAGGCTGTGAAGCCCCGCCTGGTGCAGACCAAACTGCCAAAACAGGAGGACCCGGCGGGAAGCACCGCTGTTGGGGTCAGAGCGATCATAGAGGATGCCCTTCGAAAGGCGGGTCTGATGCGCTAATGAAGGCTGGAGCACGAGGAGATTTGAGTGTCATTTGAAGATATAAAAGCGCAGATCAGTTTGTTGGTAAGTCAGATTAACAATCAGCCCGAGGACATGCATGAGCTCTACGAACTGCTGCACCAGAAACTGAATGAGCTTCGCGCTACAGGTCAACCGCTGCCGAGAGATTTGCTGGAGCTTGAACGCCGTATGCTCGCGGACTTCCCCAAAAAATGAAAGGCGTTATCGCTGCGATTGTGACGCTGATCGACGGTAGGGCGAGCCTGATGCAAAGGCCTTCTACAATCTCGCCTCATGGCTGCTGGAGAATGGCTGCGACGGCCTGAATGTTCTCGGCACCACCGGGGAGGCGGCATCCTTCTCCGCCGGACAGAGGGCTGCGCTTATGAAAGCGGTGGCGGCGTCGCGATTGCCAATGGACCGCATGATGGTGGGGACGGGTGCTGCGGCGACTCAGGACGCGTCATGCTTACGCGGCACGCCGCCGATTGCGGCTTTGCAGGAGCGCTAGTCGTGCCGCCGTTTTATTACAAGGATGTGCCCGAAGACGGCGTGGTGCGGTATATCGAATCGATCACCGATGCGTCGGCCATTCCGCTTTATCTTTATGTCCGGTGTTTCCTATACGGTTCAGCTGGTCGAACGGCTGATCGATCAATTTGGCGAACGGATTGCGGGCCTCAAGGATTCCTCCGGCGATCTTGAATATGCTCGCATTGTGGCAAAGCTTACCGCTGTATTCCCCGGGACCGAAGAAAGCCTGGGCGAAGCCCGCGCGGGCGTTTTTGCCGGCTGCATCTCGGCGACCGCCAATTTGACAAGCGCGTTCTGCCAGAAGGCATTCCATCACGGCGATGAGGCGGCACTGGCGGCAGCCGTGCGTATCCGCAAGATCATGGCGGTGAAACCCTTCGTGCCCGGCGTGAAAGCGGTTCTGTCGAGCATTCACGTTGGCCCGCCCTGGCCGAAGTTCTGCCGCCGTTCGTGCCGCTTGGCGATGCGGAAACAGCCTCCTTGTTCGCAGCCTATGAGGCAACCCGCGCTGGCTGATCCGCACGTGTTATCCTTGCAACACCCGCGCCGGAAAAAGCCGCTGCCCCGCCTGCGAGGCTTGTGTTTCGCAGGCCAGAGCGTAGAGTTTCAATTGAAGGATTTGATAAAGACTCGGGGCTGACTGGAAGATTGGGCGGGGACGGGGGTCGCGCTTCGGCGTGATTTTCGAAGGGCCGGAGGAAACTCCGGCCCTCTTTTATTTCAAGATCACTGGCTGTCGAGCAAGCGTTCGACCACCTGCGGCATGACGCTGGCCTCCGCATTGGCGAAGGCGATGCGGAGATAATCCTCCTGGTCGGGGCCGAACATGGTGCCGGGCAGGCACAGGAGATCGTGCTCGCCGGCGAGCCGCTTCGCAACCTCCTTCGCGGTTTGCCCGCTGAAGGGATGCTTCACATAGGCGAAAAACGCGCCCGAGCCGATCAACTGATAGGCGAGCCCCGGATGCTTGAAGGCGGTAACGATAGCTGCGGTGCGGTCCAGAATGACTGCCGCCTTTTCCCGCTTCCAGGTGTCGAGATGCTCAAGGCCGAAGAGGGCAGCGCGCTGCGAAATATGCGGCGCGCTGATCGCCACGCAATCCAGAACCTTCTCAGCTTCCGCGAGAAGTGCAGGGCCCGCGATGAGCGAGCCCACCCGGTAGCCGGTGATGGCGAAGACTTTAGAGAAGCTGTAGAGCTGGATGAACGTATCCTGCCAGCCGGACCGCGCGAAAAGATCATGGAGCGGGGCGGGGGTGCTGCGAAAATCCTTGTAGGTCTCATCGAGGATGAGGGCCACGCCGCGTGCGCGGGCGAGATCGTAGAAGGCGCCGATCACCTCCGGCGGATAGACCGAGCCCGTGGGATTGTTGGGCGAACACAGCATGATGGCACGGGTGCGCGTGTCGATGGCTGAAGCCGCCATGGCCACATCGGGCCATGGCCCCGAGGGGGTGAGGCCCGGAATGAAGCGGGCTTCGACACCCAGCATGCCGAGCCACATGTTGTGATTGAAATAGTAGGGCACCGGCAAAATAATATTGTCGCCGGCCTGCGCTAGGGCCAGCACGGCAGCACAAAATGCCTGATTGCAGCCCGCGGTGATGGCGACGTTCTCCGCCGCGACCTGGCCCCGGTAGTCCCGCGCCATTTGGACGGCGTGCGCGGCGCGCAAGGGAGTGATGCCGAAAATATCGGTATAGAGGCTAGTCTCCGGCTCCCGGGCGACGCGAGCGACCTCCTCCTGCAGGGCGTCCGCCGGCGGATAGCTGGGCACCGCCTGGGACAGATCGAGCAGCGGCCGGTTGCGCAGGCCGGGCTTTATCCAGCTCATGGTTTCGCTGGCGGGCGGCGTTTCCACGCGCGTGACTGCGGCATTGACGGCATAAGGCATTCTGGGGCACCAAGTCTTTCCTTTGGAACGCCGGACCATGCCGGGCCGGCCTTAATGGTGCAAGCTTGAAAGCAATCAGGATTGAACAGACCGGCGGGCCATCGGTAATGCGGCTCGTCGACATCGAGCTAGGCAGGCCCAAGGACGGCGAGATCCGGGTGCGCCACACGGCAATCGGCCTCAATTATATCGACACCTATCACCGCTCCGGGCTCTATCCGCAACCCATGCCGAGCGGCATCGGGCAGGAGGCTGCAGGAGTCGTTGAGGAACTGGGGCAGGGCGTCAAGGGCTTGAAGCTGGGCGACCGCATCGCCTATGGCACGGGCCCCATCGGCGCCTATGCGGAGGCGCGCAACATGCCGGCAAGCCGCGTCATCAAGATCCCGAAATCCATTTCCGATGAGACGGCGGCAGGCATGATGCTCAAGGGCATGACTGCGCGCTATCTGCTGCGCGCCGTTTACAAGGTGAAGCGCGGCGAGACAATTTTGCTGCATGCGGCGGCCGGCGGCGTTGGCCAGATTCTCAGCCAATGGGCCAAGGCGCTGGGCGCCAAGGTGATCGGCACCGTGGGCTCCGCCGGTAAGATGGCGGTTGCGCGCGACCACGGCTGCGCTCATGTGATCAATTCGGCCGATGAAGATGTCGTAGCCCGCGTCAAGGAGATCACCGCCGGCCGAGGCGTGCCGGTCGTCTATGACGGCGTCGGGCAGGCAACATTGATGACCTCGCTCGATTGCCTTCAACCGCGCGGCCTGCTGGTGAGTTTCGGCAATGCTTCCGGCCCGGTGAAGGCTTTCGATCTCGGCCTGCTTGCGGCCAAGGGCTCGCTTTACGTGACACGGCCCACTCTTGGGACATTTACCGCCAGTGCCGAGGACCTCAAGGAAACGGCGGGCGATGTCGTGGAGATCGTCAAATCGGGTAAGGTGAAAATTCCCGTCAACCAGCGTTATGGGTTGGCGGAAGCTGTAAAAGCCCATGAAGACCTGGAAGCCCGCCGCACCACGGGTGCCACGGTGCTGATTCCCTAAGGAGCAGGAATGCTGAATTTGCGACAACCAAACATAGAAGAGGCAATTGCCGGGCTGCCCCGCCTCATGGAAACGGGCAAGGGTGCCGAAGCCGAGGCAAGGGCGCGGGACTTGCAGCGCCAGTTTCCCGAAAGAGGCGATGTTAATGAAGCGCTGGCGCTGGTTCTGGTAAATCTTGGCAAGCCCGGCCACGCGTTGTCCTTTGCCGAAGCTGCGGTCAAGGCTGAGCCCCGCAATGCCGGTTATCTGATCAATCTTGGCAGGCTTTATCTCGACTTCGAGCTGATCGAGGAAGCCTTGCCCCGCCTGGAGAAGGCCTTTCGGATCAACCCGTCGCTCTATCAAGCACCCTGGGCCATGGGCCAGTTTTTCCATGCGACCGGAAACGGTCAGCGCGCCATAAGCTATCTCAAGCAAGCTGCGGCCGTGGCACCCGCTCACGACAAAGACGAAATAGAAAAGCTGCTGGCAGACTCGCTTTCTTCCCTAGGAGAGATTGATGAGGCCGAACGCTGCTACCAGGCGCTCAGCAAAAACGAGAAACACCGCCGTTTCGCACTTGTGCATATTGCCAATCTGCGCAAGCACAAAACCGATTCTCCAATTTTCGAAGCCTTGCAGAACGAACTTCGCGCTGGCCGTTCCGAGCGTGATTATTCCTCGCGTCTGCTCCTCGCCGTGGGCCGGATTTATGAAAACTCAGGTGAGTATGATAAGGCCTTCGAACATTACCTTCAGTCGAAATCAAACTTGCCTGCCAAATTCAGTATCGATCACTTCCGCAAGACCGTGGATGGCTTGATTGAGGGTTATACGCCTGAGAATCTTCAGCGATTCGAAGGATACGGCGATCCTTCGAGTCTACCCGTATTCGTGGTCGGAATGCCGCGATCGGGGACGACGCTGACCGAGCAGATTATCGCCGCTCATCCCAAGGGAGGCGGTGTCGGCGAACTTCGTCGCATGAGCCGCATGCGCGCAGGCTTGAGCGGTGAAGACAGGCAGACCGGCCCGATGTTCGCGAAAATGCTGGAGGGCGGCCCACAGCGGTGCCGCGAGCTCGCGGCGCTCTATGTGAATATGCTGAAGTTTCTGGCACCCGGCGCCAAGCGTGTCGTTGACAAGATGCCCACCAACTACATTTCACTGGGATTTATAGCTTTGTTCTTCCCCAACGCGCGGATCGTGCATTGCACTCGAAATCCCGCGGACAATTTCATATCCGCCTTTCAAAACCCCATGAACCCGCGGCATAGCTATTCCTACGCGCCCGCGGATTATGCGGAAAACTACAAGGAGTATCTTCGCCTCATGCGGCACTGGCAGTCGCTTTTGCCGGGGCGCATATTCAACCTTCCCTACGAAGAGCTTGTTGCAAACCCGGAAGAAAAAGCCCGTGAGCTGCTTGAATTCCTGGGGCTTCCCTGGGACCCCAAATGCTTGAGTTTCCATGAGCGGGGTGCCATGGTGAAGACCTTCAGCAGGCAGCAGGTGCGCGAGGCCGTGCACCAGGGATCGGTCGCGAAATGGCGCAACTACGAAGAACAGTTGCAACCGCTTGTCGCGATATTGAAGGATGAGATGGAGTTGCTTCCATGAGCTGGGGTCATGCCTGGACGGTAAGCCTTGGTGGAAAAGAGCAACGGACTGTGAATCCAGGGCCAGGGGGCGTTGAAGAGGCGATCGATGAACTTTCGCGCCTCATGCAAACGGGCCGCAAGGAGGAGGCTGAAGCAGCAGCGCACGCCTTGCAGCGGCAGTTTCCCGCAAGAGGCGATGTCAACCAGGCACTGGCGCTCGTTCTCCTAAAATCGGGCAAGCATAACCATGCTCTGAAGTTCGCAGAAATTGCGGCCAAGGCGGAGCCGGAGAATGCCGGTTATCTCGTCAATCTTGGCCGGCTCTACATCGAGTACGAGATGATCGAGGAGGCCCAGCCGGCCCTTGAAAAAGCCCTGAGGCTGGATCCTTCGATGTATCAGGCGCCTTGGGCGCTTGGCGAGTTTTTCCGCGCGGCCGGAAATGGGGAAAGGGCGATTCATTACCTGAAGCGGGCGCTGGCGGCCGCGCGCCCTGAAACGCGAGACGACATCCAGTATTCGATTGCGGACTGCGCGTCATCGCTGCGAGAGATCGAGGAGGCGGAGCGGCTATTCAGAGAATTGCAAACTACCGAACGGTATCGCCGGCGCGCCTTGGCGGATATGGCTAGCCTGCGAAAACACAAAACCGATTCCGCAATGTTTGAAACTTTGCAGAACGAAATCAGCAACGGGACCACTCCACCGCGGGACCGCATGAATCTGCATCTGGCCCTTGGCCGGATTCACGAGAACTCTGTCGAATACACGCAGGCCTTCGATCAATTCCGCCAGGCAAAATCCTGGATTCAGGGAAAGTTTGACCTCGCGAAGTTCCGATCAAACGTTGATAGTCTTGTCGAATGCTACAAACCCGAGGTCCTGCGGCGTTTCGAAGGCTACGGCGATCCCTCCGACGTGCCGGTCTTTGTTGTCGGGATGCCGCGATCCGGGACAACATTAACCGAACAGATTATTGCGGCCCACCCTGAGGGGGGAGGAGCTGGCGAGCTCCGCCGGATCAGCAGAATGCGGCAGGGTTTAGGTGACGACGACAAAAACCCCGCCCGTGTGTTTGAAGGTATTGCGAACAGAGGTTCGGACGGCTGCCGCAAGCTCGCGGGCATGTATGTGAGTCTGCTAAAATTCCTGGCGCCGGGCGCCAAAAGAGTCGTCGACAAGATGCCACACAACTTCGTGGCGCTGGGCTTCATAGCGATACTTTTTCCCAACGCGCGCATTGTCCATTGTGTGCGCAATCCGGCCGATAACTTCATTTCGGCGTTCCAGAACGCAATGAATGCCCAGCACAGCTACGCCTATGCGCCGGAAGATTATGCGCGCTATTATAAGGAGTACCTTCGCCTGGTGAATCACTGGAAGGAGCTGCTCCCCGGCCGCATCTTGGATGTTTCCTATGAGGAGTTGACGGCCCGGCCGGAAGAAAAAGTGCGGCAGCTGCTGGAATTTCTGGACCTTCCGTGGGATCCCGCTTGCTTGCGCTTCCATGAGCGGGGCGGCATGGTGAAGACTTTCAGCCGGCAGCAGGTGCGCGAGGCCGTTCACCAGGGATCGGTCGCGAAGTGGCGCAATTATGAGCAGCAACTGCAGCCGCTATTGGAGATATTGAAGGATGAGATGGCGTGACCAAATCCGTCATCCCGGCGAAAGCCGGGACCCACGCTTGCTAAGGTCCGAGCTCTTCCAGAATCTTCAGCTGACAGATGGGTCCGAGCTTTCGCCGGGATGACGTCAAGAACGTCAATTTCGCCGGGATGACGTAAATTTAATCGTCAAACCCCCGGGCAGGTGCTGGTGGATTGCCTGGACAGCGACTGCCAGCTTTCGCTGCACGCAACATGCTTGCACAGGAAGCCGGCAAGCTGCGTGGCGGGCACGGCATGGGCAAGATTAAGGGGGCGTCCATTGCCATCCGTCAGGGTACTGACCACCATGCCCACCAGGCGGCCGGAGCCGTCGAAGAGCGGTCCGCCGGATTCGCCCTTCTGGGTGTTCATGCGCAGCACCATGGCATCGGGATAGCCGAACTTGCCGTATTTGACGGCGCGCCCGAAATGCATGGCTTCGAGCTGGCCGACGCGGGCCGTATCGCCCTGCGCATGGGGCTTGCCGAGTGAGAAGACGGTGTCGCCGCGCGCCATGCAATTGTTGGCGGCTGGGGAAACCACCCGGCCGGAATAGCCGCGGAGCTTGATGAGCGCCATGTCGCTGCTGGGAGAGACATCGACGACAACGCCCGTATAGACACGGCCATCGGCGGCGCGCGCGGAGACTGCAAATCCGTCGGAAACCGCCACATGGCCGGCGGTCATCACATAACCGGTCTTATCGACCAGGAACCCGCTTCCCGAGGTGACAGCGCTCGTGCGCTGGTCGGATTTGCGGAAGGTGCCTTGCGCATCGACCGCGGAAACGGTGAGCGTCACATAGGTGGGGCCTGAATTGCTGACCAGGCCGCTGATCGGTTGGGCTGTTCTTATTTGCGCCGCAGGCTCGGCGTTCTGCGCCAGCGTGAAGTTGCGCCCTTCCAGATCAACATTGGTCTGGCTGCAAGCGCCGAGCATGGCTGCGGCGAAAATCGAGAATAGTAGCGTTGGGAATTTCACGGTGAAAGTATCTTACCCGATTTTGACGAATACCTACGGACGAAACGCGGCGGCAGCAAGGCATTCCTCCTATTTAGCCCCGGGCTTGTCCCGGGGGCCCATTCCTCAATCTGCCCTACTCCCGCAGGCGGAGAAATGAGTCGCCGGAATAAATCCGGAGATGGACAATGTGGAAAAAAAATGGCCCGTGTTTCCACGGGCCATTTCGGGATTTGGGTGCTTCGATCAGAAGCGCCAGATCGACACGAAGTCGAAGGTCAGGAGGTCGTCGCCCGAATAGAAGTCGGGATACGTGGGACCTGCGACTTCGCCATCCGGCAGATCTGCCCATTCGGCTTCAAGACCGAAGGTGAGCTGGCTGACCGGGTTGTAGTAGATGCCGGCGAGGACTTCGAGGAGATCGTTGTCTCCACCAAAATCATCCCACTCTTTCCAGTTCGCGCCAACTTCGGCAGCGACCGTGTCGGTCAGGCCGAAGCTGACCAAACCGGACACGCCCCAGTAATCGCCACGGAACGGTTCTTGACCCAGCGAGGCTTGCAGTGACACGTTGGCGATCTCACCGAGACCGAAGCCAATTCCGGCGCCGATCTGATAGCCGTCATCATCCCTGCACGTTGCGCCGGTACCGAGCCCATCGGCCTCAATTTCGTCACAGAGATCGTCGGCGTCATAGGCGATGGCGGAAATTTCGCCATTTATCGTGTCACCGGTCCAGGTGAATTGACCGGCAATGGCGACGTCGCCATGACCGAAATAAACCGACTCGCCACGTTCGTCTCCACCGTCCTTGGTGCCATCGCTTTCTTCCAAAGCAATTGCGAGGCCGATCGGTCCGCTTGCCCAGCTCAGACGAATCTGGGCCGTGTCACCTGGATCGTATGAGCCGTCGAAGGAACCATTGCGATAGCTGCTGCTTGAGCTGCTATACCAGTCCGTGTACCAGCAGTTGCAGGCACCATCCATGCCGTAGCCGATATTGCCAAGCGAGCCGGAGTAACCGCCAGCGAGGGTTATCTCGGGGGTCATGGCCCACCAGCCCCAATATTCGTTGGCGAAGAAGTCTCTGTCGCCCTCGACACCAGGCCCAGACGACCGGAGCTGGACGCGCACGCCCACTTCACCAACTGCGGTGTCGGTCTTGCCGACGACGCGAAGCTGGGCGCGGCTTACGACGCTGAGTTCGCCATAGTCGCTGTCGGTATAATCATCTGAATAGTGTTCATATTCGTTGTACAGCACGATGGCATAGACATAACCCGACCATTCAATCGTGGTCGAAGGCGGAGCGTCGGCCGTCGGCATGATGCCAATGACGTTGGCCTTGTCGCTGAAGCCCTTGCTGAGATAGTAGTCTTCCGGCACGCCCGGAACGACCGTGGCATCGCCCTTGCTGTAGGTCATCAGCGAGTAGCCAGCCGGTGCTGCCGGTTGGGTTTCGAGCTGGGCAACCCGGGCGTTCAGGGCTTCGATCTCCGCCTTGAGGGCGCTGAGATCATCGGCCTGTGCGCCGACGGCCATGACAGCGAACGCTGCACCGCCGAGGAGCCCCAGTTTCATCATCTTCATTGTTGTT
>JBGTJO010000174.1:0-13442 GCA_041745135.1 Aestuariivirga sp. | reverse complement strand
CGCCGGGGCGGCAAAAAGGGCGGCAAGGCGGCCGCCTCGCGGAGCGCCACAAGCCGGTCGGCGGCGGCGAAGAAGGGTGCCGCCACCCGCAAGCGCAACGCCAAGAAGCGGGCCTAATTCATTCCTAACGGCGATTGACCGAGCGCTTTTGAGCGCTCGGTCACTTTAATACGGAACGACTACCGTCCAAAAGCCGTTGAAGGGATATCGATTCAAGAGGAAGCTCCACATGCCCAGCAAGCGCAAATCAACGCCAGACAAGCCACACGAGAGCCGCGATCTCGAAAAGGATATCGAGCGCGCCAACCGCAATCCGATTAGCCAGGAAAGCATCCAGCAGGATCAGGGCGGGCATTTCGGCGGTCAGTACGAGAAAGGGCGGCCTTTCAACCCCGTCGAGGAAAGATAGCAACAGGGCGGCGGGCGGGGACCTGTCCGCATTTTAATTGGTTGATCCCGACGGTCTCCCATCAGTTTGATCAAAAATGGAGGCCGTGGTCTTGCTGGCGATTGCGGGAGCGGCTTTTGTGTTTCCCGTATGAATTATCGCCACGCCTACCATGCGGGAAACAACGCCGACGTGCTGAAGCACACGGTGCTGGCGCTCGTCCTCGTGCATCTCAAAAAGAAAGACAAGCCGTTCCGCGTGATCGACGCTCACGCCGGCATCGGAATTTACAACCTTGACGGCATGGAAGCCGAAAAGACGCGTGAATGGCAAAGCGGTATTGGCAAAATGGCGCAGCCCTTTGCGGAGAACATCGAGGCGCTGCTGGCGCCCTACCGGGAAACCCTTGCAACGCTAAATCCCGCTGGCGCAGTTACGCGTTATCCAGGCTCGCCGGTGATTGCTGCCAGGCACATACGGAACACGGACCGCGTGGTCGCGAATGAGTTGCACCCGGAAGACAAGCTTTTATTGGAAAACTATTTCCGCCACGACCGCCGCGTTAAGATAACGGCTGTCGATGCTGAAACCTGCATCAAGGCCAATCTGCCGCCCCCCGAGCGGCGTGGCTTGGTGCTGATCGATCCCCCCTATGAAAGGGCGGATGAAGCAGACCGCGCCGTCCGCATGCTGGCGCAGGGACTTCGGCGCTTCGCCTCCGGATGCTACATCCTGTGGTACCCGCTGAAAGCCGATGGACTCGCGGAGAGGTTATGCGATGCCGCGAGAGAGCTCGCCGTACCCCAAACGCTCAAATGCGAATTGCGCGTGCGCGAAGCATTCAAGGAAGGCGGGCTTGCAGGTTCGGGACTGTTGATCGTCAATCCGCCATGGGGCCTTTATGACGAACTGGCCCTCCTGCTGCCGGCGCTCGCGCAACGGCTCGGATTGGGAAGCTGGGGGCAGGGCACCGTCTCCTGGCTCCTGCCCCCGCGATAACGCCCCGATCTGTCATTGCCGGGCTTGTCCCGGCAACCCATCGCGACGCTCGCGCACTGGCGAAATTCGGCACGATGGGTCGCCGGAATAAATCCGGCGATGACAAGGTTGGGTGATCTACTTCGCGGCGGCAATTGCTTCCGAGAGGTCCTGATATTCCTCGCAAGTCGTGCCGCAAAGTTTTTCGATTTCGGCGAGTTCAGCTTTAGCCAGATCGACGCGGCCCGCTGCCACATACCCTTCGCCCAGATATTCCCGCGCCAGCGCAAAATTGGGATTGATGGCAAGCGCCTTGTGGTAATATTCGATGCCCGTTTCGAGGCGGCCCAATTTGCGGTGGCTGTAGCCGATATAATTGAGGACGCGCGGATCGTTCTGGTTCTGAATATGGGCGAGGACGTCCAGCGCCCAGTCATATTCCCCTTCCTTCGCCAGCGCACGGCCCTGCTGATAAAGCTCCTCGTCGGGGAGGACGCCCGCATCGGCCTTCACGCAGATCTTTTTCTTGGTGCCGTTTACGACCACTTCCTTCGCGACCTCGCCCTGCTTGCATTTCTTCGAAGGTGAATCGTCGGTTGTCCCGCCGCCTCCCGCAGCGAGCGCCGATCCTGAAATTGCAAACATCGCGGTGAAAGCCAGTGTCACGAGATAACGCATCGTCGTCTCCATTGCAGGGGTGAGATGGCCGAAGCCTAGCACAATGAACGGCAGATAAACACTCCGTTCAAGCGGGGCTCAGGGCAATTCCGCCATAGATGCGCCATCGATCGACCATGATCGCAACCAGAGGAGAGAAACATGACCAGGACTTCACGCATCAGCTTCATCGCAATCACCTTCGCCTCGGCCGGATTTGCCATGCTCGGCCAAGGCGCCTCGGCGAGCACTGCCTATAATACTTGTTCGGAACTATCGGCAGCGCAAATGAGCAAGTGCTGCGCGCGCCTTGCCAACCAGGACATGACGGCATGCCGCGAAGCTTTCACCCCTGTCAAGAAGAAGCGCCAAGTCACTGTGCGGCTTATGAAGGTCGATGACGGTGGCGGCAACGGCAGCGGCGGCAAAGGCGGCAAAGGCGGCAGAGGCGGCCAGAAATAACTCACAGGATTCTGACGACGCTGAGTATCCGCCGGAGCAGTTTCCGGCGAATGCTCATGGTACCCATCCATAGATCCACCGGTTTCGGCGCATCGCCTGTTCTGGCCCCAAAAGCCTGAGTAACGCGTTCCGCATCGAAGCCATGGTGCCGCGCGCATGGTAAATACCGGCAAGCCGCCGCGCTTCCCGTTGAATGCGGGCCGTGCGCGGCTGGCGCAGGCGCGCGTAATTCGCTAGCGCCACGGGAATGCCGGGCTCGGCGGAGACGCATTTGGCGACCATGACCGCATCCTCAAGCGCCATGGCAGCGCCCTGGGCGAGATACGGCAGGCTGGCGTGTGCGGCATCGCCAACGAGCGCAATGTTGCCCTGGCTCCAGGCCGTGACCGGATGCCGATCGGCGGCGGCAAATCTTTTCCAGCTTTTGACCGAAGCAAGGAGGTCCGCCAACGGACCCGCAGTATGGGCAAAGCCACCCGTGACTTCTTCCGGGCGAGCAGGCTGTTCCCATCCGTCTTCACGCCAGCGGCTGTCGAGGATGGCGACGATGTTAAACTGTTGCCAACCGCTCACGGCATAATGAACGACATGGCCGCCCGGATAAAGCCACAGCGTCACGCAATCGGCGGCGATGGCGAGCGGAACTTTATCGAATGGAACAAGCGCCCGGTAAATGGCCTGTCCGCCGTAAGCCGGTTCGCCATCGCCAACAATGATTCGGCGGAGCACCGAATGAATGCCATCGGCGGCGATAACGGCAGCGCCATCGACAACTCGACCATCGGTGAAATGCAGGCGCGCACCGTGATCAGTATTCTCTGCCCGCGCGGCTGAGCAACCTGTATGCAACGTCACGAGTGGACATGCATTCACCGTTTGGAGCAGCGCTCCCAGCAGATCGGCCCGGTGGGTGACGCGGTAGGGCGCGCCGAATCGCGCCGCGAAAGATTCCCCAAGCTTGATCCTCTGCAAGAGAGCGCCCGAGCGGCCATCGCGTATATGGATTTCGGAGGGGCTGGTGCAATGAGGTTCGATTGCCTCCCATGCGCCCAGGAGACGCAAGCAGCGAACGGCATTGGGGCTCATCTGCAAGCCGGCCCCTTCTTCCTGAAATGCTGCCGCTTTCTCGAAAACTTCAGCGCTCCGCCCGGTTCCGGCCAGCGCCAGGCTGGCCGCAAGACCGGCGATGCCGCCGCCGGCGATGAGAAAGGGCCGATCATTCATGACCTATATTGGCATATCGCGTGAGCCTTGCGGCGGTGTTCCATTGGCTCTAGGAGTTGCGCCGGTTTTTAGAGGTGCCTTCCCATGGCGTTCATCTCCGACGCGCTCAATCGCATACAGCCTTCCGCCACCATCGCAATCTCCAACAAGGCGATGATGCTGAAGGCCGAGGGCCGCGACATTATCGGATTGGCCGCGGGCGAGCCCGACTTCGATACGCCCGACAACATCAAGGAAGCCGCGATCGCCGCGATCCGCGCCGGCAAGACGAAATACACGCAAGTCGACGGCATCCCGGAACTCAAGACGGCGATCTGCGCCAAATTCAACCGCGAGAACGGGCTCGACTACAAGGCATCGCAAGTGACGGTAGGTTCCGGTGGCAAGCAAGTGCTCTTCAACGCGCTGATGGCCACCGTCAACCCCGGCGATGAAGTGATCATCCCCGCGCCCTATTGGGTGAGCTATCCCGATATCGTCATGCTGGCGGGCGGCACGCCGGTGGTCGTCGACTGCACATTGGAGCATGGTTTCAAG
This sequence comes from Aestuariivirga sp., assembly GCA_041745135.1. Lineage (GTDB taxonomy): Bacteria > Pseudomonadota > Alphaproteobacteria > Rhizobiales > Aestuariivirgaceae > Aestuariivirga. The sequence goes on along the minus strand of JBGTJO010000174.1, from coordinate 9,196 downwards.
CTGCAGGCGCAAGCTCTCGAGGCGGCGATCACGCCCAAGACCAAATGGCTCATCCTGAACTCGCCGTCCAACCCCAGCGGGGCCGCCTATTCGCGCAGCCAGTTGAAGGGTGTCACCGATGTTCTGCTGAAGCATCCCCATGTCTGGCTGCTCACCGACGATATGTACGAACATCTGGTCTACGATGATTTCGTCTTTACCACGCCCGCTCAAATCGAACCCGGACTCTACGACCGCACGCTCACCATGAATGGCGTGTCGAAGGCCTACTGCATGACGGGCTGGCGCATCGGCTATGGCGCGGGGCCGGAGAATCTGATCAAGGCCATGTCGAAGCTGCAATCGCAGTCGACCTCGAACCCTTCGTCGATCGCCCAATGGGCGGCCGTCGAAGCGCTGAACGGTTCCCAGGATTTTATCGAAGCCAACAACACGGTGTTCAAGGAACGCCGCGATCTCGTCGTCTCGATGCTGAGTCAGGCACGGGGCCTTTCATGTCCCACGCCCGAGGGCGCATTCTACGTCTACCCCTCCTGCGCCGGCGCGATCGGCAAGAAGGCGCCCACCGGCAACGAGATCAAGAACGACGAGGATTTCGTGACCGAACTGCTCGCCGCCGAAGGCGTGGCCGCAGTCCACGGCGGCGCCTTTGGCCTCTCGCCCTTCTTCCGCATTTCCTATGCGACGGGAACCGACGTGCTCACCGAAGCCTGCCAGCGCATCCAGCGCTTTTGCGGCAATCTGCGATAGGAAGTTAGCTAGGCCTCCCTCGTCACACTCTCCCGCTGTTTCAACCAATAGCCGATGACGACCACCAGGATTGCGCCCGCGAGGGCCAGTCCGTAATGAACCGCGGCATCAGCAGGGAGCCCAAGGTCGTGTAGCGCCGGGTCCCTGGCGATCATTTCCCCGGAGATCCAGCCGAGCAATGCCGCACCCGCCCACACAAAAAGCGGAAAGCGCTTGATGAGGCCGGTGATCAGCGTGGCGCCCACCACGATCAGCGGGATCGAAACCGCAAGGCCGAAGATGAACAGCCACACATTGCCGCCGGCCGCCGCCGAAATGGCGACGACATTGTCCAGGCTCATGACCACATCCGCCATGGCGATCGTGCGCACCGCCTGCCAGAGCTTGTCGGAGGCGGGGATGTTCTTTTGTTCCGGACTTTCGCCCCGCAGCAGCTTGACCGCGATCCACAGCAGAAGGAGAGCACCCGCCGTCATCAGGAACGGCACCTGCATGATCTGGGTAATGACGATAGCGAACAGGATGCGAAGTGCTATGGCCGCACCCGCGCCCAGAATAATGCCCCAGCGCCTCTGGTTTTCCGGCAGCGACCGGCAGGCCAGGGCTATGACCACAGCATTGTCGCCAGAGAGTAAAAGATCGATCCAGATGATCTGGCCGATGGCCAGCAGGGTAGTCGAGGAAATATCCATTATCGGCCCGAATCCGTTTTGGCGAACATGGGGGCAACCCCCGCAAAGAGCAAGCAGGGAACCTTTTCGCCTTGAAACCGTTGTTGCATGGTGATCCCGTCAAATTGGCGGGCAAATCGTTTGGGACTGCTCCACAAAGGAACTGCAAATGCAAAAACTTATCTTAACTTCTCTGATTGCCCTTGGCCTCACCATGTCCGCCGCCGAGGCGGCCAAAGAGGGCGTCAAGATCGGCGTTCTGTCCTGCGAGATCGAGGGCGGCGTTGGCTTCATCATCGGTTCCTCGAAAGGCATCGACTGCGTGTTCTCGGGTTCGCGCGGCGATGAGCGTTACCATGGCTCCATCGACAAGCTGGGCATCGACATTGGAGTGACCGGCAAGAGCCAGGTCGCCTGGGCGGTGTTTGCGCCGGGGAAGGTGAAGCGCGGCGCCCTTGAAGGCAGCTACGGCGGCGCTTCCGCCCAAGTGACGGTGATTGGCGGCCTCGGCGCCAACGTGCTGGTCGGCGGGTTTGATAAGACCATCAACCTCCAGCCGATCAGCGTCCAGGCGCAGACGGGCCTCAATATCGCGGCGGGCATCGCCGGCCTTACCCTTGAGTACGAGGGCTAAAAAAGGTCAACAACCGGACGTTGATCCAAAAATTCTACCTGTGGCTTAAATCCCGCACTTGCCCAAAAAGATGAGGCAGGTGCGGGATTTCGCTTGGCGAGCACCCCGATTCGAGTGAATACTGGCTTAACGGTCGACATGCCCAAGGCAGCGGCCAGCCGATCACGTGTCAGCAAGTTGCAGGGGTCCAAAAATGTTGAAATTTCGCACCACAGGCGGTGTTATCACCGGAACGTTCGCGTTCGGCCTCATGTTTTCAACCTCGCTGTCCTTGGCTGCCGATGTCGGTGTCCCGGGGTGCGTACAGGCGGTTTCCGGGTTCAACGGCAAGCTCGATGCCTCCGCCGGCTATCTTGAGGACGATGACGAGGACGGCTGGAGGTTCCAGGGTGTAGCAAGCTTCAGCATGCCGGTTGGATGCCTTCTCGGTATTCAGCTCGACGTGGGCGCTGGCGATCTCGACGGCGACGAATATTACGGCGTGCAGGGCCATGTGTTCTTCCGCGATCCCGAGAGCTATCTCCTCGGCGCGACCGCTCAATACGTGGATCTCGACGGCGACGATATTTTCCGCGTTGGACCCGAAGCCGAACTCTATCTCGACAGCTTCACGCTTTCAGGCGTTGCCACCTTCGAGATGACCGACGGCGACCTCGACGACGATGATTTCGTCGGCGGCTTGCAGGCCTCCTTCTATGCCACCGAGGATTTCGCGCTCACGGCGGGCTACCGGCACTTCCTGGATACGGACGCGGCCGCGATCGGATTTGAATATCAGCCCTCCTCATGGCCGGGATCGATTTACGCCGACGCGATGATAGGAACCGATGATTACCTCTCGATCGTGGGCGGCGTCCGCTTCTACTTCGGCGGCGAGGAGAAGAGCCTGATCCGCCGCCACCGCGAGGACGACCCATCAACCCTCTTCCTCTGGCTACGCACCGCTGAAGAGGCCGCAAATAAAAATGACGGCGGCGGCGGTGGTGAAGAAGGCATTGACTGCTTGGAAGGCGACCCCGAAGATCTGTCGCCTCCATATTGCAACGTTGATTGACCGCTAAGCGCTCGACAATGGCTGAAGGATCGTAGGAAACTGCGGTCCTTTTCCTTGATATGGGCGTGAAGCGGCGAATCTTGTTGGGATGGGAGTTCGGCGCGGGCAATGGCCATGCCGTGATTTTGCGTGAGATCGCCCGGCACTTCCCATCTGAAAGCTACGAACTTCGCTTTGCCATGCGTTTCCCTGCAACTGCAACTGGGCGAGGCATCGACCAACGTCTTGTCATCGATGCGCCCAGCGATAGGCCTCTGGCCAAACCGGCGGCGCGCTCTACCTATGGCGAGTTCGTCTGCGAGGCGTTGATGGGAGCCGGCCAGGATTTTGCAAGTCGACTCGCTCACTGGGGCAATATTACCGCTGCTTTCAAGCCCGATGCTATCGTTGCTGAATATGCCCCAAGCCTTGGCCTTTACGCGCGAGGCCGTATTCCAGTTGTGGCTACCGGTTCCGGCTATTCGTTGCCGCCCGCCCGCATGCCGGAATTTCCCCAGTTGACGAAACGATCACTGCCGCGTTTTGCAACAGAAGGAGAACTCGTCGACAGGCTTAACGGCCATTTGCGCAAGGCAGGAGCCGCGACCATCGAAAGGCTTCCACAACTTAACGCCGCCGACGCTTACGGCCTAATGACCCTGCCACTATTCGATCCTTATGCGGAATATCGCGATTGCGATTACCTAGGCACCTGCAATCCGGGCGGTTCGCCAGTCCCCGGTGAAGGGGCCACAGGGTTTATCGCCTATTTTGACGAGAGCTGGCAGTTTAACGATGCGTTTCTTGATGGCTTGCGCAACGCGAACGTTTCCGGCCGGGCTTTTTTGGGAATGCCGCTGCGGCGTACATCGAAGCGGATGGCTGGAAGCGCCGTCATGCTCGCCGAAGGGCCGTTCCATCTGGCTCGCGAGATGCCCGGCAAGGGAGTGGCAATCCACATGGGCACTCTGGGATTTGCCTCAGCCGCCGCATGTGCCGGAGTTCCACAGCTGGTGCTGCCCAAAAATCAGGAAAACACCCTGATCGCGAGGGCGTTGGAGGGCGCAGGCGTGGCAATAAACCTCCCGGCCCGCCAAATCACGGCTGAAGTGATCGCCGAAAAAATCAGGCATGGAGCTAATGACTCCCAGATGCGCGCGGCGGCACTGAGACTCGCCGCAGAACTCACGCCGTTTCGCGGTCGCGACCCGGCTAAAGCGGTCGCCGATACGGTTCGTGCACTCATCACCTAATTGATTGCGTACTCGTTGACATAGTCAATGAACTTTCCGGCTGCTGTGAGTGGCATTGCGGTGACTCTGCGATAGATGACATTCAGCTGCGGGTGGTAGGCATTGCGATACAGCGCTGTCAATCCGGCAAAGTCGATGTCATCATCGGGCGCTGCCGACATGAAACGCACTTCAACGTCGAGGGCGCCGGTTTGCGCCACCTGCCATTTCTCAGCCTTGAGAAGGTCGCGATAGGGCCCATGCCCAATTGCCGGACTGATAGTATCGCCACCAAATCGGAATCTGTCACGGGTTCGTCCCTCGATGCGAGCGATGACCGGATGGGAACGCCCGCAAGCGCACGGCTCGCCCCAAGCCGCGAGATCGCCTTGCTCGTAGCGAATGAACGGTTGTGCCGTGTTGAAGAGAGTGGTCACGATAACGCGGCCAGTCTCTCCCAAGGCGCAGGGCTTTCCAGCGCCATCCAGAATTTCGAGTTTCACCAACTCGCTGTTGACGTGAAACCCGCCGGAGACCGGGCACTCGTGGGCCATCATCCCGCCTTCCTTTGAGGAGTAAGCACTGTAGGCTCCGGCATTGAATCCTTGCTTCGCCAGGCTGCGCGCGCGTTCGGTAAGGCGCATCGATAGGCCTACCATGCATTTGAGCCTGATATCGGCGGGCTGCGCAACTTGGGCAGCCGCAACCTCCGCTAACGTTTCCGCATTTCCAATAAAGCAGGCCGATCGGTGTTCCGCCATGAGCGCCAGAATGCGGGCGGGCGGCCAACTGAGTCCAACAGCGAGATTTTTGGCGGAGGCAGCCAGGGAAGAGTCTTCGCCCCCAACGATCCATTGTTGTTTATTCAATGACTTGATGCCGTGGGGAGTGAATGTCTTGCAGAAGCGTTCGCCGGCTTCCCACCCATACCATCGGCAAGCCCGTGCCAGGGCTGCACTTCCCGCATCTGTAACTAGCGCATTGAAATGAACGGTAATGGGCTCACCCGTGGTGCCGGAGCTGGCTATGGTGTGTACGCGGCCATGTCCGTTTGGCAGTTGGCGAGCCAAAAGGGCTTGGCCGTAGTTCTTGATATCAGCACGCGTCAGAATGGGAACGTCGTGCCAGCGCGACCAATCCACAGTTCCATCCCGGCGGAAAAGCGGGGCCAGCCGGTCCCTGTAAAAAGGGACCTGTGCGTAAGCGAAACTTAGAAAATGTTGGAGATGGGCGCGTTGATAGTCGTGCAGCTCGGCGGCACTGAATTTTTCCGTTCGCGCCAGTGTGTCGCGCATGAAAGCGGCGGTGGTTTGCTGCCCTGCTTGGTCCCCCACTATCCGGCCTCGCCCAGTTCGCAGATGTAGTCAAAGTGTTTGCCGCCCGGCGTTGCCGGGAACTCCGCGAGCCGCTTGTAGACGATGGTGACTGGCCGGTTGAGAACTTGATGGGCCACCGCGGTCATTTCATCATAGCGTATTTCGCTCTCCGCGCGCTTCGAGACGAAGCGGATCTCCAGCGTGTCCGGTCCCGTTTGGGCGCATTGCCAGCGCGTGGCGCCCAACAGCTCGTCATAATTCGCGCCCATGAAATCCGGAGTCGTGGCGGTGCCGTCGGAAAAACGGAACCGGCTGCGAAGCCGTCCCCCCGATATTGACATCAAAGGCAGACTGCGGCCGCAGGAGCATGGAGGCAGCATGGTGATGAGATCGCTCATCACGTAACGCAGCAGCGGCATCGCATAGCTTAGCAACGGCGTGATGCAGACCAAGCCTTCCTCGCCAATATCGCAAACCGAACCATCCTCGCGCACAGCCTCCACCAGCATGGTTTCGCTGTGGACATGCAGATGGCCGGAAACCGGACACTGCGAGGCGATAAGCCCGCATTCAAGCGTGCTGTATTGATCGAGGATTTCGCAGCCCAGCACCTTCCGGCATTTCTCCCGCAATTCCGGCCTCACGACTTCGCCCAGCGTGACGATTGCCGCGATTGAGGGCTTCAAAGCTGGATTTTCGCGTACGGTTTCAACCAGCGACCCCACATTGACCGGAAAGGTATTGACATAGCAGCGCCCCACGCGATTGAGCCACTCCAGCTGCTGTTCCGGCGGCGTTGCCATTATGAGATCGCACCACGGGCCTTGTCCCTCGATCTGCAGCCAGTAGGGTCCCCAGCGGCTCTTGCGGGTGCCGCCTTCGGGATACAGGTTGGTTCCAGGGTCGTGCGCGCGGATCGCCGCCCACGGCAGCCGATAGTCGAACCCGTGCCACTCCATAAAACGGGAGGCGCCCACCGTCGCTGCCAGGGATTGGGCCCCGCATTTAAGCGAACGGACTGGCTCGCCCGTGGAGCCCGATGTTTTTACGGGGATGACTCCGCCGATCTCGGCAGGGAATGACCTGCTGCGGAGCGCCTCAAAATGCTCGCGGAGAGCGAGACGCTTCAGCGGTTCGACTTTATCCCAGCCGCCAAAATTGAAATGGCCGCGCCTCGTAAACAACGGAGCCAGGCGTTCAGCATAGAAAGGAACATGGGCGCGGGCATGGCGCACCAACCTTTCGATCTGTGCGGCCTGCGCCTTGGCCATGGCATCCGCCGAAAACCATTGGCTCTTCTCGAGGGCGCGATGGATTTCATTCTCTTGCCGATATGGGATTTCGATATCCATATTGACCATCGGATTTTGCTTGCCGCCCTTCCGAAACAGAGTCAAGCTGACGGCAGTTGGAACCCTCTCCCCTTGCGGTTTCCTGCAGCGAGGAGGGCGGTCCTTCGCGGCAAGAGAGGGAGGAAGGCCATGGACACAAACATCGGCAGACGAGCAGCGGGTCCGCGGTGCATCGCATTGGTGGGCCCCTATCTCAGCGGCAAGACCACTCTTCTCGAAGCTCTCCTGTTCCGCACCGGCGCAATAGCGCGGCAGGGAAAAATCTCAGACAAGTCGACCGTGGGCGATGCGGCGCCGGAAGCCCGCGGCCACGGCATGAGCGTTGAACTCAACGCCGCCACCACAAATTTCCTCGGCGACAGCTACACCTTCATCGATTGCCCGGGTTCCATCGAATTCACCCAGGACCAGCGCGCCGCACTTGCCGGCTGCGATGCGGCCATCGTCGTGTGCGAAGCAGACGACAAGAAGGCCCCGGCCCTGCAACTCATCCTGAAGCAACTCGACGAGCTGGCGATCCCTCGCATTCTCTTCATCAACAAGATCGACAAGACGGAATCTTCGCCCCGCGATGTGCTCGCATGGCTGCAGCCGGCGAGTTCCAAGCCGCTGATCCTCAGGCAATTGCCCATCCTCAAGGGCTCAATCGTTACCGGCTTCATCGACCTCGCCCTGGAACGCGCCTTTGTCTATCGCGAGCATGCGGATAGCCAGGTGATCGACATGCCGGCGGAGTCCGCCGAGATGGAGAAGAGTGAACGCTTCGCCATGCTGGAAAAGCTTGCCGATCACGACGACGAGCTGATGGAGCAGTTGCTCTCCGACATGGAGCCGCCGCGCGACCGCGTCTTCGCCGATCTCACGCGCGAGCTGGCCGAAGGGCTGATCACGCCCGTCCTGTTCGGCTCCGCCGAGCATGGCAATGGCGTTGGCCGCCTGCTCAAGGCGCTCCGCCACGAGGCGCCCGGCATTGCCGACACAGCCAAGCGCCTCGGCCTCAACGCGAATGGCGGCACCGTGGCCCAGGTGCTGAAAACCTTCCACACCGCTCATGGCGGCAAGCTCTCTCTCGCCCGCATTCTCAAGGGCGAGGTCGCCGATGGCGCCGTGTTCCATGGCAGCAGGGGGCAGGATGCCCGTTGTGCCGGCGTTTTCACCCTGACGGGGCAGAACCAGGCGAAAATCGCCAAAGCCGCCGCCGGAGATACGGTAGCGCTGGGCCGTCTTGAAAATATCGTTACAGGCGAAACCATCTCCACCACCAAGGGCGTAACCCCGCAGCTTGCGAAAATCGACAAGGCAGCCCCCGTTTACGGCATGGCGCTCTCGGTGAGCGATCGCAAGGACGAAGTGAAGCTGACCAGCGCCATCGCCAAGCTGGTTGAGGAAGATCCTTCGCTCACCCTTGAGCACAATACCGATACCCATGAGATGGTCCTGTGGGGGCAGGGGGAGATGCATCTCCGCGTCGCGCTGGAACGGCTGGAAGGAAAATTCGGCATCCGCGCCCAGTCGCGCCCGCGGCGCATCGCCTACAAGGAAACGATCCGCAAATCGACACAGATTCGCGGCCGCCACAAGAAGCAGTCCGGCGGCCATGGCCAGTTCGGCGACATCGTGGTCGAGATCAAGCCCCTGCCGCGCGGCGAAGGTTTCGTGTTCACCGACACGATCACCGGCGGCGTCGTGCCGAAGCAATATATCCCGGCGGTGGAAACCGGCGTGCGCGAATGGATGATCCACGGCCCCCTCGGATTCAAGGTGGTCGATTTCACCGTGAACCTTTCGGACGGCTCCTACCACGACGTCGACTCTTCGGAGATGGCGTTCAAGACGGCGGCCCGCATCGCCATGAGCGAAGGCATGCCGCAATGCACCCCGGTGCTGCTGGAGCCCATCGTAGCGGTTGAAATCCACGTGCCGAGCGCCGCCACTTCGCGCATCAACCAGATCGTCACCGGCCATCGCGGCCAATTGCTTGGTTTCGACGGCCGCGAGGGCTGGCCCGGCTGGGACACCGTGCAGGCTCACATGCCGGAATCCGAGATCGGCTCCCTCATCATCGAGCTCCGTTCGGCGACAGCCGGCGTCGGCACCTTCACCTACAAGCACGACCACATGGCCGAACTCGTAGGCCGTGCTGCCGAACAGGTGGTCGCATCAAGGAAAGCGGAAGCTGCCTAGTCCCCTCTCCCCTTTGGGGAGAGG
>JBGTJO010000173.1:0-12928 GCA_041745135.1 Aestuariivirga sp. | reverse complement strand
CTTGCGGAGGGAATCCTGCACGCCCTTGTTTACCCTGGTCTGCGCCAGGATGCGCCGGTCGAGCCAGCGCACGGCGAGGTTGGTGAGCAAAATGCCGATAGCCAGAATGAGAATGACGACGATGACCGACCAGGGCGAGAGCGTGATGTCGCCTACCCGGAAGCCGAAGACGGCGGTGAGGGCGAGCCCCCGGAAATCAACCCAGGTGACGGCCCAGAGCAGGAACAGCAGCGGCAATCCTGCGACCAGCAGCAGGACATCGATGATGGTGCGGAACAGGAGGCCAAGGCGTTCGATGCCGCGCTCGCTTAAGCCGGTGGCGCGGCGCAACACCCGGCCCACCGTGCTCTGCGGGTTGGTGCTGGCCACCACGGCGGCATCGGAGAGGTGGTGGGCCAAGAACAATGCGGTCACCAGCACCGCGGTTTCGAAGATTTGTTGGGCGATGTAGGAGGCGAGCGCCACATAGCCCGCCAGCAACGCAACGACGCCGATGCCGATCGCCAGCCACAGGACCGGCGTGAACAGTCTGGCCCAGCCGAAATAGAGGCGTCGCCTTGTGTTCTCCGGCAGGCCTTGCTGGTTCTGGAAGGTGAGCAGGATGAAGGCCAGCAGTGTCAGCATGACGATGGCGGAGAGCGCCGATTGGCCGATGGTGTAGCCGACCGGCACATAGAGGCCATCGGCGATGCGGCCCAATGAGCGCGTGGCGGCGGAGGTGAAAGCGGCGAGCGCCACCAGCACAGGCAGGCGGGCGGCGGCTTGATCGTCGAGATTGATAATGCGCCAGGCGGGCTGGCCGGGGGCGGAGATGCGGCGCGCCATGGCCCAGTAAATCGTGGTGACGAAGATCACTTCGATCAACGCCGAATAGACCATCTGAAAGCGCGGCGTCATGAAGCCGCCGACGCCCAGGCCCAGCGAAACCGGCAGGAAGAGAATGAACAGCGCGGCAAAAGCCAACGCGACGGCGCGGACGATGCGCCAGAGGCGGTCAATATCGTCGGGCTGGCGGCTCGCCATGCGGTGACGGTCGGCCCAGCGGCGGATCCTTGTGCGGCCGGCGAAAAACACCGCCGCAAAGACCGCGTAGAGGGCGGGGAAGAGGATCAGGTCGGCAGCGCTCGCTGTGCTACGCACTTGCTCCCACCAGTTGGACAGGAGCAAAGCGAGGCGCTGAGAGAGGAGTGCAGCGCCAAGGCCGATATCGACCCAGAGATTGGGATTGAGGATCGAGCGGCCGCCTTCGAAAATGCGGGTGAGAAAGAGACTGCGCTGCAAGGCCGAAGAGCGGGCGGAGAGCTGTTCGGCGGTGACAGAGACAAGCTCGAGCTGGGACCTGATGCCAAGCAGGCGATTGAGTTGTTTGTTGAGTTCGGTTCGTTGCGCGGCGACGGAATCGGCTTCGGTCCGGTCATTGGGGGGTGCCGGACCCAGGAGGGAAATTTGTTGGTTTACTTCGTCGATGGGTGCGCCGAGTGCTGCGGCCTGGACCAGGGCCCCTGCCCTGGTATCCTCAAGCGCCACGCGATGCTGCGTGAGCTGCGAGTCCGAGATGATCGGCAGCTTCAGTTCCTGCTCGATGCGGTTGAGATCGGCGCTGAGCGTTTTTGCCGCCCGCTCCGCCTGCGCGACGACGGCTTCATCATAGGCGAATGCGGTGGCGAAGGAGAGGATGAGGGCAAGGAAGAACGCTGCGAAGAACGCGAATGCTTTTCTTGCTTCCCCTTCCCCCCTTGCGGGGAAAGGTGGATCGCGCCGCAGGCGCGAGACGGATGAGGGGGCGGGTTCAGCGAGTCCGCTGATGAAACACCTGACTCGCTGACGCAGCCCCCTCATCCGGCGCTTCGCGCCACCTTCCCCCGCGAGGGGGAAAGGTGATTGTTGAGGGAGATCGCTTGAGTTAGCATCTCCTACACCAGTCGGCTTTGGTGGACAGCGGCGGCGATGAAGGAGGCGAACAGCGGATGCGGGTCAAAGGGTTTTGATTTGAGTTCGGGGTGGTACTGCACGCCGATGAACCAGGGGTGGTTGGGGTATTCGATGGTTTCCGGCAGCAGGCCGTCGGGGGAAATGCCGGCGAAGACCATGCCGGCTTTTTCAAGCGCGGCGCGGTAGCGGGTGTTGACCTCATAGCGGTGGCGGTGGCGCTCGGAGATGCGAGTTTCGCCGTAGATGCCGGCGATGCGGCTGCCGGGTTTCAGCACCGCGTCATAAGCGCCAAGGCGCATGGTGCCGCCAAGATCGCCGCCGCTCTTACGGATTTCGAGCTCGTTGCCTTTCATCCATTCGGTCATGGTGCCGACGACGGGCTCTTTGGTTTCGCCGAACTCGGTGGAGCTGGCATTGGCGATCCCGGAGAGGTTGCGGGCGGCTTCGATGCAGGCCATCTGCATGCCGAAGCAGATGCCGAAATAGGGAACCTTGCGAGTACGGGCGAAGGTGGCCGCCTTGATCTTGCCTTCGGAACCGCGCTCTCCGAAGCCGCCCGGGACGAGGATGCCGTGGACGCCTTCAAGATATGGAGCTGGATCTTCCTTCTCGAAGACTTCGGATTCGATCCAGTCGAGATTGACCTTCACGGTGTTGGCGATGCCGCCGTGGACGAGCGCTTCGGTCAGGGATTTGGAGGCATCGCGGAGCCCTGTGTATTTGCCGACGATGGCGATCGTCACCTCGCCCTCGGGCTCACTGATCCGGTGCATGATGTCAGTCCACCGGGAGAGATCGGGGGCGCGCGCGTCCTTGATGGCGAAGGCGTCGAGCACTTCGCGGTCGAGGCCCTCGGCGTGATAGGCGCGGGGGACATCGTAGATGCTCTCGACATCGAGTGCCTGGACTACGGCTGAGGTCCGCACATTGCAGAAGAGCGCGATCTTGCGGCGCTCGTTTTCAGGAATGGGACGGTCGGCGCGGCAGAGAAGAATATCGGGCTGGATGCCGATGGAGCGCAGCTCCTTGACCGAGTGCTGAGTGGGCTTGGTTTTTACTTCGCCCGCTGTCGGGATGTAGGGGAGCAGTGTCAGGTGGATATAGATGCAGGAGCCGCGCGGCTGCTCCTGGCCGAATTGGCGGATGGCTTCGAAAAACGGCAAGCCCTCGATGTCGCCGACGGTGCCGCCGATCTCGACGAGAACGAAATCGAAGCCCTCATTGCCCGACTGGATGAAATCCTTGATGGCGTCGGTGACGTGGGGAATGACCTGTACGGTGCCGCCCAAGAAATCGCCGCGCCGCTCCTTGGCGATGATGTCCTGATAGATGCGGCCGGTCGTAATGTTGTCCTGGCGGTTGGCGTGGCGGCCGGTGAAGCGTTCATAGTGGCCCAGATCGAGATCGGTTTCGGCGCCATCGTCGGTGACGAAGACTTCGCCGTGCTGATAGGGGCTCATGGTGCCGGGATCGACATTGAGATAGGGGTCGAGCTTGCGGAGGCGGACGGAGAAGCCGCGCGCCTGGAGCAGCGCTCCGAGTGCCGCGGAGGCCAAGCCCTTGCCAAGTGAGGAAACCACGCCGCCAGTGATAAAGATATACCGCGCCATGGGACTTCACCCTATTCCGTTCGCGCCATGATTCGAAGCCCGGAGAAGGGGCTTTTCCGGGGGAAGCTGTGGATGGAGCGCTGCATTATTGAGTGACGGGGACCTTCGGGGTCTCGGGCAATTGCGGCAGGATCGCGCCGCCGGTGTTTTCGCCGCCCTCGGTTGGAACGGTGTTGCTGTCCTGGGGCTGGGTTTGGACGCCTTGGTCGAATACCGAGCCATCGCCGGAGCGGCGGGTGGCGAGCACCGTGAGCGTGATCGATGTGGCGAAGAACGCGACGGCCAGATAGGCGGTGGTGCGGGTCAAGGCATTGCCGACGCCGCGGGCCGAAAACAGGTTGCCGCCGCCCCCTCCTCCGCCCCCGCCGATGCCGAGGGCGCCGCCCTCCGAGCGCTGGAGGAGCACCACGCCGATAAGGCCGAGCGCGATGATGAGATGGACGACGAGAAGAACAGTCTGCATGGGCGGGCCTTTAGCGCCTCCACGCGGGGAAGGCAACTCGTTCACTGCCCTTTCCCTTATGGTGCGAAGCATTGGGGGGCGAGGGCGGATTAAAATTTGGAAGGCGTGCAACAAAGGGCAAACTTGTTCATTGACGGCAGGTAAGCGCTCGAGAGGCGGCCAACATGGAAGGTGTAATTATGAAAGCTAACAGAATCTTTTTGGCGCTGTCTGGCGCCGCTATCGCCGGGCTTGCCTTTTATGGCGCCCCCGCAACCGCACAGAACTTCGACGTGGAATCTTGCATCGCCGGCGGTAAGTCGGAAGCCGAGTGCAACTGCGAGGGCGCGCTGGCGACGGACACGGAAGACAGCATGAACACTTTCGCCACGGCCTATCCGAATGTGATCTGCAACAAGGAGTCGCGCGGCTCGGTCCAAGGCGATGGCTCCTCTAGCGCCAACGTTTCGGCCAGTAGCGGCGCATCCAGCGGAACGTCCAGCGGCGTTTCCAGCGGAACGTCGAGCGGCACCTCAAGTGGCGTGTCCAGCGGCACATCGAGCGGCGTGAGCAGCGGGACCTCGAGCGGGTCCAGCGGCGTCTCAAGCGGCGTCAGCAGCGGCGCGTCGAGTGGCGTCAGCAGCGGGACTTCAAGCGGGTCCAGCGGTGTATCGAGTGGCGCTTCGAGCGGCGTGAGCAGTGGTGCCTCCAGTGGATCCAGCGGCGGATCGAGCGGTTCAGGCGGCGATGCCGGCGGCGGTTCAGGCGGCGATGCGGGCGGCGGTTCGAGCGGCGGCTAACACCTCATTGCAACTCTAACCCAGGCCGGGATACGGAATTCCCGGCCTAAATTTTTAGGAAAAGCCGTCTCTGACCTCTGACGAACATGGCCCACAGGCTGTGGTTTCGCATCCAGGCGCTGTATTCCTGATAAGCGGGGTCGCGCATTAGATGGTTTTCCTCGGTTTTGGCGCGCAGGAGATAAATCACGCCGATGCCGAGAAGCAGCAGGCAACTTCGTACCGCAAACTCTGGCGACTGATTGGTGAGGAAGGGAACGGAAATCAGCCAGAATGCCAGGTTTTTCGACACATAGGCCGGGTGCTTCATCCACCTGTAGGGGCCGTTGGTGAGAATCCCGCGGTTCGTCAGATTGGAAAACCGGACCCCGAAGCTGATGGTCGCCCAGACATATATCACGATGGAAAACAGAATGAGACCGCTCCACGCGATCAAGGCGATGGGTTGGCCAGCGAGCCAGTTGTCCCAGTAGTAGCCATCCTCGTAGGGAAAAAAATCCCGTGCAAACAGCGGCCAGAAGGGCTCGTAACAGATGACGCAGACCACCCAGCCCAGCATGGTGGGTTCAGTCGAGCGGATATGCGTGTCGATAAGGCGGAGCGCCAGGAGATAGCCCGTGGCCGCGAATGTGACATCAATGAAGAACAGGCCCCTGTAGACAACGGGGTAGTATCCGCCGGGCTGCTGAAGTTCGACGGGCCAGCCCGACGATAGGAACCAGCCGATGTCGTTCAGCATGTAGCTCGCCATGAGGGGGATGAAGAAGGCCTTGACGCACCATCCGAGGAGATATTGCAGGGCTTGATTGCGGTTGACGCGATGGAGCGATCCCGTGACGGCGAGACCCACCTGGTAAAGACCGTCCTCGGGGTCTTCCATCAGCCGGTCGGTGAGCCAGACATAGACCGGGGTGAGGATCAGCAAGGGCATCCACACGCGCTCAAAGATAACGGCCAGCGGCGTGACGAAGGACTGGTAAAATCCCTGAAACCCAAAATAGGCCAAGGCGATCAGGCCATAAATAAAGACGAGCCCCGCGAACTTGCGCAGCATGCGGTCGAGCGCCGCGCGATCGTTTTTTTCCCGGGTAAAAACGGTGTGCTCCGCAACATGGGAGGTCCACACATGCGGCAGCGCCAGGGCGATTACGATCAGGATGAAACAGCTGACGGCATCCCGGCTCTCAAACCAGCGAAAGGCCCCCAGCACAGCCCCCAAACCGGCAAATGACAGAAATGCATAGGTTTGCGAAACGGCGGACTTGGGGAGTGGCGCGGCCGTCGACACCGTCATTAGGCTCAAACCTTTGAAAGAATTGAGGTATGCGGGATTTTGAGGGCCTAGTCAACCGGACGGCGGTCAGCAACGGAGGTGGCGAATCACCGGGGCGCTATCACAATTGAACCGGAAATCAAGTTAAATCCCATTAAAAAGCAACTAATTAATGTTCTATTCGTTAATGGGGTGACGGCCTTTGATAGGTCCTAAACCGTGAGGTGTATTATGAAAATAGCTAGCGTATTTCTGGTATTAAGTAGCGTTGGTCTTGCGGTTGCGGCAATTTATGGTGGCCCCGCCGGCGCAGAAAACGACAACGAATTGACCCGCGCCGAGCAAGCCTGCCAAAGGGCGCTTGATGAGGGCTCCGAGGAGGCTTTACGGGATTTCTTGAGGCTCTATCCCAGCTCGGACACAGCCTGCAGCGCGTTTGCATCCTCTGAGATTTCCGTAAGCGACACCAACAACAGCGGATCGAGCAGCGGCAATAGCTCCTCAGGCAGCGGTAGCAGCAGCTCCTCAAGCAGTGGTAGCAGCAGCTCGAGCAGTGGCAGTAGCTCCAGCAGCAGTGGTAGTAGCAGCTCCAGCAGTGGCAGCAGCAGCTCTAGCAGCGGGGCCAGCAGCTCGAGCAGCAGCGGCTTGGGCAATCCCGGCAACAATAATGCTGTTGGCAAGGCGGGAGAAAGCCCTGGCGGAAATAACATGGGTGCTAGTGGCGATAGAGGAAAGAGCC
Source organism: Aestuariivirga sp. (assembly GCA_041745135.1). Lineage (GTDB taxonomy): Bacteria > Pseudomonadota > Alphaproteobacteria > Rhizobiales > Aestuariivirgaceae > Aestuariivirga. The sequence continues at coordinate 6,132 of JBGTJO010000173.1, read as the reverse complement.
GCTAATTCCAGTTTAGACTCTTTTGCAATACCAAATGGCCGGAGCTTCAGCTCCGGCTTACTTTTGGCCGATCATCCAGCGCAATTTTGCAGCTTGGAAGAAACCTGCTGGCATAAGCATAGTCCATTGTAACGAGGCGGCCGGACAAGCCGCCTTTCCGTTGAATCCACGACTGAACCCAGCTGGGATATCTGCCCATCATGTAAGACTTGGCCATTCGCGCTGACCGCGACGAGCGGGCTGAGGGAGAATGAAAGCGAAAATAGGCCCCTGGAGCCACGCAGACCTGATGTTTCGGCAGTCCCAGATACAGGGTGCACGCGGAATCGCAGCGGCCCCGGAATTTCACCTTGGTGCCAGCGCGCCGGAACTGCGCGGCCTTCAGCGCGTATTGCACAATCATGCCGCCGCTGTTGTTGGTGATCGAAACCGACTGGCGAGGGGACGAACTGGCCGCCTCAGCGCCGCCGGCGATAAACGTGCAAAGAATGCCCAAGCTCAGCAACACCGGCTTCATGCTCATCTGGCTCTTCCCGAGTTGACCGTTACGGCCGCTCAGGATCGCCGATGCGTTTCATTGTCCGGTTTCACGCATTTCTAAAATTTTATGGAGTTGGCCGGTCCAGCGCTTTTCCGCCATAACATGGTTAAGCCAGGCTCGCTTCCCCGCGCCCCTATCGCAAGGCTATTTCATCGCAAGCCGGGATGAACTGGCTTGCATAATCATAGTCCATCGTGACGAGCGCACTTGATAGGCCACCGTTGTCCTCGATCCAGGAGAGGACCCACTCGGGATATTTCTTCATCAGGTAAGACTGGGCGAGGCGAGCCGAACGGGGCGAGCGGGCAGTTGGGGCGTGAAAGCGGAAATAGGCACGCGAGGTGATGCAGGTCTGCTCCTTCGGCAGGCTGAGGAAGAGCGTGCAGGCTGAATCGCAGCGGCCGGAAAACCTGACTCGGGTGCCGGCCGCGCGAAACTCCGCGACCTTGAGTGCGAAATGGGCGATCATGCCGCCGCTGTCATTGGAGATCGACACCGTTTTGGAACTGGCCGTGCTCGCGGCCTTCGCCACGGCGGCGCCGCTAATGGCCGCTGCCAGCAATCCAAAGCCGAATAGCGCTGAGGCTATGCCATGTGCCATTTCCCGAATCACCCCCGTTTCAGGATGGCAGACGGATACCCTGTTGGGATTCCCAAACCGTTAAATTTTTTTGATATCAACCACGAAATCGATGTACTCAGGCGCAGACGGTTGACGGCCGAGCTCCGGCGGAGGAAGCTCAAGGCAACTCCAACAAGGACATCCAACATGAAGGCTGTGTGGCGCGACCAGGTCATCGCCGAGAGCGAGGATATTCGCGAGGCGGCGGGATATAAGTATTTCCCGCGCGAGGCGGTGAAGATGGAAATGCTGGCGAAGACGCCGCGGGTGGGCAGCGATTTGGAATGCCCGCATGGGGTGCAGTTTTACGATGTGGCTGCCAATGGAACTGTGAGCAAGCGGGCCGCGTGGTCTTACGAAGCGCCGCAGCCCAAGATGGCCCATGTGGATCACTGGATCGGCTTTTGGGAGGATGTGAAGGTGCGGTGAAGCGGATGGATGAGGGCTCTTCCCGCAGCATAGAGGGAAAACGATGAGCATTGAGTTTTTGATTACCTCGCTGATCGTCGTGGCTTCGCCAGGCACCGGCGTGCTGTACACGTTGGCGGCGGGGCTTTCGCGAGGGGCGCGGGCGAGCGTTGTCGCGGCGTTTGGATGCACGCTGGGTATCGTGCCGCATATGGCGGCGGCGATCATGGGGTTGGCGGCGCTGTTGCACACGAGCGCGCTCGCGTTTCAGATCCTCAAATATGCGGGCGTGGCCTATCTTCTCTACATGGCGTGGAATGCGCTGAAGGAGACGGGGGCGCTGAAGGTAGAAAAGGAAACAAGCGCCCGATCGGCGATGCAGGTGATCGTCTCGGCGATCCTGATCAATATTCTCAATCCGAAGCTTTCGATTTTCTTTTTTGCTTTCCTACCGCAGTTCGTGAGTGCGGGCGAAGCGCAACCCTTGGCGCGCATGCTGGAACTGAGCGCTGTTTTCATGGGGCTGACATTCGCGGTGTTCGTTGGCTATGGGCTGTTCGCGGCCTCGATCCGCAATCACATCATCTCGCGGCCGCGCGTTCTGACCTGGATGCGCCGGACCTTCGCGGCGGCCTTCGTGGCGCTGGGCGCCAAGCTGGCGCTGGCGGAGAGGTAAGAACCAGCTTAAGAAGGAAATACCGCCGCCAGAGACGGCGGATCGTCAATTCATGGAGGGTGTTCATGACAGCATTTTCTAGACGGCGTCTGGTCCTGGTTTCGGGCCTTGCCTTGGCTTTGCAGTTCGCGGGAGGGGCGATGGCCCAAGCCGATGAACTGGACGACATCACCAAGGCCGGCGTCATCAAGGTGGGCATATTCGAGGACTTTCCGCCCTTCTCGTCGGCCGGCACCGATCTCAAATCGCAAGGCTATGACATCGATGTGATCAACGCGCTGGCCAAGGCGCTGGGTGTCGAGCCGGAGCTGGTCGGCATCACCGGGCAGAACCGCATCCCATCGCTGACCGAGCGCAAGCTCAATCTGCTGGTGAGTGTGGGCGTGAGCGACGAGCGCAAGAAAGTCGTGGCGTTCACGGCGCCCTATGCGCCCTATTCGATCGACGTGATGGGGCCGAAGTCGCTTGAGGTTAAGGGGCCGGCTGACCTCGCGGGGAAATCGGTGGCCGTCAATCGGGGCACGCTGGAGGATACGTCGGTCACGGAAGTGGCGCCGGCGGGCACGGATATTCAGCGCTTCAATGACTACAACGGCGTGATCTCGGCGTTTCTTTCGGGCCAGGTGCAACTGATGGTCGTGGGCAACGATGTGGGTGCGGCGGTTCTGGCGAAGAAGCCGGACATCGAGCCCGAGTCGAAATTCCAGCTTCTGAACTCGCCATCCGCCATGGCGGTGAACAAGGGCGAGGACCGACTGGTGGCCAAGATCGACGAGGCGTTGGCGACGATGAAGAAGGACGGGACGCTCGACGCCATTTCACAGAAGTGGCTGTTCATTCCCCTGCCCCCGGAGCTTTAGCGTCACCCTGATAGCAGCAACCACTGAGAGAGGCCCTCATCCGGCCTTCAGCCACGTTCTCCCATGCCTTGCGGCACGGGAGAAGGCGCATCAATGTTGTGCCTTCTCCCGCGCGGAACGCGTGGGAGAAGGTGCCCGAAGGGCGGATGAGGGCTCTTGGTGCGGGACTTCGTAAATGGGCTATCAGCTCGATTTTGGAGCGTTGGTCCAGTATCTCGGGCTGTTTCTGCACGGGACGGCGGTGACGCTTGGGTTGACGGCCGTGGCCTCGGTCGTCGGCGTTGTGCTGGGGATCGCAGGGGCGGCGGCTTCGAGCAGCAGATATGTCTGGGTGCGGCGTTTGATTGCCGGCTATGTGGAGCTGATCCGCAATACTCCGTTTATCGTGCAGATGTTTTTTATCTTCTTCGGCCTGCCGAGCGTGGGCTTGCGCCTCACCGCCTTGCAGGCGGCAGCACTGGCGATGACGATCAATCTCACGGCCTATGCCATCGAGATCATCAGGGCGGGACTGGAGGCGGTGCCGAAAGGACAGGGCGAAGCGGCGCGCAGCATGGGGTTGCGCGTGCTCCCGGTGTTCGGGCTCATCGTGCTGCCGCAGGCGCTGGCCAATGTCTATCCAGCGCTGGTGGGGCAGATCACCATCACCATGCTTGAATCGGCGGTCGTCTCGCAGATTGCGGTCGTCGATCTCACCCATGTGGCCGACTACATCCAGTCGCGGAATTTCCGGAGCTTCGAGACTTATCTCGTCATCACGCTGATCTACCTGGTGCTCGCAGTGTTGATGCGCCGTATGCTGGCCTTCGCGGGGCGCGGGCTTTTCGCAGGGCGGGCGCGATGACCGATTTCACCCTGTGGGACATTGCGCGGAACCTGTTGCTGGCGGCGCGCTGGACATTGCTGCTGTCGGCCATTGCCTTTGCAGGCGGTGCATTCTTCGGGCTGGTGCTGCTGGTGATCCGCATGGGAGCGTGGAAATGGGCGCGGACCACGGTCATGCTCTATGTCGAACTGTTCCAGAGCACGCCGCTGCTGATGCAGTTGTTCCTGGTCTATTTCGGCCTGCCCCACCTGGGTATCGATGTGTCGGCGTGGCTGGCCGCCGCCGTGTGCTTGACACTTTATTCGAGCGCCTTTCTCACCGACATCTGGCGGGGTGCTGTGGAAGCGATCCCGCGCGGGCAATGGGACGGGAGCGCTAGCTTGGGGCTGCATTATTTGAGACAGCTTCATCTGGTCATCCTGCCGCAGGCGACGCGCATGGCGATTCCGCCAACCGTCGGGTTTCTGGTGCAGCTGGTGAAGAGCACAGCACTGGCTTCGATCGTGGGTTTTCACGAGATGACGAGGACCGCGCAGATATTAACCAACGCCACGTTCCAGCCCTTCGTCATCTACGGCATGGTGGCGCTGTTCTATTTCGCGATGTGTTACCCGCTCACGAAGGCATCACGCGGACTGGAGCGGCGGCTGGCGACCGGCGGGCGATGAATTTTCCTTTCTGTAGCTGTAGCGGAACGTGCAGCAGGGCGCTCCCGCCATGATGGTCTGCTTCCGGTCGAGGGTGATGTTGGGGTCGTAGCCTTCGCAGAAGGTGCCGTCGCGGTTGCAGGACATCAGATGGCCGATATGGGCGAGGCCCATCTCCTTGTAGGTCTCTGCGTATTTGCAGCGGATGACATCGAAATTGAAAGTTGTCTCGCTCGCCTCGTGCACTTCGATCTCGAGAGCGCCGCTCTCTTTCCACAAGTCGAAGAGCTTGATGAAATCGGCCATGGAGGTGACGCCGCCCGGAGCGGCTTTGGCGAACTCCTGGCCTTCGACGATGGCCGCCTTGCGGACGGCCGCGTCGAGAATGGCGTTGGCTTTCTCCTCACCCAGCTGGGCGACCATCTCCGCATGGATCGGGCCAATCACCTGCGCCTGAAGGCGGCGTTTCAGGAGGACGGGGAGTTCGGGCATTTGAGATTCTCTATGCGGTGTCTCTCCCTTATGTCATTGCCGGGCTTGTCCCTGCAACCCATGGTGCAGGATGCGCCTGATCTCCACCCGTCATCCCGGCGAAAGCAGGGACCCACGGTAAACACAGTACGGGTTCTGGCAGAGTCTTCACGTTGAAAAATGGGTCCCGGCTTTCGCCGGGATGACGGGATGGGGGTCACGTATAAGCCTTGATGATGCCGAGGAAATCGGCGGCTTTTAGGCTGGCGCCGCCGACGAGGGCGCCGTTGACGTTGGCGGCGTGCATGAGGTCCGAGGCGTTGGAGGGTTTGACGGAGCCGCCGTAGAGGATGCGGGTCCCTGCACCCTCCTCCGCCATCAGTTCAGTAAGACGCTGACGGATGTGGGTGTGGACTTCGGCGACCTCAGCGGTCGTCGGGGTGAGGCCGGTGCCGATGGCCCAGACGGGCTCGTAGGCAATGATAGTGTTCTCGGCCGTCGATGCTTCGGGCAGCGAGCCACTGAGTTGACGGGAGGCGACCTCCAGGGTTTGGCCCCCCTTGCGCTCATCCAGCGTTTCGCCGATGCAGATGATGGCGGCGAGGCCGGCGCGGTGGGCGGCTTCGGCTTTCTTTGCGACTATCTCATCGGTTTCGCCGTGGTTGGCGCGGCGTTCGGAATGGCCGACGATGACTGCGGTGCAGCCTGCTTCCTTCAGCATCTCGGCGGAAATGTCTCCCGTATGCGCGCCGGAGGGTTCCCAATGGCAATCCTGTCCGCCGAGCCTGATGCGGCTGCCTTTGAACATGGTCTTGAGCTGGCTCAGCAGGACGGCGGGCGGGCAGATCATCACGTCGCAATTGAGCTTCACGTCGTTGAGCATGCCGGAGAGGAGGCGGGGCTCCTTCATCATGGCGAGGCCGCCATTCATCTTCCAGTTGCCGGCGACCAGCGGACGCGGTTCCATCGATGCCCCTCCCCGTGTTTAGAGACCCATACCGCACTTGCGAGGGGCGGGTCACCTACCTATGATGCGCGCCGCCCGCTTTGGGCTTACCTCTGAAGGACGACCCATGCTCGA
>JBGTJO010000172.1:0-7928 GCA_041745135.1 Aestuariivirga sp. | reverse complement strand
GTCATTCTTTTTGCAGCCTCGGGCGAAGAGGATACGGCGCGGGGCAACAAGAAGCTGATCACCGCGTTCCTGATCGACAAAGGAACGCCGGGCTTTACGGTGCGGCGGGGCTATAAGAATGTGTCCCATCGCGGCTACAATAACTGCATTCTCGAGTTCAACGATTGCCGCGTGCACAAAAGCCAAATCCTCGGCGAGGTGCATAAAGGTTTCGAAGTCGCGAACGATTGGCTTGGCGCCACCCGAATCCAGGTGGCGGCCACCTGTCTCGGCCGCGCCGAGCGCGCCCTTGAGCACGCCATGCAGTTTGCGGTGGACCGCCATCAGTTCGGCCAGCAAATCGGCAAGTTCCAGGGCATTTCCTTCAAGCTTGCCGACATGGCCCTTGAGTTGAAAGCAGCGGAACTGCTGACGCTGGAAGCGGCCTGGAAGTTCGACCAGAAAACCGTGACCGACATGGACATGGCCATGGCCAAGCTTAAGGCCACCGAGATGCTGGCCTTCGTGGCCGACGAGGCCATCCAGATTCACGGCGGCATGGGGCTCATGTCGGACTTGCCGCTGGAGCGCATCTGGCGCGACGCCCGCGTCGAACGCATCTGGGAAGGGACCAGCGAAATCCAGCGCCACATCATCTCGCGGGCGCTGCTGAGACCGCTGGGGGGATGAGAAGCGGCCCATTATTTCCCTTCCTCCCTCGCGGGGGAAGGTGGCGCGAAGCGCCGGATGAGGGGGTCTCTCCGCTGCGCCGCCCCCTCACCCGGCGCGCTGGCGGGCGCCACCCTCTCCCGCAACGGGAGAGGGGAGGATAATGCGCAATCTTACGCCCCTGCTCCATCCGCGCTCCATTGCCTTCATCGGCGGTGGCGAATGCGATGTGGCGATCACGCGCACTCGGGCGCTGGGTTTCACCGGCAAAATTTGGGCGGTGCATCCGAAGCGCCCGCAGCTCGGCGGAATTCCGTCTATTCGTTCGGTTGATGAGATCGGTGAATCGATTGACGCTGCGTTTGTCGCCGTCAAGCGGGAGCCCACGATCGATATCGTCCGTACACTAAGGGCCAAGGGTTGCGGCGGGGCTGTCATCTATGCCTCAGGCTTCGCCGAGACGGGTGCCGGGAATTTGCAGGATGAGCTTCTGGCCGCTGCCGATGGCATGCCGCTGATGGGGCCCAACTGTTATGGCTACGTCAACGGACTCGCCCGCGCTGCCCTGTGGCCCGACGAACATGGCATCGAGCCCTGTTCTTCTGGCGTCGCCATCGTCAGCCAGTCCGGCAACATGGCGTGCAATTTCACTTTCACCATGCGCGCCCTGCCGGTCGCCTGTGTCTTCACCATCGGCAACCAGGCCGATGTGGATGTGGCGCAAATGCTGGAGACGCTGGCGCAAGACAAACGCATCACGGCGATCGGCCTTCACATTGAGGGCCTGCGCGATATACCTGCCTTCGCGCGCGCTGCAATTCTGGCGCGTGAACATCGCAAGCCCGTTGTCGCGCTGAAAACCGGCCGCTCCGCGCAAGGGGCCAAAGTCGCCCTCTCCCATACCGCGTCGCTAACCGGGTCTGATGCGCTCTATGATGCGCTGTTCGAGCGTTACGGCGTGGCGCGCGTCGACTCAGTTACCGCCTTTGCGGAGACTTTGAAACTCCTTCACCATGGCGGCCCAATCGCCGGCAATCGTCTCGTTTCCATGAGCTGTTCGGGAGGCGAAGCGGCCTTGGTGGCCGACATGGCGATGGTGAAGAACCTCCGCTTTCCGCCTTTCGATCCGGCAACGAAAGCCAAGGTCGCAGCGACGCTCAACGAGTATGTGGCGATCGACAATCCACTCGATTATCACACCTTCATCTGGAGCCAGGAAGAGAAGCTCACCGCCACTTTCACCGCGGTGCTGGGAGGCGGTTTCGATGCCGCCATGCTCATCCTCGACACACCAACCCACCCAAAAGTGAATGCGGCGGGCTGGCGTGCGGCGGCACAGGCGCTGATGACGGCCACGCAGACGACAAAGGCCCGCGCCGCGATCGTCGCTTCGCTGCCCGAAGGCATGCCGCTGCCGCTTGCCGGGGAACTGGCGCAACATGGCATAGCGCCGATGTTTGGCCTCGACGATGCGCTGACCGCTTTTGAAGCGGCAGCCTGCATCGGCCGCAACTGGGCGAGAACGGAACCTCTGCCCGAAATGACCGCCGAACCAACGCGCGGAAGTGGCGAAAGGACGCTTAGCGAATTCGACGCCAAACAATTATTGAAAGAATTCGGCCTGCGGGTTCCCGAAGGTGTTGTCTGTGAAGCGGAAGAGGCTGTGAGCGCCGCCGAAGCGCTGAGCTATCCCGTGGTGCTTAAAGTTTCTTCTTCGGCGATTGCCCACAAGAGTGAAGCGCAAGGGGTTGCACTCAATCTTCGCACGTCTGAGGAGGTGAGGGCTGCCGCCCAGCGGATGAGCCAGCTGGCGCCGCAAGTCCTCGTTGAGCGCATGGTGTCGGGCGCGGTGGCCGAGTTCATCGTCGGCCTCGCCCTGGACCCGCAATTCGGCATGGCCCTGGCCGTCGGGGCTGGCGGCGTCCTCACCGAGATGATCGAGGATTCTGTGGCGTTAATTCTCCCAACGTCCCGCCATGAAATCGAGCGGGCACTCAGATCGCTGCGAGTCTGGAAGCTGGTCGAAGGCTTCCGCGGGAAATCCGGGGATCAAGCAGCAGTGATCGAAGCCGTCGAAGCCATTGCCGCCTTTGCTGCGGCCCATCACGGGCTTATCGTCGAGCTCGATGTCAATCCCCTGCTCGTTCTTCCCGACGGCGTTGTCGCCGCCGACGCGTTCATCAAGATGAGAAAGCCATGACCCATCCCATCGCCACCTCCCGCCGCGGGCCCGTCCTCGAAGTGACCATCGACCGGCCCAAGGCCAATGCCATCGATGCCACCACCAGCCGCATCATGGGTGATGTCTTTGCGGGCTTCCGCGACGATCCCGAGCTTCGCGTGGCCATTCTGACCGCGGCGGGGGAAAAGTTTTTCTGCCCCGGCTGGGATCTGAAGGCCGCTGCCGCGGGCGAGGCTCCGGATTCAGACTACGGCGCCGGCGGTTTCGGCGGCTTGCAGGAATTGCCGGGCCTCAACAAGCCAGTGGTCTGCGCGGTGAATGGTCTGGCATTCGGCGGCGGCTTCGAGATCATGATTTCCTGCGACATCATCATCGCGGCGGAGCACGCGACCTTCGCGCTGCCCGAAATAAATTCCGGCACGCTGGCCGATGCCGCGACGATCAAGCTGCCGCGCCGCATCCCCTACCATGTGGCCTCCGAGTTGCTGTTCACGGGGCGGAGGTTCGATGCCGCCGAAGCCAAGCACTGGGGCATCGTCAACGATATTGTGCCCGCCGCTCAGCTGATGGACCACGTCCGTGCCCTTGCCGATCATCTGGCGGCCGGCCCGCCGCTGGTGTTCGCCGCCATCAAGGAGACGCTGCGTGAAACTATGCACCTACCGGTGCAGCAGGCGTTCGACGTGGTGACGAAACGAAAGTTGAAGTCGGTCGACGCGCTCTATTCAAGCGAGGACCAGCTGGAGGGCGCCAGGGCCTTTGCGGAGAAGCGCCAGCCCCAATGGAAGGGGCGGTAATTGCGCTCTGACTTCTCATCTTGCCCACATCAAGTGCGGGCATGATGAGAGTTAGGAGCATCGCCGCGCAAAAAAAATGGCCGCCCAGGGGCGGCCATTAGGTCGGCGGGGAGTAAACGGGTTACATCAGCCAATGGCGGTTTTCGAGCATGATGCGGTCGTGGTCACGCTGGAGACGCTCGAGGCCGGTTTCGGCATGGGGCCGGTTGCCAAAGAGTTGCAAAGCGGTTCCCAGGCTGCTCCAGAATGGTGCAATGTAGCGGGACATGATCTTCAATCCTTTCTTACAATCCGTTGATGACAGACAAGATAAGTGATTGTAGAAACCTAATCAAACGACTAGTTCTATCGTCATCATCAACATCCGCTTGAAAATCCCATGCTGCGTTACCCCGGTTTGCAAGCCCTCAAGGCCTTTGATGCCTCAGCCCGGCATCTGAGCTTCACCAAAGCCGCCGCCGAATTGAACGTGACACCCGCCGCGGTGAGCCATCAAATCAAGGAGATAGAGGACCAGGTGGGCGTCAGCCTGTTCCAGCGCACCAGCCGCACCATGCAATTGACGAGGCAAGGGGAAATCCTGAGGCCGGCCATTGCGGATGCGCTGGCTGGGCTTACGCGCGCCCTGCAGCGCGTCCGGCAACTGGAGAACCCGACCCAGATCAGGGTCACCGCCTCCCCCTCGATCGCGGCCAAATGGCTGGTGCCCCGGCTTGACCGGTTTCTGGCGGCGATGCCGGGTGCTGATGTCCGTGTCGATGTTTCCTCAACGACACTCGACTTCGAGCGCGACGATGTCGATCTGGCAATCCGATTTGGCAGGGGAAATTATCCCGGCCTCAAAGTTGAGAAGCTCTTCGAGGATGTGCTCTTTCCCGTGTGCAGCCCCGGTCTTCTCAAGGGGCGGAAGCCCATCAGGGAGCCGCGCGATCTGCTGGCGCATACACTCATTCACGTCGCGTGGGATGCGCAGGATGCCGTGTGGCCAAACTGGCGCATGTGGATGCTGGCGGCGGGCGTCACCGATTTCAATGAGACCAAGGGATTGCATTTCAGTCATTCCTCGCTGGCGATCCAGGCGGCCATCGACGGCCAGGGCGTGGCGCTTGGCGATTCCAGCCTCATTGTCGACGACCTCGCGACGGGCCGCCTCGTCAAGCCGTTTGAACTTTCTCTCAGAAGCCCGCCGCAATTTGCGTATTATTTGATTACGCCGCTCACCCCGCAGAACCCCATGATCAACGCTTTCCGCGACTGGATCATCGCGGAAGCAGCGGCGGCGCAGGGCAAGTCGTGATGACACGCCGCGGCTTTTTCAAGTTTTTTGGCGGGCTCGTTCTGGCGGGAGCGGCCCTTGGCAGCTATGCTTTTGCCATCGAGCCGGGATTTCTGCTGCGGACACAGCATTATGCCCTGACGCCGCCGCGGTGGACACCCGGCCTGAAGCTGCGCCTCGCTTTACTGGCCGATCCGCACCTTGTGGAGCCGCATATGCCGCTTCGGCGCTGGGGCCGCATCGTTGATGCGGCAAATGCCATGGAAGCCGATCTTATCCTGCTGCTTGGCGACTATGTGGCGGGGCACTTTTTTCGCACCGGCACGGTTCCCGTGGCGCAGATGGCCAGCGTGGCGCAAAAGCTGCGAGCGCCGCTTGGCGTACATGCGATCCTTGGCAATCACGACTGGTGGGACGACCTCTCGGCCCAGAGGGCCGGGCACGGCCCCATTCTCGCCCAGCGCGCGTTGGAGGACAACGGCATTCCGGTCCTCGCCAATCGCGCCATCCGGCTGTCGAAAGATAACATGCCGTTCTGGCTCAGTGGCACCGACAGCATGGTCGCCATTAGCAGGGGCCGGGGCCGCTTCGAAGGACGGGATGATCTTGCAGCCACCTTGGCACAGGTGACCGATGACGCACCGGTGGTTCACCTCGCTCACGAGCCCGATCTTTTCACCAGGATTCCAGCGCGTGTCTCGCTGACGCTCTCGGGCCATACCCATGGCGGCCAAGTCCGCCTGTTCGGCTGGTCGCCTGTAACACCTTCCGCTTTCGGCAACCGCTTCGCCTATGGCCACGTCGTCGAAGGGGATCGCCATCTGATCGTGTCGGGGGGCCTTGGCTGTAGCATCATGCCGGTGCGATTTGGCGTGCCTCCTGAAATTACGCTGATCGATCTGGGTTGAACGGGAGGCGGACTTGGAGTCTTAGTTCCAGAATGCACGACACGATCAGCAATCTCGGGGCGGCGGGTCCTTTCACGAGCGAGGAGCGGGATGCCGTCTATCGCGCGATCTTCACCAGGCGCGATGTGCGGAGCCAGTTCCTGGCGCGTCCCATTCCCGCTGAGATTTTGCAGCGCCTGCTGCTTGCAGCGCATCATGCACCATCCGTGGGCTTCATGCAGCCGTGGAACTTCATCGTCATCACCGCGCAGGCGACCAAGGAGGCCATCAAATCGGCCTTCACGCAGGCCAATGGCGAGGCAGCACTCCTGTTCGATGATGAAAAGTTCGCTCTCTACTCCGCGCTCAAGCTCGAGGGCATCGGCGAAGCGCCGGTCAATCTGTGCATCACCTGCGACCGCTCGCGCGGCGGCCCCCATGTTCTAGGGCGCACCCACAACCGCGACACCGATGTCTATTCGACGGTGTGCGCGGTGCAGAACCTTTGGCTTGCAGCCCGCGCCGAAGGGCTGGGTGTAGGCTGGGTCAGCATTTTCAATGAAGGGGATATCCGCCGCATCCTCGCATTGCCGGAGCATGTGGTGCCGGTCGCCTATCTCTGCCTTGGCTATGTCGAGGAACTGCACCGGACGCCGGAACTGGAAGCCCGAGGCTGGCGTAAGCGTCTCGACATGCAGTCTCTGATTTTTAGCGAGCGGTGGGGCGAAAGCATGAGTTTTCCTCACCCTGAGGTGCGAGCGGAGCGAGCCTCGAAGGGGAATGTTGAAATAGTCTGACTGGAGGCCGATGCTTCGAGGCTTCGCCTTCGGCGAAGCACCTCAGCATGAAGGATAGTTTGTATGGCCGAAACGATCTTCCACAAGGACTTCAAGCCCCGCCCCTATTGGTGGGAGGCCCATGAGCCGAGAGCTTTGCCGGAGGTGGAGCTGCCGAAGAGCGCCCGGGTTGCCATTGTGGGTGCAGGCTATGCGGGGCTTAACGCGGCTCTCGAACTTTCGCGCCAGGGTATCGACTGCATCGTGCTCGATGCCAACGAACCGGGGTTTGGCGGATCGACGCGCAATGGCGGCATTGTTTCGGGCGGGGTGAATGTCGGCAAGCGCTATATCGCCAAAGCGATGAGCACCGAGGAGTCAGCGCCCTTCCTCGCAGACGCTGCGGATGCTTTTGGGCTGGTCGAGGACCTCATCGCACGCGAGAACATCGAATGCGGCTGGACGCGCACGGGCTATTTCCTCGGCGCCTGGTGCAAGAGCCACTTCGACGGCATGGCGAAAAAAGCCGCCATTCTGAATAAGTATTCGAAGGCCGAGGCGTTCGCGGTGCCGCGCGAACGCCAGCGCGAGGAAATCGGTTCCGATTATTATCACGGCGGCCTGGTGGTGGGCCGCGCGGCGCATCTGCATCCGGCCCTCTACTTCAAAGGCCTGCTCGATCTCTGCACCGAACGCGCGATCACCATCGCGTCGAAAACTCCAGTCACCAAACTCTCGCGATCGGGAACGGTCTGGCAGGTTGAAACGCCGCGCGGGACCATCGACGCGGGCGATGTCATCATCGCTACTAACGGCTATACCGGCGCTGTCACGCCACAACTGCAGCGGCGCGTGGTGCCGATGGGCTCCTACATCATCGCTACAGAGGAATTGCCGCCGGAGATCGCGGCTTCGATCAGCCCGAAGAACCGCTCCTTCGCCGATACGCGCCGCGTGCTCACCTATTACCGCATGTCGCCCGACGGCAAGCGCCTGATCTTCGGCGGCCGCGCCAGGTTCGGGCAGACGGATCCAGTCGAGACGGCGCCCATCCTCCACCGCTTCATGCTCGACCGCTTTCCGCAACTACGCGGCGTGAAGATCACCCACGCCTGGACGGGCAATGTCGCCTTCACCATCGATGAAGTGCCCCACATGGGCAAGTTCGACAATCTGCACTATGCGCTGGGCTGCAACGGCTCGGGCGTCGCCATGATGTCCTATCTCGGCCATCAGACGGCGCGCAAAATCGCGGGACACGTGAACCGGGTCTGCGCCTTCGACCGGCCGGAATTTCCCGGCCATCCGCTCTATAATGGCTCCACCTGGTTCCTGCCGCTTATCGGCCAATATTTCCGCGCG
>JBGTJO010000171.1:0-6385 GCA_041745135.1 Aestuariivirga sp. | reverse complement strand
GCATCTTCCGTATTTGCGGCGCTTTTCGCGCGCCCTGACCGGAACCCAGCAAGCGGGCGATGCCTATGTGGCCGCAGTGTTGGAAGCGATCATCGCCGACCCCGGCAACTTTGACGGCGCTTCGGACGGCCGGGTGGCCCTCTATCGCACCTTCTGCCGCCTCTGGGAATCGATCTCGCTCAACCTCAAACCGACCTCGGACGAGGATATGCCCCCCAACGCCCCGCAATGGGCCGCCTTGGCCGACCGGCGGCTGTCGACCATGGCGCCCCGGGCCAGGGAGGCCTTCCTTCTGATGGCGGTTGAGGGCTTCTCCAGGAGCGATATCGCGACCATCCTCGGCCGTGACGAGGCGGCCGTATCGGCGCTGATCGACGAGGCCACCAAGACGATCGTTGACCAGGTTGCGACCAACGTCCTGATCATCGAGGACGAGCCGATCATCGCCATGGATATCGAGGCGATCGTCGAGACGCTCGGGCACACGGTCACCGGCGTCGCCCGCACCCATCAGCAGGCCCTTCAGCTCGCCGCCCAGAAAAGGCCGAGCCTTATTCTGGCCGATATTCAGCTCGCCGACGGGAGTTCCGGCGTCGACGCCGTCAACCAGATCCTTACCTCCTTCGAAGTGCCGGTGATTTTCATCACGGCATTTCCCGAGCGGCTGTTGACGGGCGAGCGGCCAGAGCCTGCCTTCCTCATCACCAAACCCTTCACCCCCGAAATGGTGAAGGCGGTGATAAGCCAGGCGCTGTTCTTCGACACAAAGGCGCAAGCGGCGGCATAGCCGGAACCAATCGTCGTCGCGCGCGTTTATCTCCGATCAGGAGATAATCATGGTCCGTTTTGTAGCGCTGTCGATTGCGACCGCCCTTATGTTGCTCTTGGCGATGTGGGGCCTCACCGGAACCTTTGGAGGCGTGGCCCTACTGGCGATGGGCGTCGCCGGCTTTGGCCTATTTGTAGGATTGTGCAACCAGCTCATGCGGCAAAGCTAGATGCCCTATACAGCCAAGGATTACGACCGGGCGTTGATCGCACCCGAGCAGGTTTTCGAATCGCCCATGGCCGTCGTGACCACGGCGTCGATGACGCTTGAGCAAAAGCTTAAAGTTCTCAAGCACTGGGAGGCGAATGCTAACGATCTCCAGGTCGCATCCGAGGAAAACATGACCGGCCCCGGAGTCTCCGGGCTTGCTGAAGTCAAAAAAGCGATCATCAAGCTTGGCGAGCTTGAGAACGTCGACAAACGCAGCGTCACCTAGGCCACGGCCTGATCGTCTGCTTCTTTATTGATTGTCTGATCATCTATAAAAAGTTGGATCGCCGAAGTCCCCCCGGTATCTTGTAACTCCACCAGATACTCGGCCGGTGAGATCCGTTGCACATGGGCTGTTGCACGTTTTGCATCCCCGCGGGACACGGTGATGTCGTATTGGGTCGATCCGTATTTCAGTGACACATTGAATTCGTCCCAACTCTCAGGGATGCAAGGTTTGATCCTGAGCTTGCTCCCTTCGCGCACGATGCCCAGGATCGCTTCCAATCCAGCGCGATAGAGCCAACTCGCCGAACCGGTATACCACGTCCAACCGCCCCGGCCCGCATGTGGCGCTACGGAGTAGATGTCGGCGGCAATCACATAGGGTTCGACCCGGTAACGCCTGACCTCCGCTTCATTGCGGGTATGATTCACGGGGTTGAGAAGCGCAAAAAGCTCCGCTGCCTTCTCGGCGTCTCCCAACTTCGCGTAAGCAAAGACCGACCAGATCGTCCCATGGCTGTATTGTCCGCCATTCTCTCGGATGCCCGGCGGATAGGCCATGATGTAACCGGGGTTCGGCGATGACGTGTCAAAGGGTGGCGTGAAGAGAAGCGCCAGTCCGTCTTCGGGCCGCACCAGTTGGCTATAGGCTTCATCCAGCGCGGCCTCGGCCCGCTCCGGCTCGGCAGCACCCGACAGCACCGACCAGGATTGCGCGATCGTGTCGATACGGCATTCGCTGTTCTGGGCGGAGCCGAGCGGTGTTCCGTCATCGAAATAGCCGCGGCGGTACCATTTTCCATCCCAGCCATGCTCTTCAAGCGCCTGCTGCAAATTCTGCATCCGCTTGCGCCAGGCCGTGACACGCCGGCGGTCGCCCCGTGCGCCAGCTATCGCCGAGAAGTCCTTGAGGGTAGCGTAGAGGAGCCATCCGAGCCAGACGCTTTCTCCCCTGCCCTGCTCGCCCACGCGGTTCATGCCGTCGTTCCAGTCGCCGGTGCCGATGAGCGGTAGTCCATGGGAACCGGCCGGCAAATTGCGTTTGAGCGCCAGGGCGCAATGCTCATAAAGGGTCGCGGTTTGCTCCGAAACCGTCGGCTGGAAAAAGGCGTCATGTTCATCGGCCTCGAGCGCGCGTCCCTCGATGAACGGCACGACCTCATCGAGGATCGCTGTGTCGCCGGTCGTTTTCACATAATAGAGCACGCAATATGCGAGCCACACGGTGTCATCGCTGATGCGTGTCCTCACTCCATTGCCTGTGCCAGGCAGCCACCAATGCTGCACATCACCCTCAACAAACTGCCGCCCCGCCGCGCGCAAGATATGGGCGCGCGACATGTCAGGTTTTATACCCGCCAGCGCAAGGGAATCCTGCAACTGGTCGCGGAAGCCGTAGGCGCCGCTTGCCTGATACAACCCGGAGCGAGCCCACATGCGGCAGGCAAGCACTTGATAGAGCAGCCGCCCGTTCATCATTAGGTCGAAGGCCGGATCCGGCGTTCTGACCTTTATCGCGCCAAGTGTATCCCCCCAGAACGTTTTGACCTCTGCAAGCACCACGTCGCAATCGGCATTTCGATAACGCCCGATCAGCGTTCGCGCCTCCGCCGCGTTGGCGGCCGCACCGAAAAGCACAACGATTTCGGCGGGGCGATCGGCGGCGACCGTGATCTTTTGCTGCAGCGCCATGCACGGATCGAGCCCTCCGCCGACGCGCTTCGACAAAACTTCCCCAGGAGCGAGAGCAGCGGGCGCGGCAAGGCTGCTGTTGAAGGCGCCGATGAATTCAGCCCTGTCCCCGGTCCATGCGGTTTGCCGTCCGCATAAATCGGCGAACACCACCTGCTCGCCGAAATCCCCGTTCCAGCGATTGCGGGCGAACATGGCGCCGGTCTCGCCGTCTATTTCCGTGGTAATGAAATGGGCAGAAGCGGCGCGGACCATTCCCAGCACCAGCTCAGCATAGAAACTGACGGAAAGTTCGCGAGGTGCAGCGGCGCTCGTTTCAATCCGCAGGCGCGCGATCTTCAAAGTATCGGCGAGGGGTACGAACTGCGTAAGCTCCATGCGCAACCCATCGTCCTCGCCCTCGAACACGGTGTAACCGAAGCCGTGACGGGTGCGATACGTGCCGCCTCCATGCCTGAGCGGTGCCACGCAGGGCCCCGTCAACGCCCCGCTCCGCTCATCGCGCACATAGAATGCCTCTCCCGGCCGGTTGCTCACCGGATCGTTGGCCCAGGGCGTGATCTGGCCTTCGCGGCTGTTGCCGATCCAGCTGTACCCTCCGCCATCGGCCGCTGCTTGCGTGCCGAAGGAAGGATTGGCGATGACATTGATCCACGGCGCAGGCGTCGGCTTTTGCGGATCGTGCAGGATTACATATTCGCTGGTCTTCTCATCGAACCCGCCATAGCCGTTGAAGAAGGCCAAATTGTCCACGGCCGCTGGGGTGCGTCGTGTGACGGCGGTGCGGGCGGCTACTTTCTGCCGGACGGCAGGTGGCGTCTGGCGCAACCGCGCCATCTGGTTTGCAAGAGTTCCAGCATGGGCGCTGATCACCACGCGCGCCACCGCGGGCAGCATAGCCAGGGTTTCAGCCGGCAAGAGATCGGCCCGCAAGGCATAGATCTGACCACCGCTTTGTGCGGAATCGGTACGGGTTTTGCGCACAAGCTCCTCGATCGCAGCCTGCAGATCCTGCAAATAGGAAGCGCGGCGGTCATTGAGGATGACGAGATCGACCGCCAGCCGCTTGGCGCTCCAAAACTCATGAGCCCGCAACAACTGCCGGATTACATCGATATCTTCCACAATGTCGATGCGCGCCAGGAGAATGGGACGTGTGCCCGAAATGCCTTGAGCCCACAACATCGATTGGGGGCGGACGTTCGATTGGATGACATGCGAGGGCGCGCGCCAGCTGGGGTTGGAATAGATCAGATGAGATGCGAGCCGCTGGAAAAGGTTGGCCTCGCTTCCGTCTATGGACAAATGCCGGAGCTGGATGCGCGAATGCGTCCAGGCAAGAATCTGCGCCCGCTCATAGGCGGCATGCTGGCGGTGCCGGTCCACGAGGTCGAGCACCTTCTCCCGGCTTTCTGCAACCAGCGTCCAAATGGTGCAGCTTGCCTGCTGTCCCGCCGGGATGCGCAACCGGCGGCGAAGCGCGAACACGGGATCGAGCACCGCGCCCGTTGTCTTGGTAAGCGCCGTGCCGTTGGCGAGCGCCTTCGCCGAAATAATATCATTGCCGGGCCCTATGAACTCCGTCCTGCTCGTTTCAAACTCGAGTTCGCCCCTCGTCTTGCCGTGCACGAGCATGAACTGCGCCACCCAGATTTCCGGCTCGTCGGGGTTACGTTTGCGCCGCGTGGCCAGCAGCGTTCCCAGTTCCTCGATATATTCCGTCTCCACGAACAGCTTGTTGAAGACCGGATGGGCATCATCTGCCGCGGATGGAGACAGCACCAATTCCATGTAGGTCGTCACTTCGACGGTGCGCGCGGCGAGCGCTGAATTGACGATGCTCACGCGCCGCCCTTCGGCATTGTCTTCAGTGGACACCAGGCATTCGAGAGTCGTGGCAAAGGCGCCATCCCGCCTATGGATCACCGCCTTTTCCTCGCTGAACTCGGCATCGTAGGAAGAGGGTTCGGCGATCTGCGGCTGGTAGCCGGCCGTCCAGGACAAATTACCCGCGACATCGCGCAGGAAAACGAAAGCACCCCAGCCGTCGGACACAGCGTCTTCACGCCAGCGGCTGATGGCGAGGCCGTTCCATGTGCTGTAGCCGGTTCCGGCGGCGGTGAGCATGACGGTGTAACTGCCATTCGACAAAAGATGCGTGGCGGGGGCGCCGCTGCTCCTCGGATCGGCGCGGCGCGGCTGCGAGGCCTCGAGATCGAGCGTCATATCCGCGGGGTTTGCCGAGGCGGCGCTCGTTAGCGTGACCGGCACCTGGCGGGGCGCCCGCTCCTGCAGCAACAGTTCGGTTGCCCGGACCATCGGCTCGCCATGAAATTGCGTACGGATAAAGCCGTTGTGAACCGCGTTGAGAATGGCGGCGATCACCATGCCCTGGTGATGGGCGAAATAGGATTTGACCACAGCGACGTTTTCCCCGCCCCGCAGCCGCGCTGGCGTGAAATCGAGCGCTTCATAGAAGCCATGGCGCCCTTGTCCGCCCGCCAGTGCCAGTGCTGCAAGATTAGCCGCAGCCGCACGGGGCGCCACCATGGCCGCGAGGCCCGTGGCATAGGGTGCGATCACCATATTATCGGAGAGGCCGCGTTTAAGTCCAAGCCCTGGAACGCCGAAGTTGGAATATTGGTAGGTGAAGTTCACATCGCGGGCGCTGAAAGCCGATTCTGAAATGCCCCAGGGAGTGCCTATACTCTGCCCGTACTCGATTTGCCGCCGCACGATAAGGCGCGCTGTTTGCTCGATGAGGCTTCCAGCGGGTGCGCGAAGCACCAATGCGGGCATCAGATATTCGAACATCGAGCCAGACCAGGAAACCAGTGCCGCTCCGCCATTGAGTGCGGTTACCGGCCGCGCCAGCCGAAACCAGTGGCGCGCCCTGAGGTCGCCCTTGGCGATGGCAAAGAAGCTCGCCAGCGCTGCTTCCGAGGCGAGCATGTCGTAGCAGTTTTCATCGAGCGCGGCTTCGCTGGCGCGGTAGCCGATCGACAACAGATTGCGTTGCTGATCGAAGAGGAAGCCAAACTCCATGCCAAGCGCCATGGTGCGGGACTCGGCCGCGATCGTGCCCAGTCTTTTCTGCAGGAACTGGACGGTTGCAGGATCGAGCACTGAATCCTTGAGCTGACTCTCCACCGTTTCGCGCAAGATAAGCGCCCAGCGCAAAATCTCCCCGACGGTGGAAGCCTCATGTGCCGCCGTCAAACGGACAGCGGATTCGTGAATGGCATTCGCCTGCACCGCCAGGTCGATGAGGCGGACGGGAAGAAGCTCCGGCGCCTTGCGCGCCGCATCGACCGCTCGTCCCAATGCCGAAAGCTGCTGATTGATATGGGAGCTCGCCTGCTTTTGGCTGCGCTTGCCAGGAACCAGGGCGGAAATTTCGCTTCTCAGGATTTCCGCGGCATCCACGAT
>JBGTJO010000170.1:0-4066 GCA_041745135.1 Aestuariivirga sp. | reverse complement strand
CAGCGTGGAAAGCAAGCGCTGGTTTGTCATCGCCACGCCCCTTGCCGGAAAGGAGCGCGAGGCGGCATGGGTGGCCGCTGCCACGACGAAGCCTGGTGCCGATCTGCGCTGGTACTTTCCGCTGGAGGTTCAAGCGGGGGCAGTGGATATACTCCGTGAGCTGATGATCCCGGCAAGCCTGGCCTTGGTTGCGTTGTGCTTCATCCTGAGCGCGGGTCTTGGCTCTGTGAAGTTCACCGTTCCGATCATCGTCACCGTTTTCGTCTCGCTCTGCCTGACGGCCGGGGCGGCAGCCTTGATCGCGCCGAACCTCGATGCCGCGACCTGGGCCTTCGCTCCCGCCGGCATGGCTCCCGGTTTGTTGTTCAGCATTATAGTGGTGCTGACGCATATGCAGGCGCGGCGGCGGGGCGCCGAGCCGCTCACAGCGGTGATGCTGGCGGCCCAGCGGCAGGGGCCCTTGCTCCTGGTTCTGGCGGCGGTCGCGGAAATCTTCGTGCTCACCTGGCTGTTCCGGCAGCTGCCGTCGCTGGCGCAAACCGCGGCCATCGGCGGCATCGGTATCGCGGTCGCTCTGATACTCTCGCTGACCCTGCTTCCCACAACGCTCATCGCAGTGGACAGGGGAGGGGAGATACAGGGCCACTGGCTGGACGGGGCGGTGGGGGCGCCGCTTGGTCCCCATCTGCAAAATGGCCGGCAAATTCTGGTGCTTGTGGTGGTGGCGGCATCCTTGTTTTGCGGGGTCTTCGTGCCGGGCCTGCGGTTTGGCGATGGTCCCCGCCCGATCATGCAGCAAGCGCCTCTCGATACGCCGGCAGCACAGGATGCGGTCCATTTTTTGGTGGCGGCCGGGGCTTCCGCACAGCGCGCGGTGGAGCAGCTCTCAAAGCTGCCGCAGGTGGGCACAATCCGCTGGATCGAACAATTCCTGCCCATGGAGGCTGAAAGAAAGCTGCAAGAGCTGCGGCAGCTCAATGGCTTTCTTGCCGATCTGCCCGCGCCAAACATGGCACCCGCCGATGCGATACCGGGGGAAACTTTCACTGCTCTTGAAACCGGATTACGGCAAATCGCCGATGATCCAGCGGCGGTGACTGATTTGCGCGAGGCCAGCCACAGGCTGCGCCGGGCGTTGAGTCTCTATTCCAATTCCGAATCGCCAACGCCGGCGAACATCAAGGTTCTCGAAGCGGCGCTATTCTCGGGGCTGGCGGATTTAACCGGGAGGGCCGCGGAATTTTCCCGGCTCTCTTCGCCTGCAGTTGCGGATTTCGACGACAGGTTCCGCCGGCGTTTTGTATCGCCGGGCGGGCATTGGCGGATCGAAGTTCTGCCGAAGCCAGGCGTGCGCCGCCTGGCTTTTGCCGGCGCCATGCGGAAGTTCTCGCTGCAAGCGGCGGGTACCCCCATCGTGGCGCTGGCGCGGAGCGAGATCATGCATCATGAAACGGCACTCGCCGTGGCGATGGCGTTTATCGCAGCGGCCATCGCTGTACTGCTCTATCTGCGCGATATTCTGGATTGGATCATCTCGCTCGTTCCCCTGCTGTTTGCGATATCCTTGTCGGCCGCGGTGGCGGCGGCGACCGGATATATTATTGCTGCCCCGGCACTCGTGGGGGCCATGGCGGCGATGGCGCTTTGTCTCTCGATGTCGGTCATGCTGGTGCTCTGGGCGCGGCAGGAGCGACCTTCTCCCAGCGATACAATGCTGCGGGCGGCTGTGTTGCCGCCGGTTGCATTTCTGGGGGTGGCCGCGCTGCTGATGATCCCAGCCATGCCGGCGGTGTCGGCATTTGGTCAGGCGGCGGTGCTGTTTCTCTCCGCCGCGATTGCCCTCAACCTGATCTTCGTGCCGCAGGCTTGCGCCTGGGCCGGGGCCCTGCGGCGCCATTGATCAAGCGAGCGCCGTAAGGCCGGCCGCTTCCTTGAGGTTGAGCAAAGCGGCGATTTCGGTAGCGATGTGCCTGGCGGTGAGGCCTGCCTGTTCATACTGTTCGCCGGGCGTCCCGTGACCGACAAACACATCCGGCAGAAACATGGTGCGGACCTTACACCCTTTCAAAAGCAAGTCCGCGCCAGCCAGAAAGTGCAACACCTGGGTGCCGAAGCCGCCGATCGAACCTTCTTCGATGGTGAGAAGAATTTCGTGGTTCTGGACAAGCGTCTTTATCAGTTGATGATCGAGCGGCTTGGCGAAGCGCGCGTCGGCCACGGTTGCAGAAAGACCGAGCGATGCAAGGTGATCGGCCGCCTTCATGCACTCGCCAAGCCTCGCGCCAAAGGACAGGAGCGCCACCTTCGTACCGTCACGAATGATCCGTCCACGGCCAATTTCCAGAGGAATGCCGCGTTCGGGAAGGTCGATGCCGACCCCTTCGCCGCGTGGATAGCGGAACGCGCAAGGCCGGTCGTCGATGGCCGCCGCCGTCGCTACCATGTGCACGAGTTCCGATTCATCCGCCGCCGCCATCACCACCATGTTGGGAAGGCAGGAGAGATACGAAATATCGTAGCTCCCCGCGTGGGTGGGGCCGTCCTGGCCAACGAGTCCCGCCCGGTCGATGGCGAAACGAACGGAAAGTTTTTGCAGAGCCACGTCATGGACAATCTGGTCGAAGGCCCGCTGCAGGAAGGTTGAGTAGATGGCGCAAAAAGGCTTGAAACCTTCCGTTGCGAGGCCCGCTGCAAATGTTACGGCATGCTGCTCGGCGATCCCAACGTCGAACATGCGGGTTGGGTAGACTGCCGCGAATTTATCGAGACCTGTGCCCGATGGCATGGCGGCCGTGATCGCCACGATCTTCTCATCGCGCGCTGCCTCGGCGATCAACGCGCTGGCGAAGACGGAAGTGTAGGTGGGCGCGTTCGATTTGCTCTTCTTCAGTTCCTTTGTCTCGGGATCAAAGCCTGTTATTGCGTGATATTTTTCCGCGTCGGGCTTGGAGAAGGGATGGCCCTTGCCTTTTTCCGTGATGACATGGACGAGCACGGGGCCGAGATTTTTGGCGTCGCGCACATTTTTGAGGACGGAGACCAGCGTATCCATGTTGTGGCCGTCGACAGGGCCGACATAATAGAAACCCAGTTCCTCGAAGAGCGTGCCGCCGGTGAGCATGCCGCGGGCGAATTCATCGGCGCGGTGTGCGGCGGTTCGGAGCGTCTTGGGAAATTTCCTGGCAAGCTGGCGGGCAATATCGCGGAGCGACAGGAAGGGCCGCGACGACACCAGCCAGGACAGATAATTGGTGAGAGCGCCAACGGCGGGGGCGATCGACATGCCGTTATCGTTGAGGATGACGATCAGGCGCGTATCCATGGCGCCCGCATTGTTCATGGCCTCATAGGCCATGCCGGCGCTCATGGCGCCATCGCCGATCACGCAGACGACATTGTGATCCTGCCCGCGCAAATCGCGCGCCACCGCCATGCCGAGGCCCGCTGAAATCGAGGTCGAACTATGGGCCGCTCCGAAATGATCATATTGGCTTTCGCTGCGCTTGGTGAAACCGTAAAGCCCATCGCTCTTGCGGATGCTCCTGATCTGCTGGCGCCGCCCGGTAAGAATCTTGTGGGGATAGGACTGGTGGCTCACATCCCAGATGAGACGGTCCTCGGGCGTGTTGAACACATAATGCAGCGCCACCGTGAGTTCGATCACCCCTAGCCCCGCGCCAAAATGGCCCCCGCTAACCGAAGCGGCATCGATGGTTTCGGCACGCAGCTCCTCGGCCAGTGGTGCAAGCTGCGAAACCGGCAGTTGGCGCAAATCGGGAGGGGCTGTGATGGTATCGAGCAGGGGGGTCGGAATGGTCATCAGGACTCGCGAGGCAACGAAGCGCGATCCTATAGCACGAGGATTTGCGATTGAAGAAGCTTGCGGAATGTCCTCGCCCGACGTGAGCGGGGCGAGGGCAATCTCGTATTGTTGCCGAAAGGGCGGGAAAGTGCCACAACAGGACATGTGCTTTCACCTGACAGCATCGGGATTGATCGTCCCCCTCTGGTCCCGCACGGGCTATGACGAGGTTATGCTGCATTGCGCCCGGATCGGGTTCAAGCC
>JBGTJO010000169.1:0-17924 GCA_041745135.1 Aestuariivirga sp. | reverse complement strand
GCCCCTTTCGGTTGCAAGCCTCACGGGCGAAAAGGTCTACACATCGCTGTTCAGTCTCACCGACGAGATCGAGATGGGCCACATCGAGCTCTCCCGCGCCGCCGATCTCCTCGTGGTGGCGCCGGCCACCGCCGACCTTATTGCGAAGATGGCGCACGGCCTGGCGGATGATCTCGCGTCGACGGCACTCCTTGCCACCGACAAACCAGTCTTGATCGCCCCCGCCATGAATGTCCGCATGTGGACCCACGCGGCCACCCGGCGAAACCTCGAAACCCTGAAGCGCGACGGCATCTCGGTCATAGGCCCTAATGAGGGCGAGATGGCCTGCGGCGAATATGGCCCCGGCCGCATGGCCGAGCCTCTGGAAATTGTCGCCGCCATTGAACAGAAATTACAGCCACAGGGCCGTCCGCTGGCGGGCAAGAAGGTGCTCATCACCGCCGGTCCCACCCGCGAGGCCATCGACCCCGTGCGCTATATCTCCAACCACTCCTCCGGCAAGCAAGGCTATGCCATCGCCGAAGCCGCGGTGGCGCTGGGCGCGGAAACGGTGCTCGTTTCCGGCCCCGTGAATTTGCCGATCCCGCCCGGCGTTGCCATGATGCCGGTCGAGAGTGCCGAGCAAATGCTGAAAATCTGCGAAGGCGAGCTCCCCTGCGATATCGCCATCTTCACTGCGGCCGTCGCCGATTGGCGCGCCGCCAGCGTGGCGGAGACGAAGATCAAGAAGAACGAAGGCCGCGTTCCAGCCCTTACCGTCACCGAAAACCCCGACATCCTCCGCGCCATCGCCACCCGCAAGCACAACCGCCCCATGATCGTCGTGGGCTTCGCCGCGGAAACCGAGAAGATCGTCGAGCACGCGCGCGAAAAGCTGGCGCGCAAAGGCTGCGACATGATCGTCGCCAATGACGTGAGCGCGGCGGCGGGCGTCTTCGGCGGCGAGCGCAACAAGGTCCACATCGTGACGGCGCAGGACGTCGAGAGCTGGCCCGACATGCCCAAGCGCGAGGTGGCTGAGCGCCTCATGCAGAAACTGTCCGGCATGGTGTTGGCGACGGCGAAAGCCGCCGAATGACGCAGGTTCATATTACTCGCCTCGCCCACGGCGATGGCCTGCCCTTGCCCGCTTACGAAACCGAAGGTGCCGCCGGCATGGACCTCCGCGCCGCCGAAAACGCTGTGCTGAAACCCGGCGAACGCTGTCTCATGCCCACAGGTTTCGCCATCGCCCTGCCGCCCGGTTTCGAGGCGCAGGTGCGCCCGCGCTCGGGGCTTGCGGTCAAGCACGGCGTCACCGTGCTCAATGCGCCGGGAACGATCGACAGCGATTACCGCGGCGAGATCAAGGTGCCCTTGATCAACCACGGCCAGCAGGATTTTGTGGTCGCCCGCGGCGACCGTATCGCCCAGATGATCATCGCCGCCGTCACCGCGGCGCGTTTGATCGAAGTCGAAGCGCTCGGCGCCACGGAACGCGGCGTTCGCGGATTTGGATCTTCGGGGTCGCGCTGATGGCGCTCTCCTCCGAAGAGATCGAACGCTACGCGCGCCACATCGTGCTGCACGATGTGGGCGGGCCCGGACAAGCCAAACTCAAGGCAGCGAAAGTGCTGGTGGTTGGAGCGGGCGGCCTCGGCGCTCCCGTGCTGCTCTATCTCGCCGCCGCCGGTGTGGGTACAATCGGCATCGTCGACAACGACACCGTGAGCCTCTCCAATCTGCAACGCCAGATCGTCCATATGACCGCACGGGTGGGCGAACCGAAGACAAGGAGCGCCGCGCAGCTACTCAACGGCCTGAATCCCCATGTCGGCATCATCGAGCACTCTCACCGCATCGCCGCGGAGAACGCGCTGGAACTCGTCTCGCAATACGACGTCATCGCCGACGGCTCCGATAATTTCCCGACCCGTTTTCTGGTGAGCGATGCCTGCTATTTCGCGAAGAAACCGCTCGTGTCGGCGGCGGTGGGCCAGTTCGACGGTCAGATTTCCACATTCAAGCCCCACGAGATCTCGCCGGATGGAAAACCTTGGCCCACCTACCGCTGCCTGATCGGCGAAATCCCGCCCCGCGGCCTTTTCCCCGCCTGCGAGGAGGCCGGCATCCTTGGTGCCCTCCCCGGTGTGCTGGGCTCCATGCAGGCCATGGAAGTAATCAAGGAAATCCTGGGCATCGGCGAAAGCCTCGCCGGCCGCCTGCTCATGTACGACGCCCTGTCGGCCCGCTTCTACGAAACCAGGCTCGCCTGGAACCCCGAAAATCCCCTGAACGGCCGCAAACCCGCGATCACCTCGCTTGATCGGCAGAACTACGTCTCTCCGCCGCAGGAACCAGAATCTTAACGCATCGCCTAAGATTTTAAGAAATTATGAAGCGGCTCATCAAGGAGCCTGTGTTACCCAAGGACTGCACTGCAACCTGGAATACATCGGCCGGATGTTCAGCCTCATTGGCACTTTCCGCAAAGACCACGGCGGCGCCATCGCGGTCATCACTGCACTGTGCGCTCCGGCCCTGTGTGCGGTGCTCGCGGTCGTTCTCGACAGCTTTATGATGATCAGCATTCAGAGCCGGTTGCAGGCCGCAGCCGATGCCGCGGCTCTGGCCAGCGTGAAGGAACTCAGTCTCGCCGGAGCGACCCAAAATCAGGTCAAGGCGGTTGCGGAAATCTTTGCGCGCAACAACCTTGAAGAGGATGAGTCCGAAACCGCTCCATCGAAAGTCGCTGTCGAGGTCTTCCGGGACAAGGGAGCCGTTGAAGTTGTGATCGAGAAGCCATGGACGCCGTTCTTCCTGCATTTTCTCGGAAGCGAAATTACGCCCATCAGGGTCGATGCGCGGGCCAGGATCGTCGGCAGCAGGCTCGCTTGCGTTGTCGGTCTTTCAAAGCTGGCGCCGCCCGGCGTCCAGCTTTGGCAGGAAGCAAGCCTGGTCGCCGAGGATTGCGATGTCTACAGCAACACCGAGCTTCCGACCGGCATGGTCGTCAAGGATAGCGCCACGCTCAAGGCCAATCTCATCTGCGTAAGCGGCGGCTATATCGCGCTCAATCCACGCGCCGTCCGCCCCAAGCCCATCACCGATTGCCCGCCCTTCGCCGATCCGCTGGCCTCCCGCCTCGCCCCGAAAGTAGGCTCCTGCGACCATCTCGCCATGGTCATCCTCAACCAGAAGCGCACGCTTGATCCCGGCGTCTATTGCGGCGGCCTGACGATCCTTGGAAATTCAAAGGTCAAACTCAACCCGGGTAATTACATCATCCACAACGGCTTGCTGAAGGTCGCGGGCTCCGCCTCCATGACCGGTGAAAATGTCGGCTTCTATCTCAGCGGTCTCCTGACGCTTATGCTTTTCGACAGCGGCTCCACTATCGATCTGACCGCCCCCACCAGTGGCCCGCTAGCCGGCATCCTGTTCTTCGAGGATCGCAAGGCTCCGCTGCTTAGGGTGCACCGCATTGGCAGCAACAATGCCAGAAATCTTCTCGGCACGATCTATTTGCCGCTCGGCATTCTGCTGGTCGACGCCAATGCCCCCGTCGCCGACAATTCCGCCTACACCGCAATCGTCGTCCGCAGCCTGCAATTAAGCAAGGGGCCTCAGCTTGTCCTGCACGGCGACTACCAATTGACCGACGTCCCTGTCCCCGACGGCCTTATCATCGACCAAGCCGTTCTGACGAATTGACATAACGTCCTCTCCCCGCTTCGCGGGAACGAGGACAACATGAGCGATTACCCGCCGTTCTTGATATCTTCAGGCCGCGGCATGGAAATGACATTGTAGCCGGAATCTACATAGTGGATTTCTCCTGTCACCCCGCTGGAGAGCGGCGATAATAGATACAAACCCGCACCCCCCACTTCCTCAAGCGTGATGGCCCGCCTGAGCGGGGCGTGGCTCTGCTGGTAGTTGAACATGGCGCGCGCATCGCCGATGCCGGCACCCGCCAGCGTCCGCATGGGGCCTGCCGAAATCGCGTTGACCCGAATGCCCTGCGGCCCATAATCGGCGGCGAGATAGCGCACTGAGGACTCAAGTGCTGCTTTCGCCACTCCCATCACGTTGTAGTTCGGCATGACGCGCATGGAGCCGCCATAGGTGAGCGTCAGGATCGATCCGCCATCGGGCATCAACAGAGCGGCGCGCTTGGCGATTTCGGTGAACGAGAAACACGACACCACCATGGTGCGGATGAAATTATCCCGCGTCGTGTCGGCATATTTGCCCTTGAGCTCGCTCCTGTCGGAAAAAGCGATGGCGTGGACGAGAAAATCGATTTTGCCCCATTCCTTTTTCAACCTGTCGAACACGGCATCAACGGTTGCCACATCCTCGACATCGCAGGGCAGCAACAATTTCGACCCGGCTTGTTCCGCCAAGGGCTTCACCCGTTTGCCGAAGGCCTCGCCCTGATAGGTGAACGCCAGTTCCGCCCCATGCTTGTGCAGCTCGGACGCGATGCCCCAGGCAATCGAGTGGTCGTTCGCGACCCCCATCACCAGGCCGCGGCGGCCGCCCATCAAACCTTTGCTCATGTGATCAGCCGTTGTAGCGTTGCAGCACAAGGGTGCCGTTGGTGCCGCCGAAACCGAAACTGTTGGACATCACCACATCGACCCTGGCGTTGTCCTGCCGCGAACGCGCGATGGGAATATCGGCAAATTCAGGATCGAGTTCCTCGATGTTGGCGCTCTCGCAAATGAAGCCGTTCTGCATCATCAGGATCGAATAGATCGCTTCCTGAACGCCAGCCGCGCCCAAGGAATGCCCGGTCAAGGACTTGGTCGCCGATATCGCTGGGATATTGGAGCCGAACACTGAGCGGATGGCTTCGATTTCCTTTTGATCGCCAATGGGAGTCGAGGTGGCGTGCGGATTGATGTAGTCGATTTTCTCCTTCACCGTCGCCATGGCAAGCTGCATGCAGCGCGCCGCACCTTCGCCCGAAGGGGCCACCATGTCGTAACCATCGGAGGTTGCTCCATAGCCCACCAGCTCGGCATAGATTTTAGCGCCCCGCGCCTTGGCGTGATCGAGTTCCTCCAGCACCACCGTGCCGCCGCCGCCGGCGATCACGAAACCGTCCCGGTTCTTGTCATAGGCGCGCGAGGCTTTCTCAGGCGTTGCATTGTATTTGGACGACATGGCGCCCATGGCGTCGAACAGCACGGTCAAGGTCCAGTCCAGTTCCTCACCACCGCCCGCGAACATCACATCCTGCTTGTTCCACTGGATCATCTCCGCCGCATTGCCGATGCAATGGGCGGAGGTGGCGCAAGCCGAGGAGATCGAATAATTGACGCCGCGAATTCCGAAAGGCGTGGCCAGCGTCGCCGAGTTGGTGCTCGACATGGCGGCGGGAACCGCGAAAGGCCCCACGCGCTTCGGACCCTTTTCGCGCGTGATGTCCGCGGCGGCCACCACCGTTTTGGTCGAGGGCCCGCCCGATCCCATGATGATGCCGGTGCGGTCGTTTTTGACTTCCTTGTTCTCAAGGCCAGAATCGACGATTGCCTGCTGCATGGCCACATAATTCCAAGCCGCACCATCGCCCATGAAGCGGCGCACCCGACGGTCGATGCTGTCGAGATCGTAACGCGGCGCGCCATGCACCTGGCAGCGAAACCCCAGACGCTCATAGTCATCCGCCTTGACAATTCCGGATTTTCCCTCCCGGAGGGAGGCAAGCACTTCCTGCGTATTGTTGCCGATGCTCGACACGATGCCGAGTCCGGTGACCACGACTCGCCGCATGTTAGGGCCTCCTCAGGCGGGATTCGATTGGAACAGGCCGACACGGAGATCGGCCGCCGTATAGATGGTTTCACCGTCTGCCTTCAGCAACCCGTCGGCGATCCCGAGATTGAGCTTGCGCAAGATGACGCGCTTGAGATTGACCACATATTCGACCTTCTTGATCACGGGCGTCACCATGCCGGTGAGCTTGACCTCCCCCACGCCGATGGCGCGGCCGCGCCCCGGCGCCCCCATCCAGCCGAGGAAGAAGCCGAGAAGCTGCCACATTGCATCGAGCCCAAGGCAACCCGGCATCACCGGATCGCCCTTGAAATGGGAAGCGAAGAACCAGAGGTCCGGGTGAATGTCGAATTCGGCGACGATCTGGCCCTTGCCATTATCACCGCCTTCGCCGGACACATGGGTGATACGGTCGAACATCAGCATGGGCGGCAGCGGCAGCTGCGCGTTGCCCGGGCCAAACAATTCACCCCGCCCGCAGGTCAGCAAGGCTTCATAATCATATTGCGATTGTCGCTCGGTCATTCCCCGTTCCTAACACAATGGATTTGGAGCTTCAAAGCCCTGCCAGGACCTCACGTTGCAACCCCCCGCAATTCTGGACTATAAGCCCCTCCCAAATGCTCCGTGAGCACGCTCAAATCGCCGAAAAGCTTCGCCGCGCCGGATTGCGTCCGACGCGCCAGCGCATGGCGTTGGCGGATATCTTGTTCAATGCCGGCGATCGCCATGTGAGCGCCGAAGCGCTCCATGCGGAAGCGCAAGCCGCCCGCGTGCCCGTGTCGCTGGCCACCGTCTACAATACGCTCAACCAATTCACCGAGGCGGGGTTGCTCCGCGAAGTGGCGATCCAAGGCAACCGCAGCTACTTCGACACCAACACTTCAAACCACTTCCACTATTTTCTCGAGGACAAGGGCCAACTCGTCGATATCGGCAGCGAACATGTGGAGGTGACGGGCCTTCCCGCGCTGCCAAATGGCACCGCGATCGACCGCATCGATGTAATCGTGCGCCTGCGCCGCGTCTAATTCAGCAATCCGACAATGGATCATAAAGGCCGTGCAGCCGGAAGGCTGCGGCCCGCGCGAAAGAAAGCGTCAGGGCCTTGCGGCGCGAGGGATGGAGCGGCGTCTCATCGGGATGCCGCAGGATCTCAGCGCCCCAATTGTCGGCAACGATGAGCCCCGCTTCCGCCGGCATAACCGCATCGTCCATGGCGGTCGGAATTGCGAAAAACAGCCGGTCGCAGAACTCCCGGTATTCCGGCCACTTCCGGTCGCAGCGAAAATCCTCCAAGCACGATTTGATCTCGACGATCCAGATCGAGCCTCCCTCATTGAGGGCGATCACATCGGCGCGGCGTCCGCTCACCAGGGTGACTTCCGCAAGCGTGGCAAAGCCCGAGGCGCGCAGCAGGCGGCAGACGCCCCGCTGCACCATGAGCGCTGTATCCGATTGCCGTCCATCCATCCGAAGCGCGAGATTCAAGGCTCGTTTCCTCTTGGTCTTTTCCGCTGATTCCTTTTAGTCTGGCTTCATAAAGATGCGCCGGTCAACGGATGCACGCAAGGGAGAGAAAGCATGGCCGCACTGCTCGCGGTAAGCCGCGTCATTGACGAGATCGGCAGATGGACCGCCATCATCGCCACCTGGCTCGTTCTGTTCGCGGCTCTCGTCAGCGCCTTCAACGCGCTCTTCCGCTACAGCATCGGCACGATCATCTATCTCGATGCCAAATTGCGGATGTTCGGCGGCGGGCTGGGATTTCTCTTCAATCTTTACCGCGACAATTCCAATTCCTTGCGCGATGTGCAGCTCATCATGTTCGCCGCCATGGTGATGCTCGGCGCCTCCTGGACGCTCAAGATCAATGAGCATGTGCGGGTCGACCTCCTCTATGGCTCGGCCAGCTACCGCAAGCGCTGCTGGATCGATCTCACCGGCGCTGTTTTTTTCCTCGTGCCCGTCTGCCTGGTGCTCATCTATTTCAGCTGGCCGTGGTTCCTGGAATCCTGGACCGGGAATGAAATGTCGGCCAATGCCGGAGGCCTGCCGCGCTGGCCCTTCAAGATATTCCTGCCGCTCGGCTTTGCCCTGGTGCTGCTGCAGGGCATCTCCGAAATCATCAAATGCGTTGCCGCGCTGACCACCGGCTACCGCCGCGAATCCGCCTACGAGAAACCCGTGCAATGATGGCGCTCGTCTCGGAAAACATGGGCCCCCTCATGTTCGCCGGCCTCATCGTGTTTATGCTCTATGGTTATCCGGCGGCCTTTTCGCTGGCGGCTGTCGGTCTCGTATTCGGCTTCCTGGGTGTTGAGCTGGGGATGATCCGCCCGGATTTCCTCGGCAACATAATTTATCAGCTTGAATCGGTCCTCGGCAACGACCTGCTGCTTGCCATCCCTTTCTTCACCCTGATGGGCGCCATACTGGAGCGCTCGGGTCTGGCCGAAGACCTGCTCGAAGGCTTCGGCCAGTTGTTTGGGGGCGTGCGCGGCGGACTCTCGTATGCGGTCATCCTCGTGGGAGCGGTGCTGGGCGCCATCACCGGAACCGTCGCCGCCTCGGTCATCGCCATGGGGCTGATCGCGCTGCCCATCATGATGAAATATGGCTACAACATCCGCCACGCCACCGGCGTCATCGCGGCGTCGGGCACCATCACCCAGCTTATCCCGCCCTCTCTCGTGCTGGTGATCCTCGCCGATCAGCTCGGCAAATCCGTGGGCGATATGTATCGCGGCGCCATGGGCGCCAGCGCTGTTCAGGTTCTCCTCTTCATGGCCTTCGTGCTGCTCCTCAGCATCCTTCGCCCCGGTTTCGTTCCGGCCCTGCCGCCGGAAGCGCGGACGCTCCGCGGCTGGGAACTCGCCAAACGCTGCATCCGCGGCATGGTGCCCTCGCTGGCCCTGATCTTCATCGTCCTCGGCACGATCTTCATGGGACTGGCCACGGCGACCGAGGCCGGCGCCATGGGCGTCATCGGCGCCTTCGTTCTCGCCTGGGCAAACGGGCGTCTCACCTGGCCTCTCACGTGGCAAGGCATGCAGACAACCATGCGCATCACCGCCATGGTGGTTTTCATCCTGCTGGGCGCTCGCGTCTTCAGCGTCGTATTTCAGGGCGTGGGCGGCAAGGAATGGATCGAAGGCTTGCTCACCAGCCTGCCCGGCGGCGAAGTGGGCTTCCTGATCTTCGTCAATATCTTCATCTTCATCATCGCCTTCTTTCTCGATTTCTTCGAGATCGCCTTTATCATCATTCCCCTGCTCGCACCCGCCGCCGAGGCGCTCGGCATCAACCTGATCTGGTTCGGCGTGCTGATCGGCGCCAACATGCAGACGAGCTTCATGCACCCGCCCTTCGGCTTCGCGCTGTTTTATCTGCGGGGCATCGCACCGCCCAGCGTCCGCAGCAGCGATATCTACTGGGGCGCCATTCCCTGGGTCATCCTGCAGGTTATGCTGGTCGCAATCCTGATCGCCTTCCCGCAGCTGGTGACGGCCTTCCTCGAAGGCGAGATCGCCGTCGACCCCAACTTCGAGCTGATCGTCCCCGGCACCGAAGGAAACGATTTGATCTCACCCTCCGTGATCGACCTGAACCAGCCACCTTCGATTGATTTCGAGTAGGGTCATCCTAAATTCCGTCATCCCGGCGAAAGCCGGGACCCACCTCTCTGCGTGACGACTCTGCGAGAATCCGTACCTTGTTAACCGTGGGTCCCGGCTTTCGCCGGGATGACGTAAAAAGACAACGGATTGCGCCTCACCCGTCCCCCGGCTGCGGTCCGTCATAACCGGCGATGATGATCAAATCAGATTGCGCGGCAGCGGTGCGGAAGGAACTGGCTTCCGCATATTCCGCCGAGCGATAGCAACCCAGTGCTGCGTCGTAATCCGGAAACTCGATCACCACATTGCGTTTCCGGGCTTGTCCCTCGGGGTTCTCGAAGGGCCCGCCCCGCACGATGAACCGCCCTCCGAATTTCGCGAACGCCTTGGCATTGGCCGTGATGTAGCGCTTGTAGGCGTCCTCGTCGCTGACATCGACGCGCGCAATCCAGTAACCCTTCGCCATCACAGCGCCCTCTTGCGCTGCTGTCCCATCATGAACGTGTCGAACGTATATTCGGAAAACTGCGCCCACAGATAGGCATCGGCGCGAAATGTTACGAGCGCGTCATATACTTTCTTGAAGGCCGCATTCGTCCCGTTGATTTCGGCATAGGTCTCATTGGCGGCATTGAAGCACGCCTCAAGCACATCCTGCGGATAGGGCGCGAACTTGGCTCCTCCCGCCGCCAGCTTCTTCAAGCCACCCGGGTTGAGGGCGTCATACTTGGCCTGCATGTCGGAATTGGTGGCCTGACACGCGACCTTGACGATCGCCTGATAGGTGGGTGTCAACTCGGCCCATTTCGCCGTGTTAATCATGGTGTGCAGCATGGCGCCGCCTTCCCACCAGCCGGGATAGTAATAATGGGGCGCCACCTTGTGGAAGCCGAGCTTCTCGTCGTCATAGGGCCCCACCCATTCGGCCGCGTCGATCGTACCCTTCTCCAGCGCCTGATAGATTTCGCCGCCCGCGATCTGCTGCGGCACCACGCCGATCTTGGAAATGACCTTGCCGCCGAAGCCGCCGATCCGCATCTTCAGGCCCTGCATATCGGCAACCGACTTGATCTCCTTGCGGAACCACCCGCCCATTTGCGCGCCCGTATTGCCGCAGGGAAAGGCGATCAGGTTCTTGGTGCCATAGAACTCATTCATGAGATCGAGACCCCCGCCATAATACATCCACGCATTTTGCTGGCGCGAGTTGAGGCCGAAGGGAATGGCGGTGCCGAAAGCAAAGGTCGGGTCTTTGCCCCAATAGTAATAGCTCGCCGTGTGGCACATCTCGACGGTTCCCGCCGAAACCGCATTTGCAGCTTCGAGTCCCGGGACGATTTCATTGGCCGCGAAGGTTTGCACCTGAAACTTGTTATCAGTCGCCTCCGCCACATATTTCGCAAACGTCTCGCAGGCGCCAAAGATCGTATCGAGCGCCTTGGGAAAGCTCGACGTCATGCGCCATTTGATCTCAGGCGCGGATTGGGCGATGGCGGGTGCGGCAAGGGTCGCGGTCGCAGCGCTTGCAACGCCCGCTGACTTTATGAATTTACGGCGATCCATTCCTCGTCTCCTGTTTCTGGTTGGCCGGCACCCTACCGCGAAAAATTATGCCTGGGCAATGCGGGATACGATAGGATGAAGACGCGAGCCACAGAGGGGCAACAATGACCGGCATGCGAACGGAACGAGACTCGATCGGCGAACTCGAAATCCCGCGCGATGCCGATTACGGCATACACACCCTCCGCGCGGTTGCGAATTTCCCGATCACCGGCATTTTGCTCAATCACTACCCCGAGCTTGTCCAGTCGCTTGCCATGACAAAGAAGGCAGCGGCCATGGCCAACCGCGATCTTGGCACATTGAAGCCGGAGATCGCCGCCGCCATCGTCCAGGCTTGCGAACTCGTGATCGCGGGCGGCAGTCTCGACCAGTTCGTTGTCGACATGCTGCAAGGCGGTGCCGGCACCTCCAGCAACATGAACGCCAACGAAGTCATCGCGAACCTCGCGCTCAAGATCCTGGGCCGCCCGCGCGGCGATTACGCGACAGTCAGCCCCAACGACCACGTGAATCTTTCCCAGTCCACCAACGACGTCTATCCAACCGCGGTTCGCCTCACCATCCTGCGGAACTGCCCGGAACTGATCGTGAGCCAGCGCACGCTGAAGGATGCGCTCATGGTGAAAGCCGTCGAGTTCGACGATGTCATCAAGGTCGGGCGCACCCAGCTCATGGATGCGGTGCCCATGCGCCTGGGCTCGGAATTCCGCGCCTTCGCGGTCACCATCGGCGAGGATATCGACAGGCTCGGCGAATTCGCCAATCTGCTGCGCGAGGTCAATCTCGGCGGCACCGCCATCGGCACGGGCATCAACACGCCCGAGGGCTATTCCGCAAAAGTGATCCAGCACCTCTCGAAGGTTTCGGGCGTGGCGCTCGTCCCGGCCGGTGATCTGATCGAGGCCACCTCCGACATGGGCGCCTTCATCACCTTCTCGGGCGTGCTCAAGCGCATCGCCGTCAAGCTCTCGAAAATGTGCAACGACCTCCGGCTTCTCAACGCCGGCCCCCGCGCGGGACTTGGCGAAATAAGATTGCCCGCCGTGCAGGCGGGTTCCT
Organism: Aestuariivirga sp.; assembly: GCA_041745135.1. GTDB lineage: Bacteria > Pseudomonadota > Alphaproteobacteria > Rhizobiales > Aestuariivirgaceae > Aestuariivirga. The sequence continues at coordinate 5,910 of JBGTJO010000169.1, read as the reverse complement.
CCATCATGCCGGGCAAGGTCAATCCGGTGATCCCCGAAGTGGTCAATCAAATCGCTTATCAGGTGATCGGCAACGATCTGACCGTAACGATGGCCGCGGAAGCGGGCCAGCTGCAGCTCAACGCCATGGAGCCCGTCATCGTCCTCAATATCCTGCAATCCATGCGCATGCTGATGCGCGGCATGCAGGTGCTGCGCGAGAAATGCATAATCGGCATCGAAGCCGACCGCGAACGCTGCCAGGAATTGCTGGAAGGCTCGCTGATCACCGCGACGGCGCTCAACCCCTATATCGGCTACACCGAAGCCAGCCGCGTCGCCAAGATGGCATTGAAGACCCGCCGCAGCATCCGCGAAGTCGTGCTCGCCGAAGGCCTCATGACCGAAGCCCAGCTCGCCGAAGCCTTTGCCACGGATAATCTCTTAGGTATCCGGCATTAGCCGTCCTCGTCCCTTGCACCACCTTTCCCTTTCTCCCTAGGGAAAGGAAAGGTAACCGAACCGTGATGGCGCTGACCACTCCGCCCGCGGGACTTACACCTTGCGTCGGGCGGCGGCATGGTCTTATGATCGGGGTGACAAAGGTCCGCCAAGAGACCCAAAGGGGAGGCACTATGCTGGTTCTCGCTGCGCGCAGAATTGCGTCGATGATCCTGATCATGTTCGTGATCTCGGTCATGCTGTTTGTGTTTTTCGAGGGCGACAAACTCAACCTCGCCATGCGCGTCCTTGGTCAATACTCCACCATGGAAGGGAGGCTGCAGTGGCTTGAGGACAACGGCTACAACCGTTCGCTGCTGGTCCGTTATTTCAGCTGGATCTCGGGCTTCCTGATGGGCGACTGGAAGCTCTCCGCCCAGTTCAGCGCGCCGGTTTTCGATTTCCTGCTGCCGCGGTTGAAAAACACGGCCATCCTTGGCAGCTGCGTATTTCTCATAACGGTCTGCATTTCGCTGATTCTCGGAGTATTTTCGGGGATCGCGGAAGCGAGTTTGCGCGACCGCGCCATCACCGTGGCCTCCGTGCTTACCACCTCGATCCCGGATTTCGCTTCCGCCACTTTCCTTGTCGCCATTTTCGTCTATTGGCTTGACTGGCTGCCCGGCTCATCGTCATTTTCAAACGGCTTCACTTGGCGCGAACTGGTCCTCCCGGTCGGCGCCCTGGTCATCTTCAATTTCGGCTACTACACGCGCATGACGAGAGCGTCGATGGCCGAAGTCATGTCGTCGCAATATGTGCGCACCGCCGTGCTCAAGGGGTTGCCCTATGGCCGGGTGGTGATGCGCCACGCCTTGCGCAACGCGCTCATCGCACCCTTCACCGTGATGATCCTGCAACTCAACTATCTGCTTTCCGGCGTCGTCGTTATCGAGGTATTCTTCGCCTATGACGGTTTTGGCAAGGCAATCTACGACGCCGCCATGTTCGGCGATGTCTATTTGATCCTCGCGGGCGCCATGATCGCGGTCGCCGTCGCGGTGACCACGCAGTTCATTTCCGACATCGGCTACACCTATCTTAATCCGCGCATCAGGTTCGCATGAGGAGTAGAGCGTGACCGACATTGCAGCACCCTCGGCCGCCCCCGTACACCGCCCAAGCCGGCTGTCGAAATTGGTCAAATCGATAGGCCTCCTCCGGGAATCGCCCATCGGCATGCTCGGAGCGTTTCTCGTGCTCTTCTGGGTGTGCGCGGCGATTTTCGCCGATGTGCTGCCGCTCCGCGATCCCTTGGCGCAGTCCGCTCCCGATTTGCTGAGGCCCGCACTCTCTCCGGCTCCCGACGGCGGAACCTTCTGGCTGGGAACCGACGACAAGGGCCGCGATATTCTGTCCCGCCTCTTCTTCGGCTCCAGGCTCGTGCTTTTCTGGGCGAGCTTTGCGACCTTCGTCGCCTACTCCGTCGGCATGCTCATGGGTGTCGCCGCCGGCTATCGCGGCGGCTGGTGGGACGAAATCCTGTCCTTCATTGGCAATGTGTTCCTGGCCTTCCCGCAGATGGTTTTATACATCGTCATCCTGACGCAATTGCGCCCGGATTCTCCGGCGGGCGAGTTATTGGCGGCCGCCGGTTTCACCACCGTCTGGATAAAAGGCTTGACCATCGTGCTGGCGATCATGCTGGGCACAGCGCCCCAGGTCATGCGCATCGTGCGCGGCCTGGTGCTCGATCTCAAATCGCGCGATTACATTGCAGCCGCCGAAGTTCGCGGCGAAAGCCCCTTCTACATCATGATTGTCGAACTGCTGCCCAATGCCCGGGGGCCGCTCATCGTCGATGCCTGCCTGCGCTTGGGTTATGTGACCATCGCCATTGCAGCGCTGGGCTTCCTCGGCCTTGGCCTGCCGCCGCCCGATCCCGACTGGGGCAAGATGATTTCGGAAGTGCGAGGTTACGGCGCCGCCGCAGGCAATGCCATGATCTGGCCCGCACTTGCCATTTCGACGCTGGTCTTGGGCCTTAACCTGCTGGCCGATGGCCTCCGCGAAATTTCACTGAGGGATTAAGTTCATGGTGACGCCGGTTCTTGAACTGAAAGACGTCTCGATTTCATATTACACACGCGCCGGTGCTGTCCCTGCCGTCTACGACTTCAGCTTGACCGTCAATCCCGGCGAAGCCGTCGGCATCGTCGGCGAATCGGGCTGCGGCAAATCCACCGTGGCGCTCGCCATCATGCAGTACATGGGCAAGAACGGCGCTGTAACCGGCGGTGAAATCCGCTTCATGGGCCGCGACATGCGCACCATGTCGGAAGAGGAACTCCGCAAAATCCGCGGCTCGCAGATCGCCATGGTCTATCAGGAGCCCATGGCGTCGCTCAATCCCGCCATGGTGATCCGCGACCAGTTGATCGAAGTCCCCATGATCCATGAGGGGATCGACGCCCGGGCCGCGGAGAAACGCGCCATCGAACTGCTCGACGCCGTGCGCCTGCCCGATCCGCAGCGCATCCTCAACTCCTATCCCCACCAGCTCTCGGGCGGCCAGCAGCAGCGCGCCGTCATCGCCATGGCGCTGCTGTCCAACCCCAAGCTCCTGCTGCTCGACGAGCCGACGACCGCACTTGACGTCACCGTGGAAGCCGGCGTCGTCGAGCTCATCAAGGATATCTCGAAGCGCTTCGGCACCTCGATGATCTATATCTCGCATAATCTCGGCCTCATCCTCGAGACCTGCAACCGCATCTGCGTCATGTATTCCGGCCAGTCGGTGGAGTTGGGCTCGGTGGGCCAGGTCTTCGACCAGATGCGCCATCCTTACACGCGCGGCCTCTTTTCCTCGATCCCGCTGCCAGGCGCTGATCGTTTCTCTCACCCCCTCGTGCCCATCCGCGGCCAGCTGCCGCTGCCGCGTGACCGGCCCACGGGCTGCACCTTCTCGCCCCGCTGCGATTTCTTCGTCCCCGGGCGCTGCGACAAGCCCATCCCCATGCTCGATATCAAGGGCGATCCCGGCCACGAGGCGCGCTGCGTGCGCTATGACGAGATCGATTGGGCCAAATACAAGCCGAAGGGCGTCGAGACCGAACCCATGGAGCCGGGCCCCGTCGTGCTCAAGGTCAACGACTTCAAGAAATACTATGAGATCCGCGACAATTCGATCGGGGCTCTTATCGCCGGAACCGGTTCGCGTTATGTGAAGGCTGCCGAGCGGCTGGATTTCGAAGCCCGTGAAGCCGAAACCGTCGCCATCGTCGGTGAATCCGGTTGCGGCAAGTCGACCTTCGCCAAGGTGCTGATGGGGCTCGAGACCTCGACCGGCGGCGAAGTGCTGGTCAACGGCATCGACGTGGGCAAGCTGCCCGTGAAAAAACGGCCCGCCGGCATGATTTCCGGCCTGCAGATCGTCTTCCAGAATCCCTTTGAAACGCTCAATCCGAGTCACTCCGTGGGCGCGCAAATCGGCCGTGTACTGAAGAAATTCGGCGTCGCCAAGGGCTCGGAGGAGATCGAGCGCAAAACCCACGAGCTGCTCGATTTCGTGAAACTCCCGCGCGAATTCGCGCAGCGGAAGCCCCGCCAGCTCTCCGGCGGCCAGAAACAGAGGATAGGCATCGCCCGCGCCTTCGGCGGCAACGCCGCCGTCGTGGTGGCCGACGAACCCGTCTCGGCCCTCGATGTCTCCGTGCAGGCAGCCGTCACCGGCCTCTTGACCGACATCCAGCGCAAGAAGCGCACCACCATGGTCTTCATCAGCCACGACCTCTCGGTCGTGCGCTATCTCGCCGACCGCATTTGCGTCATGTATCTCGGCCGCATCATGGAGCAGGGCACGACGGATCAGGTTTTCAACCCGCCCTATCATCCGTACACGGAAGCTTTGCTGTCGGCGGTGCCCATCGCCGATACCTCGGTCGTAAAAAAGAAGATCGTGCTCAAGGGCGAACTGCCCTCGCCCATGAACCCGCCCTCGGGCTGCCCCTTCCAGACCCGCTGCCACCGCAAGATCGGCCTCATTTGCGAAACCGAGCTCCCCCCGGTCAAGGAGCTCGCTCCCGGCCACAAAATCATGTGCCACCTGCCGGATGAGGAGCTTCGCGCCATGGAGCCGGTGATCGCGATTGCCCGCAAAGAGATCGACGAAACAGTTTCTGCCGCCACCCCGGTCGAGGATGCTCCCATGTCGCAGGCTCCTGCCCAGCTGAAGGTGAAAAAAGGCTCCGTCAGAAAGTCTCTCGTCAAAACGCCCGGTGACAACGCTCAGCCTTGATGAGGCTCAGCCTTGACAACGCTCAGCGTTGAGAGATGGCGGGGCGGTACTCGATTTCCCGCAGCAGCTTGCGCCGCATGGCTTCGGCGAAATCCTCATAGCTCGTGGCCGGCAGGCTAAAGCTCCCGGGGCCAGCCTGCACGGCATTTTCGTAATAGGAGAGAAGCTCCGGATCCTCGTTGATAATGGCAAGCCCGTTGACGGTCACCCCTTGGGCATAGGCCATCACGCGCGCCTGCGGCAGCAGCACGACATACTCCCGCGCCGGCGTCTCGCGTCCGTCGCCCGAGACATCGACCACCCGCCGCCTGGCCGTAAAGCCGCTCGTTTCGATGGCACGCAATGCCGCGGCCAGCCCCTCGCCGATACCGGTAGCCCCGTTTTGATGGCGCGCGAAAGTCTCGACGGTCAAAGCGAAGCTTTCGATCTCCTCATCCGAGGCGAGCAGGAACCAGCCGGTGCTGTCCTTGGGCACCTGATGATCCGCCCAGACCAACAGCGCCACGGCGATGCGCTTCTCCGGGCCTGACTTTATCGCGCCGCGCACTGCGGCATCGCGGAATCCCGCCGCGATCCCGGCAAGCTGCAGGGCAAACTCGCTTTCATCGACGCTTCCCGAAGCATCGACAGCCAGCACCAGGGCAAGATCGACTGCCTGCTCGGCCGGCTGCGCATATAACGTCAAGCCCGTCAGGCAAGCGAAGATCAAAAACCCGAGGATCGTTTTTTTCACCATGCCCGCAGCTTAACACCGGCCAAAAGCAGTTGCATGGATTTCAAAAAGCTGTTGCATAGATTTCTCGGGGTGCTAGGTTTTGCCCAGCTTGGCGTCCCAAGCCTTCGGCCGGGGCGCATCGGCTGTCTCAAAAATTCCAGGGAGGAATAATCTCAATGTCCGACAAAGAACACAAATTAATCGGTTCGCTGAAGCAACAGCTTTCCGACAAGGTCATGGATCGCCGCGACTTCGTGCGCTACGCCACATTGCTCGGCATGGCAGCGCCTGCCGCCTACATGATGGCCGGCAAGATCACCGGCGAAGATTTCGTGCCGGAAGCCCGCGCCCAGGATATGCCCAAGGGCGGCATCCTCAAGATCGCCATGCGCGTGCCGAAAGTCGACAGCCCGCACACTTACTCATGGGTCTACGACTCCAACGTCGCCCGCCAGGTCTGCGGTTATCTCACCCGCACC
>JBGTJO010000168.1:0-12708 GCA_041745135.1 Aestuariivirga sp. | reverse complement strand
TTCCGGATCGACCGTGATTGGCCCAACGCCGGCGATTGAGGATTGCTCCCAAAGGAAATTGCTTCCCGCGATGCGGCCATCGGCCTCTGCCACGACCGGATAGATTTCCGGGTGCGAGATCGCCATTCCGATAAGGCCCGTCGCCACTTCGGGTGTGGGAAAATCCGGTGGAAAGTTATGGGCGCTTGCAATAGCGCGAAAGGCCTCGTAGCAAATCGTGCCGCACACCTCCGCGTCATCCTCCGTCGCGGTGCGGATGTGAATTGTCAACTACAGGTTCCTCATTAGCAGCAGCGTCATAGCACTTGGCGCCTTAGTACTCAATCGCGCGGCGGGTCAATATTGCGACAGATGGGTCGGCAAATCGGCTCAGAGCGGCGAAAAGGTGAGCGGTTTTAATGAAAACGGGATTCCGGCTTTCGTCGGGATGATCGTTTAGAGTGCTTAGCGAAATCAAACCTTCCTCGCCATAGTCAGCCCGTCGCAGATCGGGATGATAACGAATTCGACCCGGGGGTCGGCGGCGATCTTGGTGTTGAGGGCGCGGATCGCCTTGGTGTCGGCGTCTGTTTTGGCGGGATCAGCTACATCACCAGCCCACAAGGTGTTGTCGATGAGAATGCAGCCTCCCGGGCGCAGCAGTTTCAGGGCGCCTTCGTAGTAGGCGTCGTAGCCGGATTTATCGGCGTCAATGAACGCGAGATCGAAGCGGCCGGCCTCTCCACCTTTGAGCAGGCGGTCGATCACTGCGGTCCCCCCATCGAGATGAAGCTCAATGCGATGGACGGCGCCGGCTTTTTGCCAATAGCGGCGGGCGATTTTCGTCCATTCCTCGCTCACATCAGCGGCGGTGATACGGACGTCTCCGGCGAGCGCCATGGCAAGAGTTGAATAGCCGGTGAAGGTGCCGATTTCGAGGATGCGGCGGGCACCCATGAGCTTCACCAGCAGCGCCATGAAGGCGCCCTGCTCCGGCCCGATCTGCATGTTGGCCTGGGACAGCTTGGCCGTCTCGGCGCGAAGCTCTTTCAATATCTCGTCTTCGCGCCAGGCGTGGGCGGCGTAGTAGTCATAGAGCCGGCCTTCGAGGCCGATGGTCTTACCGGCCATTTTGCACGAACCTTTGATAGAGCCAGCCGATGCCGACAAGGCACAGGCCAAGGCCGATGAAGGAGGCGATGCGGTAGAGGCCTTCAAGGCTCGACAGATCCCACAGGAAGACCTTGAGAACCACCAGCACCATGACGCCGAGGCCGGCATAGCGGATCGCTTGCCGCCCCAAACGCAAGCCTATGACGAAGAGCGCCAGCGCGAAGGCAAGCCATACGGCGGAATAGGCGTAGGACTCCTCGATCGAGGTGGACCACGCCACCATCGAGCGGCCTTGAAACACCCGCTTTGTCTCAAGAGTGAGATAGACGAAGGCGAGGACGAGGGCGAAGAGACCAGCTAGGGGACGCAGCCTTTGCCAATTCAGGACTTCGAGCCTGCGGGCGATGAGGGCGAGCAGAAGCGCGGGTGCGAGATAGGCGAGCAGCAGCGCGTTGAATAGCACATTGCCGGCCACCGGCGCCTCGGTGAAGACGGGATTGAGCGAGATCAAGCTGAACAGCACGATGGCCACGCAGGAGACTGCGATCAAGATGCGGGCGCCCCACACGGCAATGAAGGAAGAGAAGAATTGCTGCCGGTGCATGAGACCATAGGCGGCGCCGAGCCAGGTGAGGATATGGGCGGACATTTCCAGGAATTGCGGCTCATCATAGGTGATGCCGCCACTGATCAGTACACGGAGTTCAAGCGCTATGAGGGAGATGACGAGGCCGAGGGTCAGGCCTTCTAGCGTGATCGCCGAGCGGACATGGCCCGCGGCTTTCAATACGCGGCTGGCGATGAGCAACAGGATGGCGGGAACGCCGTATCCGTAAATCGGCCAGTGCTGGCCCCAGGGCAGGGTGCGGTCCTCCTCCCACAATTCGCGCGAGACGAAGAGCCGGATCGTGGCGAGGGAGCCTAGGGTGGCGGCGATGGGAGCTTGCAATGTTACGAGCAGCCATCGGGCCAGAACGGCAAACGCGAGGGCGAGAGCGGCGATGGCAACTGTGAGGCAGATGCCGTCGAACAGGCGGTCGAGGCTGAACAACAGCAACAGCGCAGCGCCGATGGAGAGGAGACCGGAGGAGAGATTGGCATCCGCGTCGTGGTGGCGGCCTCGCCCGGCCCAGGCGGCGGCAAGCACCAGGCCAGCGAAGATCGCGCCGATCAAGGCCCAGGTGCTGTCATCAAGCAGGTCATCCACGCGCGCCCAGGCGCCGAAGACAAACAGAATGGCCGCGATACCGCCTGCAAGGCCCCAGTTTCTCGGTTGCTTCTGCAGCAATGCGCCGAAGCAGCCCGCCAGCGTGAAGGCGATGGCGGCACCCAGCATATAGTTGAGAAAACGCTGGGCTTCGGGACCCGGCACCGATGACCACAGCCCCCGCTCATTCATGGCAAGCGCGTGAACGGCGACTTCGCTCCACAGCATGAGCGCGAGGAAAGAGAGAATTGCTGCTGCCATCGCCAGCAGCGAAACGCTGGGCCTCCGCCACGCAATGGCTATTGCAATCGCCATGGCGGCGAAGAACAGCAGCAGGGAAAGTCCGCTGTGGTTCGTCTTATCCACGAGCGTCATCAGCAGAAGGGCTGCAACGGCAAGTCCAGTAAGCCCGATGGCGGGAGGAGCGCGATCGCGGCTCAGGGCGAAGAAGGCGATAAGGCCGAGCGCATGGGCGAAGAGACCGATGGGAAGCGTGTCGGCGGACTCGAACGGACCGTTCCACATCCACAGCATGGCCCAAATCGCCGAGCCGGCGATGGCCGCGTAGGCCAGCCACCACCAGCCGTGCCCGCCCTCCTCGTTTGTCGTTCCGGCGGAAGCGGGAATCCACGTCGAAGCTGGACCCCGGCTTTCGCCGGGGTGACGGACTGAGGCGCGGATGACCATGAAGCTGGCCGCGAGAATGACGAGGAGATAGGGAAAGAAATTCCACGCCGAGGGATTTTCCGAGGGGATGAGTGCTGGCGTCACATAGGAGCCGATGAGGCCGAGGGCGGCGATCAGCGGCCCCTGCAATCGCGACAGCGCCAGCGCAGCGAAGGCGACGAGCGCCAGTCCGATGAAGGCCGGTGTCGGCGCAATCAATTCGTAGAGCGCGTAAGCGGCGAAGATGCTGCCGAAGGCCGTGACCAATCCCGCGGCGGAAAGTGCTGCTGGAACATAACCGGCAGCAGTGGATTTGCGGCGCACGAATTCGCCAGCGGCGACCAACGCTGTACCCAGCAGCAGGCCTAAGACGATTTGCAGGGATGGCGAAATCAGTTGGTTGTCATAGGCGTATTTGACGAACAGCAGGCCGCCGATGGCGATGGCGGCACCGCCAATCCAGACGAACCAGCGCGAGGCCAGCGCCTGTTCCATGTCGCGGCGCGGAGGCGCTGTTTCCTCGGCGGGAATGATTGGGACAAGCTGTTCCCCCAACACCGGTTCCGGAGGTGCTGCCGCCGCGCGACGTTTGGCGGCTTTAGGCTTGGCGGCGGGTTTCTTTGCTTCCACAACCGGTGGCGGAACGGGTTCGCGAAGTTTGGCGACCTCATCGGCGAGATTGCTGAGCTGCAGCTTCAGCTGCGCGATTTTGACTTCGAGGGCGGAATTCTTGTTGAGAGCGATGATCGCAATGATGAAAGCCGCGATCAGTATCAGCAGATCAAAGCCGTACATCGTGTGATTCCCCCTGGCTGCGATTGTCCTGCGTTCCTGTCCGCCGCGCAAGGCGTGCTCACCAAAGCGGGATTCCGGCTTTCGCCGGAATGACGGAAATGGAGAGAGGCTCTTTCTGTACCGTCACCCCAGCGAAAGCTGGGGCCCCGCTTCGTTGGGGATCACGCTTTCACTGGAAGCGAGGGATTGGTTGCGCGGGCTTGCTAAGCTAAATGGAGAAGATGGGCCGGATGAATCTGCAATCTAAAATCGTGCCGAAGCTTTGGTCCGCAAGTCCCGTGATATGGGAGATCGCGGAGGAACCTGTTTCCTATCTCGAAGCGGTTGCGCGCATGGAGCGGGAGGTGGAGGCGATCGCGATGGCTACTGCGCCGGAACGGGTCTGGCTGCTGGAGCATCCACCTCTCTACACGGCGGGGACGAGCGCCAAGGATGCCGATCTTGTGGAGCCGGATCGCTTCCCGGTATTTCGCACCGGACGCGGCGGGCAATACACCTATCACGGGCCCGGCCAGCGCGTGGTTTATGTGATGCTGGATCTGAAGCGGCGTGGAGAGGATGTGCGGGCCTTCGTGGCCGGACTTGAGCAGTGGCTGATCGCTACTCTTGACGCCTTCAATGTGAGAGGCGAACGCCGCCAGGACCGCGTAGGCGTCTGGGTCGCGCGCGGTGATCGGGAGGAGAAGATCGCGGCCATCGGCATTCGCGTGCGCCGCTGGGTGACGTTCCACGGCATCAGCCTCAATGTCGATCCCGATCTCAGCCATTTCAGCGGCATCGTGCCCTGCGGCGTGAGCGGGCATGGTGTCACGAGTCTTGCGGATCTCGGTTTGCCGGTGACCATGGCGGATGCAGACATCGCTCTAACGTCCACCTTTTCCACCATTTTTGGTCCGCTCACCAAAGTGTGATTGCAATAATTACATTTTCGATTATATATAACGGCGCTGGTTACAGAAAGGGCTATCCATGAAACTCTATTTTTCCCCCGGCGCCTGTTCGCTTGCTCCCCACATTGTGCTTGAAGAACTGGGACAAAAGCACAGCCTCGAGAAGGTCGATCTTGCTGCTCACAAGACCGAAAACGGCGCTGATTACTACCAGGTGAATTCCAAGGGCTATGTACCAGCCCTCGATATTGGCGAGGCTCACGTCCTCACGGAGGTGCCCGTGATCATTCAGTATATCGTGGACAAGGCGGGCAACACCGAGCTGTTGCCCAAGACAGGCACGATCGAGCGCTACCGCGCGATGGAAATGCTGAACTTCATCACCGCTGAAATGCACAAGGGCCTGGGCGCGCTGTTCTACAAGCCTGTGCCGGAGGCGCGCAAAGCCATTGTCGAAAAATTCTCGAAGCGTCTGGACTGGCTCGAAACCAAATTGGGCAAGGCCAAATACATACTGGGGAATAACTTTTCGGCGGCTGACGCCTATGCCTTCACCGTGCTGAGCTGGGCGCCGATGCTGAACTTCGATCTGAAACCGTGGAAGAACGTGTCGGAGTATGTGGCTCGCATCGCTGCGCGGCCTTCGGTGCAAGCGGCGATGAAGGCCGAGGGCCTCAAAACGGCGGCAGCGGCTTAAGCCTGTGGTGCGTTGAGGAGGGAAATTTTCTGATCCAAGTTTCCCTCCTTCCCGTTACCTGGGTCCAGCTTTTTTCAAACAGAAGCGGGATTCCGGCTTTCGCCGGAATGACGGAACAAAAAATTGATGATGATGAAAGAATTACACGAACTCCATGATCACGGCGTCGACGGCGAGGCTGTCGCCTTTTTTTGCGTTCACTTTTTTCACCGTCACATCGCGTTCGGCGCGGAGGATGTTTTCCATCTTCATGGCTTCCACGATGGCAAGCGGCTCGCCCGTCTTGACCTCCTGCCCTTCGCCCACGGCGATCGCGATGACGAGGCCTGGCATTGGGCACAGGAGTTTCTTTGAGGTATCGGCCGCGGTCTTCTCAGGCATGAGCTTCACGAGCTCCGCCTCGCGCTTGGTGAACACATAGGCATCGACGGTTATGCCATGATGGCTCAGCCGGTAACCGTTGAGGATGGGGCGCACTTGCACCGTCACTTCCCGCCCGGAAATTTCACTGCGAAACACAGGGTTGCCCGGAGACCAGCCGCACTGATCGGCGATGTAGTTGGTCTCCGCCGTCACGTCCACATCATGCCATTCTCGGCTTAGCTTGACGGCGCGCTGCATGGCGTGTCGCCCGATATGGCCGTTCATCTGCGTATTGATCTTGCGCTTGCGCCGGTTTTCGATGTGATCGAGAACCGTGGCGACCTTGGCCAGGATTTCGGAAAGCTCCGGCGTCAGCGCGGCGCCCTGGAAGCCATCGGGGAATTCCTCGGCGATGAAGCCTGTCGACAGGGTGCCCAGGAGCCAGCGCGGATTCTGCATAATGGCGGACAGAAACGGCACATTGTGTCGGATGCCCTCGATGTAAAAGCCATCGAGGGCTAAGGCCATCGCGGTGATCGCTTCGCCGCGGGCGATCGCATGGGTGCACAGCTTGGCGATCATGGGATCATACCAGATCGAAATCTCGCCGCCCTCATAAACGCCGGTATCGTTGCGGATGACGACGCCATTCTCATTCTGCTCCGTGGGCGGACGATATTTAATGAGCCGTCCCGTCGAGGGCAGGAAGCCCCGATACGGATCTTCCGCATAGATGCGGGCTTCGATGGCCCAGCCGTTGAGCTTTACGTCCTTCTGGCTGATCGCCAGTTTCTCTCCGGCGGCAACGCGGATCATTTGCTCGACGAGATCGATGCCGGTCACAAGCTCCGTCACCGGATGCTCGACCTGGAGCCGCGTGTTCATTTCCAGGAAGAAGAAGGACTTATCCTGTCCGGCGACGAACTCGACGGTTCCCGCTGAATCGTAACCAACAGCCTTGGCCAGCGCCACGGCCTGGGCGCCCATGGCGGCGCGGGTTTTGGCATCGAGCAGCGGCGAGGGCGCCTCCTCCACAACCTTCTGGTTGCGGCGCTGGATCGAGCATTCGCGCTCGCCCAGATGGATGATGTTGCCGTGCTTGTCGCCAAGCACCTGGATTTCGATGTGGCGCGGGTTGACGATGAATTTCTCGATGAACACGCGATCATCGCCGAAGGAGGATTTCGCTTCGGACTTGGCGCGGGCGAAACCATCTTTTACCTCCGCCGCTGTGTGCGCGATGCGCATACCTTTGCCGCCGCCGCCGGCCGAGGCCTTGATCATGACGGGATAGCCGATTTTGCCGGCGATCTTCACGGCTTCGGCTTCGTCCTCAATGACGCCAAGGTGGCCGGGCACCGTCGAGACGCCTGCCGCTGCTGCCGCCTTTTTCGATTCGATCTTGTCGCCCATGGCGTCGATGGCGCGGGGGTTTGGGCCGATGAAAGCGATGCCCGCTTCTGCAAGCGCCTTGGGGAAAGCGGAACGCTCGGAAAGAAAACCATAGCCGGGATGCACCGCGTCGGCGCCGGTCTGGCGACAGGCCTCGACGATCTTGTCGATCATCAGATAAGACTGCGCGGCCTGGGGTGGACCGATGTGAACCTTCTCGTCGGCCATCTCGACGTGCAGCGCGCGCGCGTCCGCCTCCGAATAGACGGCAACCGTGGCAATGCCCATCCGGCGCGCCGTCTTGATCACGCGGCAGGCGATCTCGCCGCGATTGGCGATCAAAATCTTCTTGAACATTCAGCGCCCCGAAACGTCTTTTAAAGCTTCTAGCCCGAAGCCTTGCGAACGGGCAACCTGTTGAAAAAAACTTCCTCCAATTCGTCACCCCAGCGAAAGCTGGGGTCCAGCTTTTCGAAGCTGGATTCCGGCTTTCGCCGGAATGACGGAATTGGGTAAGAGGTATCAATGACCGAGAACAATGATCTCATCTATGGCGTCCACCCGGTGGCGGAGGCGCTCAAGAACCCGAAGCGGCGGTTCGTCTCGCTGCTGGCGTCGAAGAACGCGGCTGACCGGATTGCTGGCGAGATTGCGGAGGCGAAACTGGCACCGGAGATTATTCACCCCCGCGAACTCGACCGGCGGCTTGGCGCGGAGGCGGTGCACCAGGGCTTGCTGCTGGAGGCAAAGCCCCTCACCCAGCCGCGCCTCGACCAGATCGGGAAATCGGGCATTGTGGTATTGCTGGACCAGGTGACGGATCCGCATAATGTGGGGGCGATCCTCCGCACATGTGCGGCGTTCCGGGTGACGGCCCTTGTCGCCACGGCGCGCCACAGTCCGGAAGGCTCCGGCGTACTCTTCAAGTCCGCCTCGGGCGCTTATGAGCATGTGCCCTATGTCAAGGTGACCAATCTCGCCCGTGCTATAGAGGAGCTGAAAACCTATGGATTTCGCATCCTTGGCCTCGACAGTGAAGCTCCTGCGTCAGTTGCGGAAATTGACTCTGCGCCGCCGCTTGCCATCGTCATGGGTGCCGAGGGCAAGGGCCTTCGCCAGCTGACGCGGGCGAGTTGCGATGAGCTTGTGAAGCTCGATCTCGATGGTCCCATCAAGAGCCTCAACGTTTCGAACGCCGCCGCCATCACCCTCTTCGCGCTCACCCGTCATAGGTTTTTCTGAGGCGGCGATGTGGACCTTGACCATCTCCAACATGGCTTCGACCACCCGCCTTGCAACAGCAGGAAACGGATCGACAGGGCGCGCGACTCCGGCCATGGGTCGCCTGTGGCCGCCAAGGAGAAATTGATCGACCCCAGGGATTGGTTGTTGCTGATCCTGCTCGCGGTGCTGTGGGGCGCTTCCTATTTCTTTGCGGCGGTGGCGGTGAAGGAAATGCCGCCGCTCACCATTGTTCTCGTACGTGTTGCCCTCGCAGCGGCGATCCTGCTGCCCATTCATTGGCTGGTGCAAGGCGGGCTGCCGCGGTGCGTCGACAACTGGATGCCTTTCATCGTGATGTCGATTCTCAACAATGTCATCCCGTTCTCCTTCATCCTCACGGGGCAGACGCAAATCGCCAGCGGCCTCGCTTCGGTGATCAACGCCACGACGCCGCTGTTCGGCGTCATCATCATGGCGGCCTTCGGTGATGAAAGACTGATTGCGCGAAAGCTACTCGGGATCTTTATTGGACTGGCGGGGGTTGTGGTTTTGCGCGGACTCGACGGCAATGCAATGGAAGGAAAGACACTCGGCATCGCGCTTTGCCTTGGCGCCGCGGCGAGTTACGGATTCGCAGGCCTGTGGGGACGGCGTCGGCTTACCGGCATTCCGCCGCTGACATCGGCAACCTGTCAGCTCATTTGTTCGTCCGTCATCATGGCGGTGTTGGCAGGTGTTGCCGACCAGCCGTGGAATCTGCCAATGCCGAGCCTGGCGGCGTGGGGCGCACTTTTGGGCTTTGCGGCGCTGTCAACGGCACTGGCGTATATTGTTTTCTTTCAAATTCTGGCGCGTTCGGGTGCTGCGAATGTTCTGCTGGTAACCTTGCTGGTGCCGGTTACGGCGATTTTTCTCGGCTACCTCATTCTCGGTGAACCGTTGCACGCGCGCGAAATCGCGGGCGCGCTGGTGATCGCAAGCTCGCTTCTCATCATCGATGGCCGGATGCTACGGTTTTTCCGGTGAGGCAAAAATGCCGCCGGTCATGGGCCGGGGCGCTTTCGTGGTGCCGGGGAAGGTGATGGGCAGGCCCTTGAGGGAGCGGACTGCGAGATAGGCCCAGGCTTCCGCCTCCATCGCATCGCCATCAAACCCGGCTTCTTCTGCTGTTTGAAAAACGATCGGGCGTCCAGGCAGGGTCGACATGATAGCAGGATTGTGACGGCCACCGCCACAGACGATCCATCGCTTTGGTGGAGATGGGAACCAGTCATTTGCCAGCATAATGGCGGATTTCGTAAATTCCACCAGCGTTGCAGCGCCGTCTTCCGGTGACAGGCCTTCGAGAGACAAATCCTTGAAGGCATCGCGGTCCAAGGACTTCGGCGGCGGCTGATCAAAATATAGGAAGGCCAGCGCCTGCTGCAAAACTTCATCGGAGACTTTTCCGCGAAGCGCCAGGCTTCCGTCGGTATCCTGAGGATTTCCGGTGTGGCGCATCGCCCAATCGTTGAGAAGCGCGTTGCCGGGACCTGTATCGAAGGCAAGCAGGCTGTCGTCCCTGCCGATCCACGTGACATTCGCCACGCCGCCAATGTTGAGAAAGGCGACCGGCCGCTCATCGAATTTCGCCGCGAGCGCCCGGTGATAGACTGGAACAAGCGGTGCGCCCTGCCCTCCCGCCGCCACATCGGATGCGCGCAGATCATATATCACCGGACGGCCGAGACGGCGGGCAAGAGTTGCGCCATCGCCCAATTGCACTGTCAGCCGCTTATCGGGCTGATGCAGCACGGTCTGCCCGTGGAAGCCGATGATATCGATCTCGCGAGGGGTCAGGCCCAACTCTTTGGAAAACGATTCAACCGCAGTCACATGCCAGTTGGTCAGTTGCCGTTCCGCCTCCGCGAGACAGCCCGGTCGCGCATTGCGGTCGGTGAGAGTCTTGGCATCTGCGATAGCCGCTTTCAGCAGGCTGCGCTGGGCTCCGTCATAGGGAAAAGTGCGCGATGCCCCTCGCTGGACGATCGCCTCGCCATCGGTCTTGATCAGGGCGACATCGATGCCATCGAGCGATGTCCCGGACATGAGGCCGATAGCGGTGAGTAGTTTTGACACCTGAATATCCCGTGATAGAGCATTGGCCCGATGAGCAAGTTTAAGTCCGATTTCCTGAACATTCTATCCTCGCGCGGCTTCGTGCATCAGATTTCCGATGGCGAGGCACTCGACGCCGCCGCAATGGCGGGGCCGATCACCGGCTACATCGGCTTTGACGCGACCGCTGCGAGCCTGCACGCGGGCTCGCTGGTGCAGATCATGATGCTGCGCTGGATGCAGAAGACCGGGCACAAGCCCATCGTGCTGATGGGCGGAGGCACCACGAAGATCGGCGATCCGTCCTTCAAGGATGAAGCGCGCCAACTTCTTACCGTGGAACAAATCGCCGGCAATCTTGCCGGCATCAAACAGGTGTTTGCCAAATTTCTGACCTTCGACGCCGGACAGACCGATGCCGTCATGGTCAACAACGCCGATTGGCTCGATCACCTCAACTATGTGGATTTCCTGCGCGACTATGGCGTGCATTTCACCATCAACCGGATGCTGGCCTTCGATTCAGTGAAGCTCCGGCTCGAGCGCGAGCAGCCCCTCACCTTCCTCGAATTCAATTACATGATCCTGCAGGCCTATGACTTTCTGGAGCTGGCGCGGCGCCATGCTTGCGTTTTGCAGATGGGCGGATCGGACCAGTGGGGCAACATCATCAACGGGATGGAGCTTGGCCGCCGCGTCGATGGCCGGCAGCTTTTTGCGCTGACCTCGCCGCTTCTCACCACGTCTTCCGGCGCCAAGATGGGCAAGACGGCGGCGGGCGCCGTTTGGCTCAATGCCGACATGTTGAGCCCTTACGACTATTGGCAATATTGGCGCAACGCCGAGGACGGCGATGTGGGCCGCTTCCTCAAGCTTTATACCGAACTGCCGCTCGCGGAGATCGAGCGTTTGGAAAAACTGGATGGCGCGGAGCGCAATGAAGCTAAAAAGATTCTCGCCAACGAAGCAACCGCCCTGCTGCATGGCCGCGATGCGGCGGAGCAAGCGGCTGAAACGGCGCGGCGCACGTTCGAGGAAGGCGCATCGGACGAGGGATTGCCAACGATATCACTCGATCTGGAGCGAGGCACCGGGCTGCTGCAAGCCTGCGTCGCCGCCGGTTTCGCATCATCCAACAGCGAAGCACGCCGCCTGGTGCAAGGTGGCGGCATAAGAATAAATGACATCCAAACCTTTGACGACAGATTGCAGTTAGACCTGAGAATTCGAGGGCAACTACCGGCTATCAAGCTATCTAAGGGAACGAAGAAACACGTGCTGGTGAAGCCGCTGACGTAACCTCTTGGGCCATTCACTCTGTCCCGTCATTCCAGCGCAAGCTGGAATCCCGCTTTGATCGTCAAGCGGGACCCCAGCTTTCGCTGGGGTGACGAACGGGAGAAAGAATCGTCAATCCGGCACGCTTTCCCTGGGATGACGGTGGTGGGAGAGATCAATTTGCCTGGCGGCGGAGGAAGGCGGGGATTTCCAGTTGATCGTCGTCGAGGCCGGGGTCGATCTGGGCCGGGTGGAGCTGCTGCTGTTGCGGCTGTTGCTGGCTGCGCGGCATGGGCGCGCGGGGCTGCTGCTGCACCATGATGGTGGGCTCCTGGGGCGCTGCAACCTGGTCTTCCTTGCGGCCGAGGCCGACACCGGCCAAGCGTTCGAACAGGCCTTTTTTCTTCCGCGCCGAATGTTCGGCAATGTGCTCGATCCGGTTCTGCCGCGCGGCGATCTGCCGTTGCGCGATCGGCGGAAAATCCTCGATCGCGGGCATGCGCTGGATTCGCTGTTTCGGTTCGGCTTCCCCTGCGGGACGCGGCGCGGGGCGGGCCGCCATGGGTGCAGGCTGCACCGGTTTTTTTACCGGCATCTGCTTGCCGGTGTAACCAAAGACCTGGCGCTGGACCGGGGGTTCTTCTGCCGGCGCTTCGGACTCCATCTCTCCCGTTGCCGACATTTCCACGGGCAAGCCTGTGGCGACGACGGAAACGCGCATGGTGCCTTCGAGCGATTCATCGAAAGTGGCGCCCAGGATGATATTGGCTTCCGGGTCCACTTCCTCGCGGATGCGGGTGGCGGCTTCATCGACCTCGTAGAGTGTCAAGTCGGGGCCACCGGTAATCGAGATCAGGAGCCCACGGGCGCCGCGCATGGACACATCGTCCAGCAGCGGATTGGAAATGGCGGCTTCGGCAGCTTCGATGGCGCGCTTTTCGCCTGTTGCTTCGCCGGTTCCCATCATGGCCTTGCCCATCTCGCTCATGATGGCGCGGACATCGGCG
>JBGTJO010000167.1:0-13878 GCA_041745135.1 Aestuariivirga sp. | reverse complement strand
CTCAGCGCCCCCGAACGATACACAGTGCTGCCCAACAGCAGCCAAGCCGTCCGGGACTTCATTGAGGCGAACCGAGCGGCCTGAAAAAGGGCAAGTCATGGGCGTCGAAATCACTCGCCTCTCCAACGGCATCAATGTCGTGACCGATCATATGCCGCATCTCGAGTCGGCAGCGCTCGGAATTTGGGTGAAGGCCGGCGCCCGCGATGAGCGGCCGGAGGAAAACGGTGTTGCGCATTTTCTCGAGCACATGGCCTTCAAGGGCACCACTCGCCGCAGCGCCAAGGAAATCGCCGATGAGATCGAATCCGTGGGCGGCGAGATCAATGCTTCGACGAGCATGGAGACCACGACCTACTATGCGCGGGTTTTGAAACAGGACTGGGCGCTCGCGCTCGACATCCTCAGCGACATTTTTACGGAATCGGTGCTCGATCCCGAGGAAATGGAGCGCGAGCGCGACGTCATTCTCCAGGAAATCGCCGCCGCCAATGACCAGCCTGACGATCTCGTGTTCGAACTTGTTCAGGCGGCGTCCTTCGCTAGTCATCCCCTTGGCCGTCCGATCCTCGGCACCTCGGAGCTGATCGGGAACATCACGAGGGAACAGCTGCTAGCCTGGCGCGACCGCAACTACTGGGGCACGCGCATGGTGGTGGCCGCGGCCGGCAATGTCCTGCATGAGGAATTCGCTGCGGAAGCGGAACGGCTGTTGAGCGGCATCGACATCGGGCACGAACCGCAGCGCGAGCCTCCAACCTTCATTCCAACGTCTCAAACAGCCGACAAGCCGCTCGACCAGACGCATCTGGTCCTTGCCTTCGCTGCCCCCGGTTACAAGGACCCGGAGATCTACGTGCTTCAGGTTCTGTCGAGTCTTCTCGGCGGCGGCATGTCTTCCAGGCTCTTTCAGGAGGTCCGCGAAAAGCGCGGCCTCTGCTACAGCGTTTTTTCTTTTGGCTCAGCCTACGAGGATGGCGGGCAGCTGGCCGTCTATGCGGCGACCTCGCCCGAGCACTCGCGCCAGCTCATGGACATCACCTCGAATGTCATGCTCTCGGTTGCGGGCCTGGTGACCGATGCCGAGGTGGCCCGCGCCAAGGCGCAACTCAAGGCAAGCCTGGTCATGAACCTCGAAAGCGCTTCATCGCGGGTTGACCAGATCGCCCGGCAATTTCTGGCGTTTGGCAGCGTGCCCGATATCGCCACACTGATTTCCAAAATCGAGGCGGTGACGGCCGAGCAAGTGCGCGATCTCGCCGGTCGGCTTTTCAAAACGCGCATTCCAGCGTTCAGCGCCGTGGGCCAGCTCACCAGCCTTTCGTCCTATGAAACCATCGTCAAGCACTTCGCCTGAGTAAGAGCCCCATGGCTTTTCTGAGATCTCCCTTTGCGCCGGAGCTGCCGCCCATTCTCAGAAACAGCAAGGTGATGCTGCGAACGCCCGAGGTCGACGACTACGACGCCTGGTGCGCGTTGCGCCTGGCCAGCCGGGATTTCCTCACGCCGTGGGAACCGCAATGGCCCTCGAATGATCTGGCTCGCGCCGCTTTCCGCGGGCGCCTCAAACGCTACTGGCGCGATATCGAGGATGACACGGCCTATCCTTTCTTCATTTTTACCTCGGACAAGCGAACATTTTTGGGCGGTATCACCTTATCGAACGTGCGCCGCGGCGTCGCCCAGGCCGCGACGTTGGGATATTGGATCGGAGCTCCCTTTGCGCGCCACGGTTACATGACGGCAGCGCTGCGGCTCACTTTGCCTTTCGCTTTTGAGCACTTGCAGTTGCACCGCGTGGAGGCCGCTTGCCTTCCTGACAATCTGGCTTCGATAGCACTTCTGCAGCGGAGCGGTTTCGCGCGCGAAGGCCTCGCCCGGCGCTATCTGAAAATCAACGGGCTGTGGCAGGATCATCTGCTCTTCGCCCGCCTTGGCGGCAGTTGAGCCCTTATCATTTCTTGCCAGCGGGACCCCTGCGGCGCTAGCTAGAGATATGAATCGGTATCGTAACGCCATGAGCAATCTTGCTTGCCTGTTACGCCTCTTCATGACCGCTGCCGCGCTCTTCCTGGCTTCGTTTTCCGTTCACGCGGCGGACCTTGCCGATGTTGCTTTGACGGGACCCCGCACCGATCTTCTGCCGTTTCTTGCGGCGGTGGAAACCGATCAGCGGGATGTTTCGATCGAAAGGCCGGGCAGCAAAGCGGGTGCCAAGAACTTTATGATCCTGCGTGCCAAGGGATCAGGACCGGCGTTTCGCTGGGTGGCCGGAGGCTTTACCAACAGCGGCGCCTCCGCCCGCGATATGGTGATCGCCATCGCCGATCAGGGCTTTGTCGGATCGGGCATCTACTGGCCGAAGGCTCTCGGCAGTCATATCGACAGCATCACCACTGCGGGTGGGGTGACACTCCAACGTTTGCCCGCAGCCGGCAAGGAGGCTTATGGCTTCACGCTGGATCCCGGCAAGACCATCGCCATAGCCTTCGAGATTGATGGGCCATCGCTTTCCGCCGTTGCGCTGTGGCAGCGCGCCGCCTTCGACGAGCAGAAAGACTATTTCGCTTTCTTTCGGGGGTCGCTTCTTGGCATCGCAGCACTTCTCGCCGTCGCCATGCTGGCGCTTTACAGCTTCAGGCGAAGGTCCGTTTTCCTGGCCGCCAGTGGATTTGCCGTGGCCAGCCTCTGTTTTATGCTGCTTGAGGCGGGACACTTCCGCGCGACGCTGGAAGCGCTGGAAATTCCAAGCCTCACACTCGCCGTCGCTCGCGCCCTCATCGAGGGCCTGATGGCCGTGTTCCTGATCTTTTATTTGGTGGCTGTTTTGGAACTCCGGCGGTTTCTGCCTTTCCTCACTCACGTGGCGCCTCTGCTGGGCGGTCTCATTTTTGCCGTCTCCGTTTTTAGTTTTACCGATCCTGCGGCCGCCTCGGGGATTTCTCGCGCCGTATTCGGCGCAACTGCGGTGGCGGGGTTCCTCAGCATTTTTCTCCTTTGGCGGAAGTCGGATCCGAAGGCCGAAGCCGCCCTTGTCTCCTGGTCGGCTATTCTGCTGTGGACTTTCGTAGGCTTTGTTGCGCTGGTGGGCGATCCGAGGAGTGCTACACTTTCGCCGGCATTGCTCGCCGGGCTTTGCGCGGTCCTCGTCGTTATGGTTTTTTCGTTGGTTCATCAGGCCTTCAGCAAGGGTCTGTCCCAGCATTTCTTCCGCGAGGCGGGCCGCCGTGCGCTCGCGCTGGCGGGTGCACGCGCCTACGTGTGGGATTGGCAGCCCGAAGACAGCGAGCTTCATGTGGGCGAAGAGATCGAACGCGCACTCGGGCTGCAACCTGGTCTCATGTCGGAAGGGGGCGTCCAGACTTTCCTTGACCTGATGCACCCCTCCGACCGTTCCGCTTATCTCGCCTCCATTGAAAGCGCCGAGCAGCAGGGCAATGGCGTTATCGAGCGCGAATTCCGCCTTCGCCACGACAATGGCGACTATCGCTGGTTCCAGTTGCGCGGCCGCGGTATGCCGGGCAGTGGCAATCGCGCCGTCCGCTGCATCGGAACATTGACCGATGTGACGAGCGCCAAGCGCAGCGAAGAGCGGCTCCTCAACGATGCGGTCCATGACGCCGTAACCGGCCTTCCGAACCGCGCCCTGTTCGTCGACCGCGTTGAGCGGGCTCTGTCGGCCGCCGATGCGGAAGCCCGCAGCAATGTCTATATCGTGCTCGCCGACATCGATCGCTTCAAGACAGTGAACGATGCATTGGGTTATGACGCGGGCGACAGCCTGCTTACGGTAATCGCCCGCCGGCTTTCTGAGGAAGTTGGCCCCAGCGACAGCCTCGCGCGCTTCTCAGGCGGACAATTCGCGGTACTCTTCTTGATCTCCGAACCGGAACGCAGCATTGCCGGCCTTACCAAAGCGGTGGGAAAGGCCATAGCCCTCCCCATCCTTCTCGATACGGAGGAGATATTCCTCACGGCCTGCATCGGCGTGGCCCATAATCGCGAGGCCGGCCTTTCCGCCGAGCAATTGCTCAAGGATGCAGCTCTCGCACTTTACGAGGCCAAGCGCCGGGGCCACGGCACGATAGAGGTGTTCCGCCCCGCCATGCGCGACGAGCGCGCCGAACTCGCGGTGCTGGAGCAGGATCTTCGCCGCGCCATGGAGCGCAATGAAATAGAGGTTCACTATCAGCCGATCGCGAGATTGGCCGATATGAACCTCGCGGGCTTCGAGGCGCTGGTGCGCTGGCGCCATCCCGCCCTCGGTCTGTTGGCGCCGGAGAGCTTCATTGGCTTGGCCGAGCAGACCGGGATGATCAAGGACATTGGCCGCGCCGTCCTTAATGAAGCGGGCCGGCAGCTTGGCATCTGGCAACGCGCATTCCGGCAGGCTGAGCCCATTTTTGTCGCAGTCAACATTTCCTCAGCCCAACTGATCGAGACCAGCCTCATCGACGACATCGCCCTGGTCTTGCACCGGGAGGCCGTGAGCAGCGGCAGCTTCAAGGTCGAGGTGACTGAGTCGCTGGTCATGCGCCATCCCGAACTTGCCGGCCACATTCTGGGGCGCTTGAAGCAGCTTGGCGTCGGCTTGTCTTGCGACGATTTCGGAACCGGCCATTCCTCCCTGTCGAGTTTGCGCAAATTGCCCTTCGACACGCTGAAGATCGACCGCTCCTTCATCGCCGCCGATGCCGAGGACGAGCGCGGCATGGTGATCCTGGAGGCGATCGTCGCCATGGCCCATGCGCTCGGCCTGACGATCGTGGCCGAAGGGGTTGAGAATCAGGAACAGGTCGACCGCCTCGGCGTCTTGGGCTGCGATCTGTGCCAGGGTTATTTCATCGGCCGCCCGATGACGGCGCGCCAGGTGACGGACGCGCTTGCGGGGCTTCCCTATTCCGGGCACAGCGGCCGCACCGCGATCACCTGGCTCTGGGAGAAAGCCTCGAAAGATCCGTTGCCGGACGCCTTGACTGGGGAAGTGACAACGGCCGGTCTCCAAGAATTGCGTGTTCCGCAGGAATACGTGCCAGAAAAAGCCACGACAGAGGAACCGGCCGCGGTTGTTGCAGTAGCCAAGCCGGAAACGGCGAAACCTGTAGTGCCATCGCTCGGTTCCTCGCCCATGGCTCCCCGCGTTGTAAAGCCCGTCGCAGCAATCCCAGTTGAGGCGGAGCAGCAGGTTGCGGAACAGCCGGCCACCGATGGCGCAGCCGCGAACAGCGATGCCGGCGCGCCGCAAAAACCTCGGAAGCGCCGCAAGCGCTCATCGGCCGATCATCAGCGGGCCGCGAAAAAGCTGCAAGCGCCGCCGCCCGATCAAGCGTGACCAGCTTCGCTTGAGAGCATCGCGGGGTCGACGCCGATCTTGGCAAGCGCCCGGCTGTATTTGTCTTCGTGCGCGGTTCCGAACAGCAGTTCCTCATCGGCGGCGCAATGGAGCCAGCCATTGTGCTGGATTTCATCTTCGAGCTGGCCCGGCGCCCAGCCGGAATAGCCCAAGGCCAGCATGGCCCGTTTTGGACCTTCGCCCTTGGCCATGGCGCGGAGAATATCGAGTGTTGCGGTGAGTGCGATGCGCGGCGTCACCGGCAGGCTTGAATCACCGGAAAAATAATCGGAGGTATGGAGCACGAAGCCGCGGCCCGGCTC
The DNA here is from genome assembly GCA_041745135.1 of Aestuariivirga sp. Lineage (GTDB taxonomy): Bacteria > Pseudomonadota > Alphaproteobacteria > Rhizobiales > Aestuariivirgaceae > Aestuariivirga. Next base: position 8,223 of record JBGTJO010000167.1, on the reverse strand, counting down.
CACGGGACCGCCGAACTGCACCGCCTTGGTCATAAGTTCTTCGGGTATCTGTGAGCCGCCCGTCTCGGGAACGATGTCGAGGCGCGACACCAGGTCGCCGAAATTCATCATGGGCGCCACCTTGTTGACGATGATGCCCATGGCGCCATTCTCGGAATGAACGCACAAGTAAATCACCGAATGATCGAAGCGCGGATCGCCCATGCCCGGCATGGCGATGAGGACCTGGCCATCGAGATGGGTTCGTGCCTTCATGGGCTCCTCTCCGGACGCAAACCAAACTATAGCGGATCGGACATTCCGTATACCGGGCTGACGGGAACGTGATTGGCGAAAGCCGCTTTGCCCTTCATATAGGCAGGCATGAATCGCCGGACAATGATAGCTGGCCTCGCCGGCCTGTCGCTTGCGGGCATCGAGGCTCGGGCGGAAGCGCCTCAACCCTACACTGTGTCGCTGATCGGCGGCACCTTCGACGGGCAAGCCTGGCTCGCGGGCGTCAAGGTCGATCTCGTCAAGGACTGGAAAACCTATTGGCGGATGCCTGGCGAGGCAGGCATTCCACCGCAATTCGACTGGAGCGCATCGCGGGGCATTGGCGGCGTTGACGTGCTTTATCCTTTGCCCGGCCGATTGCATGACCTGAGCGGCGAGACCATTGGCTATGAGCGTCAGGTGGTCTTTCCGGTGATCGTGAAACCCGAGGCGGCGGCCACGGCGGCTGAACTTCGTCTCAATCTCTTCTTCGCCGTCTGCAAGGACATCTGCATACCGGCGAAAGCGCAGGCGACCCTTGCTCTCACCAGCGCCAACGCGTCCAGCGCGGACGCGGCCCTCACTCAGGAATGGATGGGACGTGTCCCGGTGCCTGGATGGGCGGTTCGCTCCCTCGCGGTGGTAATGGAGGGCGACAAGCCGGTACTCGTGGCGAAGCTCCTGCAACCCGCCGATGATATCTTCGTCGAATCTCCAGGCGCGGCTTATTTTCGCAAGCCTGCATTCTCCGCCGATGATCTCGAGGCGCGCCTTCTGGTTGATAATGTGAAGGCCGCAAGTCAGCTCCAGGGATTAATCCTTAGGCTGACGGTCGCCGCGGGTGGCTCCGGCATTGAACAGTCACTCACCGTCGAGTAAGGAGCGGCCATGACTATCAAGCCTGGCGACAAGCTGCCTCCCGCAGAATTTGCCGTGATGACGGCGGACGGGCAGCAGACGCTTTCTACGGATGTTATTTTCGCTGGCCGCAAGGTTGTGCTGTTTGCGGTGCCGGGCGCGTTTACGCCCACATGCAGCGTGACCCATCTGCCTAGCTTCCTAAACGCAATCGATGCTTTCAAGTCCAAAGGTGTCGACACCATCGCCTGTACCGCGGTTAACGATGTGCATGTGATGACAGCTTGGGCAGAAGCCACAGGTGCGGAAGGCAAGATCATGATGCTGGCGGACGGCAATGGCGACTTCGCGCGAAGCATCGGCCTCAACGTTTATCTGACGAAATCCGGTATGGGCGAACGCTCGCGGCGCTATTCGATGGTGGTCGAAAACGGCGTCGTCAAGTCTCTCAATGTCGAGGACAAGCCCGGCATGAATGTTTCAGGTGCCGAGACTGTTCTTAGCCAACTTTAATCTTTTTGAACGGCGCCATGCCTTGACGGGCGAGCTCATCGGCGCGCTCATTGTCGGCATGGCCGGAGTGGCCTCTCACCCAGTGCCATGAGATTTGATGGCGGCCGAGTGCTGCATCGAGGCGCTGCCAAAGTTCGACATTCTTGACGGGTTTCTTGTCCGCGGTCTTCCAGCCGTTACGCTTCCAGCCGTGAATCCATTTGCTGATGCCGTCCTTCACATATCCTGAATCGACATGCATCTCGATGGTGCAGGGGCGCTTCACGGATTCGAGTGCCATGATCGCCGCCATCAATTCCATGCGATTGTTGGTGGTGAGCGCTTCGCCGCCGGAAAGTTCCTTGCGCGTGCTGTTATAATCGAGAATTACACCCCATCCGCCGGGGCCGGGGTTTCCCGAGCATGCGCCATCCGTGTGCGCGATGACGCGATTGGCCTTCATGCGGCGGGTTGGTTTTCGCGCAATTCGCGCGGCAGCTTGAAGGAAATACTCTCCTCGCGCAGTGTCACCTTCTCGACCGTCACATCGTAATGCGCGCGGAATGCATCGATGATTTCATTGACGAGAATTTCCGGCGCAGACGCGCCCGCCGTGAGGCCCATGGTGCGAAGATCGTGCAGTGTAGTCCAGTCAAGATCGCCGGCGCGCTGAACCAGCAGCGCGCGGGGGCATCCGCTTTTTTCACCCACTTCCACCAGACGTTTCGAATTTGAAGAATTGGGTGCGCCGACAACCAGCAGCAGGTCGATACGCGCGGCGATGGATTTGACCGCATCCTGACGATTTGTTGTCGCGTAACAGATATCTTCCTTGAAGGGGCCGCGGATCGAGGGGAAGCGCTGCTGCAATATTGTAATGACGTCTTTCGTATCGTCCACCGACAATGTTGTTTGAGTGACGTAGGCGAGTTTGTTCGGATCGCGGACGGCGAGCTTTTGCGCGTCTCCTGCAGTTTCGATGAGAGTGATGGCCCCTTCCGGCAATTGCCCCATCGTGCCGATGACTTCCGGGTGTCCCCGGTGACCGATGAGGATAATGTGGAGGCCTTCGCTGAAATGGCGCTGCGCCTCCATGTGAACCTTGGTCACGAGAGGGCAGGTGGCGTCGATGTGGAACAGCTTGCGCGATGCGGCCTCCTGCGGCACCGTTTTGGGAACGCCGTGAGCGGAGAAGATCACGGGATGATCGCCCGACGGAATTTCGTGGAGTTCATCCACAAAGATCGCGCCTTTGGCGCGGAGATCGTCGACGACGAAACGGTTGTGCACGATCTCATGGCGAACATAAACCGGGGGGCCATAAAGCGCCAAAGCCCGCTCGACGATATCGATGGCGCGCACCACGCCTGCACAAAAGCCCCGGGGGCCGGCGAGCAGGATGGTCAGTGGCGGCTTGCTCATGAGGGCGTACATGCTGGCGGCGGGGAACATTGTCAAGGAAGCCCCGTTGCTCTGTAATGCCCGCCATGCCTGCTTTTGAAACCTGGTTGAGGCCGGACAATAAGGGCCTCTATTGCGTGCCGGGCGATTTTTATATCGATCCCCATGCCGCCGTGCCGCGCGCCATCATCACTCATGGCCATTCCGACCATGCAAGGCCGGGGAATGAGGCGGTGCTGGCGACAGAGGAGACCATCGACATCATGCGGCTCCGGCTCGGCGAGTTTGCTGGCGGACAGTTGCAGGCGATGGCCTATGGGGAAAGCCTGAGCCTGGGCGATGTGACCGTGCGGCTGGTGCCGGCCGGACATATCCTTGGCAGCGCGCAGCTTGTCATCGACTATCGAGGGGTACGCGCCGTCATCTCGGGCGATTACAAGCGCCATGCCGATCCGACCTGCTTGCCCTTTGAGCCGGTGACCTGCGATCTTTTCATCACCGAGGCGACTTTCGGCCTGCCGGTGTTCCGCCATGAGCCGGACCGCGCGGAGATCGGCAAGCTGCTCGCCTCGCTTGCGGACTTTCCCGAGCGCACCCACCAGATCGGCGTTTACAGCCTGGGCAAGTGCCAGCGGCTGATCGCGCTGTTGCGGCAGGCAGGATACGACCGGCCCATATGGCTCCATGGCGCGCTTCGCTCGCTTACTGATTATTATGCCAGCCGCGGCATCGCCATGGGCGAGGTGCCCGATGTGATGGCTGCGACAAACACGTTGGCGGGCGAGATCGTGCTGTCGCCGCCGTCGGCCATCGGCGACCGCTGGTCGAGGCGGCTGGCGGAGCCGCTGGCCAGCTTTGCTTCGGGATGGATGCGCATTCGGGGGCGCGCGCGCCAGCGCGGCGTGGAGCTGCCGCTGGTGATTTCCGATCATGCCGACTGGCCGGAGCTGCTGGACACGATCCGCGAGACCGGCGCTGAGGAAATCTGGGTGACTCACGGCCGCGAGGAGGCGCTGGTGCATGCGGCGGAAGCGATGGGCCTGAAGGCGCGGGCGCTGGCTTTGGTGGGGCGCGAGGACGAGCCCGAATGAAGGCCTTCGCGGAACTGCTTGACCGATTGCTCTACACGCCCTCGCGCAATGGCAAGCTGACGCTCATGTGCAACTACTTCCGGACGACGCCGGACCCGGATCGCGGTTACGCGCTTGCGGCGCTCACCGACGGATTGCCGCATGCCTTTCCCATTCGCCGCATCATCATCGAGCTGGCTGAGAACCGCTTCGATCCCGAGCTTTATGGTCTGTCGCGCGATTATGTGGGCGACACGGCAGAGACTCTGTCGCTCATGTGGCCGCAGCCCGCCGACCTTGGGCATCCGCCGCGACTCGCCGAGATCGTGGAGCGGCTGAAATATATTGGCCGCCACCAGCAATCGGCCGAGCTGGCCGCCTGGCTTGACCGGCTGGATGCAACGGGGCGCTGGGCCTTGCTCAAGTTTTTGTCGGGAGCGCCGCGCGTTGGCGTTTCCGCCAGGCTCGCGCGCCTTGCGGTGGCGCGCACCTTTGGCCGCGATGTCAGCGAAATCGAGGAGCTTTGGCATGGGCTGACGCCACCGTTTTTGCCGCTGTTCAGTTGGCTCGAAGGGCGAACGGGATTGCCGGAGAAATCTGCAACGCCCGTCTTCCGCCCGCTGATGCTGGCGCATCCTCTGGAGGATGCGGAGTGGGACGCGCTCGAGGTTTCCGACTTCGCGGTTGAATGGAAGTGGGACGGGATCCGGGTGCAGTATTCCGGGCGTGGCGGCGTGACACGGCTTTTCTCGCGGACCGGCGATGATGTTGGCGGCGCTTTTCCGGACATGATCGAAGGTGCTGCGTTCGATGCCGTGCTCGATGGCGAATTGCTGGTGGTGCGCGACGGCGAGGTCGCGCCCTTCGGCGATCTGCAACAGCGGTTGAACCGCAAGGGGGTGGCTCGCGCCATGATGGAAAAATATCCAGCCCATGTCCGCCTCTATGATGCGCTTGAATTGGAGGCTGAGGATTTGCGGTCGCTGCCCTTTGTGGAGCGGCGCGAGCGGCTGGAGCGCTGGCATCGCGAGAAGGGCCCGCGCCGCACCGATGTGTCGGAGCAGCTCTCGCCAGCGTCCAAGGATGATCTGCGCGCCTTGTGGCAGGGCGCTCGCCATGGCGGCATCGAAGGCCTGATGCTGAAGCGGCGTGCGAGCCCCTATCTCGCGGGCCGGCCCAAGGGCCATTGGTATAAGTGGAAGCGTGCAGCACTCACCGCCGATTGCGTGCTGATGTATGCGCAGCGCGGAGCCGGCAAGCGTTCGTCCTTCTATTCGGATTATACGTTCGGCGTTTGGGCGGATGGCGAGAGCGGCCTAGGTCTCGTGCCCTGCGGCAAGGCTTACTCCGGTTTCACCGACGAGGAATTGAAGGAGCTTGACCGTTTCGTGCGCCAGAACACGACCGAACGCTTCGGCCCCGTGCGCGCGGTTGAGCCCAGGCTCGTTCTCGAAGTCGCCTTCGATGCCATCCAGAAATCCGGCCGTCACAAGGCGGGCCTCGCCATGCGCTTTCCCCGCATATCCCGCATCCGCTGGGACAAGCCCGCGGCGGAGGCCGATACGCTGGAGCATTTGCTGAAGATTGCGGAGTAATTCCATTTAGTCCCCGTCATTCCAGCACAAGCTGGAATCCCGCTTTGTCTTTCTCCATAGTGAAGGAAGCGGGACCCCAGAGGTGACGGAATTTGAGAGATGACTACGCTTTATACGATCGGTTACGAAGGAACCGGCATCGACCGCTTTGTCGCGCGGTTGCACGAGGCGGGCGTCAAGGTGTTAGCCGACGTGCGGGCCCTTCCCCTGTCGCGCAAGAAGGGTTTTTCGAAAAATGTGCTGCGGAGCCGCCTTGAGAAGGAGGGCATCGCCTACCTGCATTTCAAGGCGCTGGGCACGCCGAAGCCGGGCAGGGAGGCAGCGCGCGCCGGCAGATATGAAGAGTTCAGCGATCTCTATCATTCGCACCTGAAATCGGTTGAAGCCCAGGTCGAACTGGAGTCGCTTGGCCTTCGCGCTAGCGAGGCGCCAACGTGCCTGCTGTGTTTCGAGCGTGATCCCGCCCTCTGCCACCGTTCCATCATCGCCGCGCGGCTGAGGAGGAGGGGATTGGAAGTTGTCGATCTCTATCCTCAAGCTGAGGTGCGAGCGTAGCGAGCCTCGAGGTATTGATACAACCTCCCGTGCTGCAACAGGACCCTTCGAGGCCCGGCTACGCCGGGCACCTCAGGGCGAGGAGCTGGCGGGATGAACGACGTTACTCTCGCAGACGCTTCTTCATGTGATAGAGCTTTGTACCGATCGGGCGGTCTTCCAAAATCCCGTATACTTCGTATCCAAGACTCTCATAAAATTTTCGCGCCTCGCCCGTTTTTAGAAAAGCAATACCTGCTCCCTTTTCCCTCGCTTGCTTTTCTACCTCTTGCATCAACCGAGAGCCAAGCCCGGCACCACGCATATCTTCCGACACCCACAGAAGCTCAATTTCTACGCCATCCCAGTAGATATTTGCCTCTATTCCCCCACTGATTGTCCCGTCATCGCGCCGCAAATACACCGCTACCAACTGGTTTTCGTCTTCGGACGGAAGGTCGGGAATAACGGACAACTCGTATTGTCGAAAGCTCTCTTTCAGCTGTTTCCGATCTTGCTCCTTCGGGTTGAAAGTCGTCTCAATTTTCATTCTTAGGAATTATCATAGGGTATCAGAGTGGTAAAGGAGCCGGGGTCATTGGCGAGCTTCACCCCAATTTTTCTCTAAAGTGAGGGGCGCTGCCACTGGCCATCGACGCGAAGTCACATATGCAATAATCTCGTCGTTGCATCTGGTGCAATCAATGACGGGCGGAGAGATGGCAGTCGATCCTATCGAAATCATCCCCTTCGAAAATCAATATGCCGACGACTTCAAGCGTTTGAACTTGGAATGGCTGGAAAAATATTTCGAGGTAGAACCCCCCGATGTGGAAGTGCTTTCGCAACCGCACTTGATAATCGAGAAGGGCGGCGCATTGCTGTTGGCGAAATGTGGTGATGAAATAATTGGCACTTGCGCAGTTCTACACGAAGGCGAAGGCCATTTTGAGATTTCGAAAACTGCGGTGACCGCTTCCTTTCAGGGGCGCGGAATTGGCCGCAGGCTCCTGATAGCTGCGCTGGATGCGTTCAAGGCCCTGGGCGGCAATAAACTTTATCTAGAGACGAATTCCGTACTGACGAGCGCGATTGCGCTTTATGAGTCTTCAGGTTTTTTGCATGCCCGGCGCCCGACCCCATCCCCCTTTGCAAGAGCTAACGTGTACATGGAGTACCGTCCAGATGCGTAAGCACTGTCCCTGTTGCACTTAACGGATCACTAAAGCAGTGCGCCTTGACTTCCCCGCCCGCGCCCCTATGGTCCGGCGCAGTTCAGCGTAGACGCCACGCGGGAGAGACCGGGAAACCGGCGCCGAAGGAGCAACCGCCCCGGAAACTCTCAGGCAAAAGGACCGCAGGCGTAGATAAAATCTGGAGAGTAGCGGCTCGACTTTTTGAGCCTCTCACCGAAGGAGCGAAGTCTGGCCGTGTCGGAGCGACGGTTCGGATGAAATCTCTCAGGTTCTCTGACAGAGGGGGCAAGCCTGGCTTGGAACGCCGGGCTATGCCAACTTTCGTCTGGAGCCTAGATGACTGAAGCCGAAATTCTCCGCACTCCCCTCTACGATGCCCATGTGGCGCTGGGCGCGCGCATGGTGCCTTTCGCCGGCTACGAAATGCCGGTGCAATATCCGCAAGGCATCATCGCCGAACACAATTGGACGCGCGAGAACGCCGGGCTCTTCGATGTCTCGCATATGGGGCAATGCTTCATCGTTAGTCCCGATTTCGCGGCGACTGCCGCTGCGATGGAAAAGATCGTGCCCGCCGATATTTCGGGGCTTGAGCCGGGCCAGCAGCGCTATTCGCAATTGCTGAACGAAGACGGCGGCATTCTCGACGATCTGATGATTACGCGCTCGGCCTACAAGAATTACGAAGGCTGGCTCTATGTGGTGGTGAACGCGGCGCGCAAGGCCCATGATTTCGCCTGGATCGTGGGCCATCTGCCCGACGGCGTTTCATTCAAGGCGGGCGAGGGCATGGCGCTGCTGGCGTTGCAGGGGCCGAAGGCG
>JBGTJO010000166.1:0-3674 GCA_041745135.1 Aestuariivirga sp. | reverse complement strand
CAGGTCCTCGATATTCTCCGGCAGATTGTCGGGAAAAGCCAACCCCACGAGCTTCTCACCCTTGATTTGCAAGGAGGCGAGACCCTTGAGCGCCAGAATATCGCTGAGCCTTGTTCGCTTGGCGCCGAAGACATAGCGCATGGCCTGAAAACGATTCTTGAGCAGCATCTCGGCGCGCTCGCGGATCTCGGCGGCACTCATGCCCGATGCGTAGCCGGCCCCGATCAGCGCGCCGATGCTGCAGCCTGCGATGATCGTGGGCTTAAGGCCAAGCTCGTCGAAGACCTCGAGCATGGGGATGTGGGCGAGCCCGCGGGCGCTGCCGCCGCCCAAAGCCAGGCCGATACGGGGACCACTCATCGGTGGCTGCTGGCCTTCAGGAACGGCACGAGATGCGCCAGCGTCTCCTCCGGATTTTCCTCAGCAAGGAAATGACCCGAGTCAATGCCTTGGCCTTCGACCCGGTCGCACCATTTCCGCCAGATATCAAGCGGGCTGCCGGTCTTGTTTGGAAATCCTGCATCGCCCCAGAGTGCCAGAGTGGGGCAGGCGATTTTGCGCCCCGCCGCCGCATCGGCATCGTCATGGGCGAGGTCGCAGGTGGCGCCCGCGCGATAATCGTTGCAGGTGGCGTGAACATGCTCGGGCGTTGCGTAGTGCAGCCGATATTCAGCGAGCGCTGCTTCATCGAAAGCGGAGAGGTCCTTGGCTTTGGTCCAGCTCGCCAGCGTATAATCGAGATAGCTCACGGGGGCAGGCTCGATCAGCATTTCGGGCAGCGGATTGGGCTGGGCCAGGAACAGCCAGTGATAGGTCTTCATGGCAAGTGCTACGGTGAAATTGTGCCACATGGCATGGGTCGGCACGATATCGAGCACAGCCAGCGAGGTAACGGCGCGGGGATGATCGAGCGCCATGCGGTAGCCGACGCGGGCACCGCGGTCATGGCCTGCCACCGCAAAACGCCGATGCCCCAGCCGCTCCATCACGGCTACCAGGTCCCGCGCCATGGCGCGCTTCGAATAGGCGAGATTTTCGGCATCGTTTTCGGGGCAGGAGGAAAAGCCATAGCCGCGCAAATCCGGAATGACGCAAGTGAAGTTCCGCATCAGTGCCGGAGCGAGGCGATGCCACATGGCATGGGTCTGGGGGAAACCGTGGATCAGCAGCAGCGGCGGACCTGAGCCTCCGGTGCGCACAAAAATTTCAACGCCCTCTACGGTGACGCGCTGCTCATGAGTGCCGGGAAAAAGATCGGTCATTCGTGCAGTCTAGCCTTGGTTTAGACAGCCCGCCAGCCGATATCCCGGCGGCAGAAGCCCTCCGGCCAGTCGATCTTGTCCACGGCGGCATAGGCGCGCTGCTGCGCCTCCTTTACAGTTTTGCCGAGTGCTACGACATTCAGCACCCGGCCGCCATTGGCGATGAGCTTGCCATCGCGCAGAGCCGTGCCCGCATGGAAAATTTCGGTACCTTCTGAGGAGGCGGCATTCAGCCCGCGAATTTCCGCGCCCTTGAGCGGCTCGCCGGGATAACCCTTTGCGCACATCACGACGGTGAGTGCGCTCTCCGGTAGCCAGCGCACCGACATCTTGTCCAGCGTGCCATCGGTACAGGCGAGCATCAATGTCACGATATCGTCCTTGAGGCGCGGCATCAGCACTTGCGTTTCGGGGTCGCCGAAACGAGCATTGTATTCGATGAGCTTTGGCCCCTCTTTGGTGAGCATGAGACCTGCATAGAGAACACCCACATAGGGGTGCCCCATATCGTTAAGCGCGCGGATCGTGGGCCTGACGATGCGCTCCAGCGCTTCCGCGCAAAGCGCTTCGGTCATGCAGGGTGCTGGCGAATAGGCGCCCATGCCGCCAGTGTTGGGGCCAACGTCGCCATCGCCCACCCGTTTGTGGTCCTGCGCGGTTGCGAGCGGCAGCGCGTGGACGCCATCGGTGAGCACGAAGTAGCTTGCCTCTTCGCCTTCGAGGAATTCCTCAACAACGCAGGAGGCCTCGCCGAACCTGCCGGAGAAAATGTCCTCCACGGCGTTGCGCGCTTCGCTCGTGGACATGGCAACGGTAACGCCCTTGCCGGCCGCCAGCCCATCGGCCTTGATGACGATAGGGACTCCATGCCGCTCCAGATAGTCAAGGGCGGAAGCCTTATCCCAGAAACGGCCATAGGCGGCCGTCGGGATATCGTATTTGGCACAGATATCCTTGGTAAAACCCTTGGAGCCTTCCAGTTGCGCGGCGAATTTCGAGGGGCCGAACACCTTGATGCCGGCCGCGCGAAGATCATCGGCAATACCCGCCACCAGCGGCCCCTCGGGCCCGACGACGACAAGTCCGATCATCTCCTTCTTGCAAAAGCGGGCGATGGCCGCATGATCGGCAATATCCAGATCGGCAAGCCGAGCGACTTGAGCCATGCCCGGATTGCCAGGCGCGCAGTGCAATATCTCGCACAGCGGACTGGCCGAAATCGCCCAAGCCAGCGCATGCTCGCGTCCCCCGGACCCAATGAGAAGGATATTCATGTGTATCGAAATCGCCGCCCGTTGCTCAAAGGCCTCTCCCGTAGGAACGGGAAAAGGATGCGCGGGTCAAGCTCGCGCATGATGAGAAGAGAGCGCCTCCCCTTCTCATCATGCCCGCGCTTGAAGCGGGCCTCCTCTTCATTGCCGGGAAAACTTGCCTTTCCGGCGCTTCTCGCATTTGATGGTGGAGAATCAAAGGGCGTAAAATGTCGTTGTCGGACCTTTGGGGTCATGATCCGGAGACCGGGGAAATCCGTGAGGCGGGAAAGCCGAATATTGGCGAGTATTCCGTCACCGAGATCTCGCACGCGCTGAAGCGCACTCTGGAAGACACCTTCAGCCATGTGCGGGTGAGGGGAGAGATTTCAGGATTTCGCGGGCCCCATTCCTCGGGGCACTGCTATTTCTGCATCAAGGATGAAGGCGCCAAGCTCGACGCCGTGATCTGGCGCAGCAGCTTCCCCCGCGTGCAGTCCAATTTGCGCGAGGGGCTGGAAGTGATCGCCACCGGCAAGATCACGTCCTATCCGAACAAATCCACCTATCAGATCGTGATCGAGAGCATCGAGCCCGCGGGTGCCGGCGCTCTCATGGTGCTGCTGGAGGAGCGCAAGAAGAAACTCGCAGCGGAAGGTCTGTTTGATGCGGCGCGGAAAAAGCCCATTCCCTTCCTGCCGCGCGTGATCGGCATCGTCACCTCGCCAACGGGTGCTGTGATCCGCGATATTTTGCATCGCCTCAAGGACCGGTTTCCCCGCCATGTGATCGTCTGGCCGGTGCGGGTGCAGGGGGAAACGAGTGCGGCGGAAGTGGCGGGCGCCATCGCCGGATTGAATCGGATGAACCCGCGCCCCGATCTTATCATCGTGGCGCGGGGTGGAGGTTCGCTCGAAGACCTCTGGGGTTTCAATGATGAACGTGTCGTGCGCGCCGTGGTGGCGAGCGCTATTCCTCTGATTTCGGCAGTGGGCCACGAGACCGACACGACGTTGATCGACTTCGCCGCCGATTGGCGGGCGCCGACACCCACAGCGGCCGCCGAACGTGCCGTGCCGGTTCGCGTCGAGCTTCTGGCGCAACTCGCCTCTCACGCCGCCCGTCACGAGCGTTGCTGGCGGCGCGGCATGGAGGAGCGTGA